>NZ_JARAYJ010000006.1:0-391603 GCF_033794345.1 Streptomyces niveiscabiei
CCAACGAAGCGATCTTCGATCTCATCAAGACTCGGCTGGCCGCTGGCATCCATGCCCCGACCGTACAGGCAGGGCAAACGTTGCCTGATGCGGCACTAGTAACTGCCGTAGCTCGGCTCGCCGTTCGGCCGGTAGACGCCGACGACGGTGCCACTCTTCGTCGTCGAGACGCTGACCGGCTCCAGCGCGGTGGGGATCGCCCCGTCGGCGAACAGCCGCTTGCCGGTGCCGATGATCACCGGATGGATGGTCAGCCGGTACTCGTCGACGAGGCCGTGCCGCATGAGGGTCTGGGCGAGGTCGCCGCTGCCGACGACGTTGATGTCACCGCCGTCCGACGCCTTGAGCTCGCGCACGGCATCGGCGGTATCGCCCTCCAGCAGCGTGGAGTTCCGCCACTCCACGGACGCCAGGGTCCTGGACGCCACGTACTTGCGCATGCCGTTCATCCGCTCGGTGAACGGGTTGCCGGGATCGGCACCCGGCCAGTACGACGCGAAGATCTCGTACGTCTTGCGCCCGAGCAGCATCGCGTCCGAGGGCTCGTACCAGCCCGCGATGGCCGCACCGACCTCGTCGTCGCTCACCGGCTTCTGCCAGCCGCCGTACGCGAACCCGCTCTCGGGGTCCTCGTCCGGACCGCCGGGCGCCTGCATGACGCCGTCCAGCGACAGGAACGTACAGACAATGATCTTGCGCATGGTGCGCTCCCTTCGTCGATCAGGTAGACCGCGCCGCCACCGGAAACTCATCGGCGAAGCGGCGTGGCCGGGCCTGGGTCCGGGTCAGGGCCAGGAGCCCAGCGTGTGGACCGTCAGAAGGACGCAGAGCGCCAGTTGCACCGTCCCCATGCCCCGGTGCCCCGCCCGCAGCAGTACGGCGGCCGGCGCGCCGAAGCCCAGGACCGGCCCCCAGTCCGGGGGCGGCGTGCCGGTGTCCGTCCGGCCCGGTCCCCGGACGGCGAGCAGGATGACGACCAGCAGCCCGGCCGCCGCGTCCGCGATCAGTACGAGGAACAGCAGGCACCCTGCGGTGAGCGCGGCCTCTCCGCCAGAGGGCTGTTGGTCGGCATGTTCGGACATGACTCGACGATCACCCGGAATCCGCCCTTCCGAACGGGCTGTCGCCGATTCGCAACCTCGGCGTGCCGCGCTCTTGTCCGGCCGCGGCCGACAGTTCGTGCCAGTCGTACGCGGCCGACACGAGGGTCATGTGGTGGTGCCAGCCGGGGAAGGAGCGGCCCTCGAAGTCGAACAGGCCGAAGTCGGTCTGGAGGGACTGGAGGGCGGAGTTCGTGCCGAGTTGGGTGCCGGCCAGGTCGATCAGTTCGTCGACGTCGGCGTGCATGAGGTTGGTGAGCCAGATCCGGGCCGGGCGGGCGTGCCGGGGGTGCCAGGTGGCGAGCAGCCGCAGGGTGTGCCGGGTGCGGGGCAGGTGGACCGGGCCGGACAGGCTCCACCGGGCCGTGGAGTGCTGGGCGCGGTGGCGCCGGGAGTGGGCCAGGATCTGCGCGCCTCGGTGGAGCAGTGGGTCGTCGACGCAGAGCTGTTCCGCCGTGACGGTCCTGTTCGCCTGCCATCGCGGGTCGAAGGGTGATCCGACGCGCAGGACGAGGCTGCCGGCGGCGCAGAGCACGAACCGGGCGCCCCGGCCGCTGAGGCCGTTGACGAGGGGCGTCGGGTCGAGCAGGTCCCGGGCGTCCGCCACCACCGGGACCGCCCTGCCGTCCGAGCGCGCGTACTGCGCGTCGACCAGTTCCAGGCCGAGCGCCCACAGCGACCTGGCGTCGCCCGAGTCCGGGATCCTGGCCCGGCGGCGGAGCAGCGGATCGCCGCACCAGGCCGCCGGCAGGTGGAGCCGCCAGTCGACCGGCAGGTCGCCCAGGCGCGTGGAGAGCAACAGGCCGACGCCGATCTGGCAGTTGATGACGCGGCCGGCCGCGGCGTCGAAGCGGCGGTGGACGCCGACCGAGTGCCGGCCCCGCTTGGGCACCACGATCGGTACGAGGTTCCAGGCGCGCACGGCGGCCCGTCGCCCGGTCCAGTCGGCCAGGGCGCCGCGTGACGGCTCCCAGGGCCACGGGCTCGAACTGACGAACTGGTGCAGCGACTGCGACGCGGTGGGGGCGCCGGAGACGGCGGCGGCCATCCGTCGTACGGACTTGCGTCCCGGGGTGCTGAGCAGCCCCTTGAGGTAGGTCTCCGCCCACTGGCGCTGGTCCTGCCGGGGCAGGTGCCCGAACACCTCTCTGCTGAAGTCGGTGATCGAAATCCTTTGATATTGATCGTGCGCGGGAAAAATCTGCTTCGTGGCCATGCGTGGTCCCCCGTGGTCCCGCTTGCCCTGCGCAAGAAGAATAAAAAGCCTCTCTCTGCTTTCGGCAAGGAAACCCTTCCGAGCTCGTCGTTGGCAAGTCGTGAGGAACGTCGACTTGTCCGGACAGACGCCGCAGCGGCGGATCACGTTGTCCGGCGCGCGGCCGGACCGTACATCTTCCGCCAATGACGAAGGCCCGCGCTTCTTTTTCAAGTCGGCGTTGTGCGGGGCGTTCCTTGAGCCACATGGTGCTGTCGCACGCCGGGAACGGACACAGCCGCAGGGATCTGCCGGAGGAATTCTTCATGACGCGACATCACCGAACCGTTCACACCCCCTCCTGCGCCCTGCGGGTCGGTGTGCTCGGCCCGCTGTCCCTCGTGGTCGACGGCCAGAACCGCACTCCGAGCGCGCCCAAGCCCCGTCAGCTGCTCGCGCTGCTGATCCTCGACACCAACCACATCGTGCGGGCCGGGCAGTGCATCACCGAGCTGTGGGGGTCCCAGCCGCCGAAGACGGCGCTGTCCACGCTCCAGACGTACGTGCTGTACATCCGCCAGCTGCTGCGCGGCGTTCCGGTGGACCGCAGTCACACGCTGGTCACCCACAACCAGGGCTATCAGCTGGTGGTGGAGCCGCAGGCCAGCGACCGGCTCCTGTTCGAGCAGCTCAGCCGGCGCGGCCGGGAGGCGTCCGCCGCCGGAGACGTCGCGCGCTCGGCGCGGCTGTTCCGCGAGGCGCTCGCGGTGTGGCGGGGGCCCGTGCTGGCCGACGTGCCGTCGGGGGCGCACAGTGCGGCGCACGCCGTCGAGCTGGAGGAGTACCGCATGGGGGTGCTGGCCTGGCGGATCGAGGCGGATCTGCGGCTCGGCCGGCATCACGAGCTGCTGCCCGAGCTGGCCGTGCTGGCCGCCCGGCACCCGACGCACGAGAACATCCAGGCCCAGTACATGGTGGCGCTGCACCGGTCCGGGAGGCGCACCGAGGCGCTGCACGTGTTCCAGCGGCTGCGCTGCCGGCTGGGCGACTCCTTCGGCATCGAGCCGGTGCCGCGCCTGCGCCGCCTGTACGACGCCATCGACGCCGGTGACCCCGCGCTGCTGTCGCCCACGGGGTACCCGGCGCCGTGAGGGGCCGCCGGTGGCCGCCGGCGCCGGGTTCGGCAACCCTTTTGCGGGTGACGGTGTTCAGGTAGGTGATGGACAAAGTGGCCGAGCAGTTGACCGATCTGCTGGCGGAGGACCTGGACAGCGGCTTCACGGAGCTGGTGCGGGTCCACGCCAGGTCCGTGCACGCGTTCCTGCTGCGTGTCTCCGGGTCGGCCGCCGAGGCCGACGACCTGGGGCAGGACACGTTCCTGCGCGCCTACACGGCGCTGCGGACGTACCCGCCCGAGCGTCGCCGGGCGCTGAGTCCACGGGCGTGGCTGATGACCATCGCGGCGAACGTCTGGCGCAATCATGTGCGCAGCAGCACCCGCCGTCCGGTGTCCGTCATGCGGGTGGACGACGCGCAGGACACGTGGTCAGGCACCGAGCCGGGCCCGGCGGAACGGGCTCTGACCACGGACGACCGTGGCCGGCTGGTCGCCGCGCTGTCGGAGCTGCCGGAGCACTACCGGATTCCGGTGGTGCTGCGACACGTGGTGGGCATGAGCTACGCGGAAGTGGCGCAGGTACAGGGTTGTCCCGTGGGGACGGCGAAGGCGCAGGTCTCGCGTGCGATGGGCGACCTGCGGCGGCTGCTGGCGCCGGAGGACGAGAGGGAGGTGACTACATGAACGGGGCACGCCGCGAGGGGCCGGGCACGTCGCCGGTCGACCCGGAGGCGGCCGGTGCGCTGGGCGAACCGCCGGTTCCGCCGGACTTCGCGCTGCGGATCCTGCGACGCGTGGGCATCGCGCGTGAGCGGTACGACACGTACGTGCGGCTGGACTCGGCGGCGGGCGAGCTGTTCGTGGCCTTCACGCCGGTGGCCGTCAGCGGGTCGGCGCTGGCGAGCGGGGGGCTGACGGCCGAGCTGTTCGAGGAACGGCACCGCGCGCGCACCGGCCGTTCCGCGATCCCGGCGACCAAACGGTTCCCCGGCCTGGTCACCGCCGTGCGCACGGGGCGGGCCAGGAAGCTGCCGCTGGACCTGGGCCCGGTCGAGACGGTGGACGCCCGGGTGCTGGACGCGGTCCGGACCGTCCCGGCCGGGCAGTTGCGTCCGCTGTCCTGGGTCGCCCGGGAGGCCGCGCTGCCGGACTCCGCGAGTCCCGAAGCGGTCCTGGGCGCCCTGGCCCGCAATCCGCTCGTCGTGCTGATCCCGTGCCATCGGGTGACGTACGAGAACGGCACGCCGTGCGACGCCGCGTACTCGCCGGACGCCGGGGACGCGCTCCGGGTGGCGGAGGGCCTCGACCTGGCCGAGGTGCGCCGGTGGTCGAGCAGCGGCGCGGCGTTCCTCGGCAGCGACACCACCCGCATCTACTGCCATCCGACCTGTGCGCACGCCCGGCGCATCACCGCGCCCCACCAGGTGCCGTTCACGACCGCGAGGGAGGCCGGCCGTGCGGGCTACCGCGCCTGCAAGAGCTGCCGCCCCCTGTCGGTGTGAGCCGCTCCGCGACCGCCGAACGCCCGCCCGAACGACCAGCTCAGGAGCTATCCGTGCAGACCTCCCACCCCGCCGTCTCCGGCGGTGTCGCGCTGACCGGCCGTACGACGCCGCTCGGGGAACTCCGGCTCGCCGCGACCGACGACGCGCTGGTGTACTGCGGGTTCCAGGACCGGGCGGCCGTGCGCGAACGGATCCTGCGGGCCGGGCTGCGGGAGACGCCCGCGGGGGCGTGGACGCGGGCGCAGACGGAGCTGTTCGAGGAGGCCGGCCGCCAGATCGACGCCTATCTGACCGGTGCGCGGCGGGAGTTCGAGCTGCCCGTGGACCTGGTGCTGGCGACGCCGTTCTGCGCCGAGACGGTCCGGGCGCTGCACAGCGTCGTGCCCTACGGTTCGACGGCCACGTACGGGGAACTGGCCCGGGCCCTCTCCCGGCCGAGGGCCGCGCGGGCGGTCGGTACGGCCCTCGGGGCGAACCCGCTGTGCGTGCTGCTGCCCTGCCACCGCATCGTCGCCTCGTCGGGCCGGTCGGAGGGGTACGCCGGTGGCCCGGCGGCCAAGCGGTATCTGCTGCGTCTCGAACGATCCCGCGAGGAACTGCCCGCTCCGTAAAAGCGTGGGGCCGAAAAATGGCGCAAATGATTCGATGCGGGAAAATGTTAAGTGCGCAATGAAATTATCGACCTTGAGAGCGCGGACATCCGCCCTACGGAAAAGAGATGAAATCCCGATCAGCCTGCTGCCGTCCAGCGACTCGGTCGGATTCCTACGAGCGGTCTTCGGAGGTCGAGACCGACCCGCTCGTCGTCTCGTGCGTGGCCGTGATCGCCTCGGCGGCCGTGGCGGGCATGGCCTGGAGCCATGCCTCGTCGGACACGGCCCGTTCGACGGGCAGTCCGGCTTGAGGTTCTGTCGTCAGTCCGTCGCCTCTCGTGGCGGCGCACCCGGACGGCCCGCCCTCCTCACCGCGGCTCCCCTGCCGGCGGGCGGTCCCCGGCGGTCGGGAGGTCCAGTACGGCGCGGGCCATCGCGTCCGAGTCGCCGAGGGTCACGGAGTCGACGCCGGGGCGGATGCCGGCGGCGGTGACCCAGTGGACGGCCTCGGTCGGGACGCCGTAGGCGAACCGGCGCGGGTGGGCGCGGCCGTCGGCGGAGACGACGTGGTAGGGCCGCTCGGTGACGGACATGCCGCCCGTCTCGTAGCTCGTGCCGCAGGTGCCCGCGATGCGGTACGGGGTGATCTGGCCGGTGCGCAGGAGGTGGGCGAGCAGGGGGTCGTCGGTGCGGCGTACGTCCGGTTCGGGCAGGCGGGCCTCGATCAGGGCGGTGGCGTGGACCGGGTCGCCGCCGACCCGGTCCGAGGTGGCCTCGAAGGCGGGCGCCCCGGCGCCGTCGGCGCGGACCCGCACCCGCATGCCCGGTCCGACCGGCTCCACCGTGCCGGCCTCCATCAGGGCGATGAGTTCCTCGATGCGGGAGACGGGCGGGCCGATCGACAGGAAGGCGTTGAGGGGGGTGTACCAGCCCTGGAGGTCGTCCCGGTAGGAGTTGCCCTCCAGCCGCCCGTGGTCCACGACGAGGCGGATCTCGTTGCGCAGGTCCCGCAGGACGTCGAGGGCGGCCTTCAGCGGGCCGCTGAGGTTGCCGGCGCGTGCCTCGCGGACGTCCTGGGCGAGGTACTCCAGCAGCCAGTCGCGGAACTCGGCGCGGCCGGCGAAGACGCGTGCGCCGTAGGGCCGGGTGATCCGCTGCCAGTTCCAGCGGTCGGCGGCGGGGATGCCGTAGGTGTCGAGGAGGCGGTGTTCGTCCTCGTTCGTGGGGGCCGCCAGGTAGCGGTCGACGAGGGTGGCGCGTTCGCCGTCGCGGCCGGTGGCGGTGAGCAGGGTGCCGTAGTAGACGCTCTCGACCTCCTTGGCGATCAGCGGCCACACGTCGGTGCCGAAGTGGACCCGCTCGCCGTCCCTCGCGCGGGCCAGGAGGTCCGCTGTCCGGCCGGGGGTGAGCAGCCGGGGCAGGTGGCGGCCGTGCGGGCCCTTCTCGTTCTCGCCGCGCGCGTGGTAGGGGATGCCGCGCCGTGAACCGGCGTACAGCTTGGGCTCGTTTCCGGACGGCAGGTAGCGCAGCCGGCCGCCCGTCCGCTCGAACCGGCCGCCGCGCCCGGTGGTGAGGAGTGCCATGTGGTCGAAGAAGTTCAGGCCGAGTCCGCGCAGCAGGACGGGCCGGCCGGGTGCGAGCGCGGACAGGTCCACGTCCGCCGGGTTGGCGGGCAGGATGTGGACGAGGCCGTAGGTCCGCGCCTCGTCGGCGGTGCGTGCCTCGTCGGGCGAGGGCTGGGCGGGTACGTGGCCCTGGGCGAGCACCACCGCGTCGAGCCCGGTGAGCCGGGTGCCGTCGTCGAGGGTCACGGTCTGCGCGGCGCCGGGGCCGGTGTCGTCGACGGCGACGGCCAGGCGCCGGTGCACCTGGACGGTGACGTGGCCGGGGGCGTCCTCGACGATGCGGTCGAAGCATTCCTCCAGGTAACGGCCGTACAGGGCGCGGCTCGGGTACGCGTCGGGTCCGATGCGCCGGGCCTCGGCGAGCAGGGCGCTGTCCTGCGGCGGGGTGAGCGCGGCGGCCCACTCGTACAGGCTGGGTCCCTCCTCCACCGGCCCGTCCATCGTCACGCTGTGGTCGGTGTAGACGGTGACCTGGGAGGCCACGGTGTTCATGAGCAGGTGCCGCGACTGGGCGGTGCGCCACACTCTGCCGGGTCCGGGCCGGTAGGGGTCGACGACGTGGACGACGACCGAGGAACGCGACGCGGACTTGCGCTCGTTGGCGCACAGGCGCTCCAGGACGGACAGGCCCCGGGGTCCGGCGCCGACGACGCAGACCGTGAGATCCCCGTTGCTCATCTCGGCTTCTCCGTCAGGTGTCGGACGGGGCGGGTGCGCGCTCACGCGGCAGCCGCGACGAGGAGGCTGGTTTCGAGGGCGAGGGGGTGCACGGTCTCCAGGCGCAGTCCGGCGGCGGACAGGACGGCGCGGTAGCCGGTGAGGTCGCGTTCCCGGCCGCCGGCGGCCATGAGGAGGTGCAGGTCGTACAACAGCGGCAGCAGCGTCTCCCCGTCGGCGGGGACGATCCGTTCGAGGATCAGCAGCCGGCCGTCGGCGGGCAGGACCGCGCGGATGCGGGACAGCAGGGTCACGCAGTGGTCGTCGTCCCAGTCCTGGAGGACGCGGGAGAGCAGGTAGACGTCACCGCCGTCGGGCACACCGCGGAAGATGTCGCCCGCCCGGGTCTCGTAGCGTCCGGGTCCGACCGCCGCGTCGAGGTGGGCGGTGGCGACGGGCACCATGTGGGGCTGGTCGTAGAGGATGCCGCGCAGCCGGGGGTGGGCGTTCAGCACGGTGCCGAGGAGCATGCCGCTGCCTCCGGCGACGTCGACGACGGTGTGGTGGCCGGCGAAGTCGAAGGCGTCCAGGACGTCGGGGAAGAACACGGTGCCGGCGTTCATGGCCCGCTGGAACCGCAGTCCCGCGTCGGGGTCGCGCAGATGGGCGTGGAGCGTCCTGCCGAAGGCGTGCCGGAAACCGGACGTGCCGGTGCGTACGGCGGGGACGATCGCGCCCCAGGCACGGTGGAACTCGTCGCCGTAGATGCGGACCATGTCGCTCATGGAGTGGTCGGTGTCGGTGCGCAGGAGTTCCCCGGCCGGTGTGAGCCGGTAGCCGTCCGGTGCCGGTTCGAAGACGTCCATGGCGGTCAGCAGCCGCATCAGGCGCCGCAGGGCGTCCGGGTCGGAGCCGGTCCGCTCGGCGAGCGTCTCGTCGGTGGTGTGCCCGGCGGCCAGCTGGTCGGGGATGCCGAGGGCGACCGCCGCGTACAGGGCCTGTGCCTGCCAGGTGCCGGTGATGATGTCGACGATCCGGCGCGCCGCTTTGTGGTCGGGCATGGTCGGTCCTTTTCTTCGCGGGCGTTCGGCGTGCCGTCAGGGCGCGGTGGTGGCGACGGAGTCGGTGGCGGGGCGGCTGAGCAGGTCGTGGTGGCGTTCGCGCAGCACCCGCTTGAGGGTCTTTCCGGTGACGCCGACGGGGAGGTCCTCGCGGGTGCCGGCGACGACGAGGGCGGCCAGCCTGGGCAGTCCCGCGCGGTCCAGGGCGGTGTTGCACACGGCCAGCAGGTCGGCGGCGCTGCGGTGGATCCCGTCGGTGTGGTGGACGACGGCCGCGGGGCAGGACCTGCCGGGCTGGCGCGGGTCGGCGACCGCGACGACGGCGGCGTCCAGGGCCTGGGTCGTGTTCAGGACGACCTCTTCGAGGGGCAGGCTGTGGACGTCGCCGGCCGCGGTGCGGATGACGTCGGGGGTGCGGTCGAGGTGGTACCAGTTGCCCTCGCCGTCGTGGCGGACGATGTCGCCGGTGAGGAAGTAGCCGTTGAGGACCGACTGCTTGGTGAGTCCCGGGTCGTCCCAGTAGCCGGGGGTGACGCTGGGGCCCTTGACGCCGAGCATGCCGGGCTGTCCGGCGGGCAGTTCACGCCCGGACGGGTCGAGCGCGGCGGCCTTGCGGACGACGCCGACGGGCTTGCCGATGAAGCGGCCGTAGTGCTCGGAGCGCGCGGTGTGGGCGGCCTTGAACAGCACCATGCCCATCTCGGAGGAGCCGAGTCCGTCGAGGTAGACGGAGCCGGTGCCGGGCGCGCCGAGGGCGACCAGGGGGCGGATGTGGCGCTCGTGGGAGGCGTCGCCCATGCCGTTCCAGGTGTGGACGAGCCGGGCGGCCTCGGGGCGGATCGCGGCCGGGTCGACCTCGGCGAGGGTGAGCGGGAAGCCGAGCACGACGGTCGGCTTGAAGGCGTTGACGGCGCGGGTGACGCGCTCGCCGTTCGCCTGGTCGAGGACGAGGGTGGGGATGCCGAGCAGCAGCGCCATGGACAGGTAGCTGATGCCGGCCGAGTGGCTGTGCGGCAGGGCGGTCAGGAGCCGGTCGGTGCGGCGGGAGGGGAAGGTCCACAGCCGTACGCGTTTGCCGGCGAAGAAGGACCGGTGGTGGAAGACCGGTGCCTTGGGGCGGCCGGTGGTTCCCGACGAGTGGGAGATCATCACCAGGTCGTCGTCGGTGTGCCGGTGCGGGAAGGACGGCAGGGGGGCGCTCGGGCGTACGGCTTCCTCGTCGAGGGCGCGGATGTCCACGAGGTGCGGGGCGGTGCCCGGCTCGCGGCGGGCCGACGCGAGGTCCTTCAGCAGGTCGGCGTCGCCGACCACGAGGCCGGTTCCGGTGCGCGCGAAGTACTCGGACGCGGTCTGCGGCGCCATCCGCGGATTGCAGTGGACGGCCGCCGCGCCCAGGCTCGTGACGGCGATGTGGTGCAGCAGGCCGTACAGCCCGTGGCCGGTGCACAGGCCGACGTGGGAACCGGCGCTCACGCCCTGCTCGCGGTACCAGTGCGCGTACCTGAGGACGGTGACGCGGATGTCGTCGAGGGACATGCTGTGCCACTCCCGGTGCTCCCAGCCCGGCCTGGTCACGTCGGGGTGGAAAAGAAGCGGACGGTTCCGGTCCTTCGAAATCCGCCAGGCGTGCCAGAAGAAATTCCCCGCGCCGAGATGAGGGTCGGCGTAGAGGCGCATACGCTGTACAACCGACCGGTGCGTGCCCAGGAGAAACATCGATTACCTCTCACTCCGCCGGACTTCGGGAAGGCGATCAGGTCTGTCAGCAGAGTGTCCAGGCGTCAGCTAAAGGTCCTCTCCAGAAGGCGTTGTCCGATTCCCTGGGCGGCATCTCCAGCAATCCTTCAGAAGGCGTTGCGAAGATGACGCGGGCATATCGCGGAAAAATCATCCTGGAGGCCACTCGATGGACCGCCACGACCGTCCCGCGCGCACGCCGGTCGCCATCGTCGGAGGCGGTCCCGTGGGACTGCTGCTCGCGCTGTTCCTCGACCGTCACGGGGTCGCGTCGGTTGTCTTCGACACCGAGGAGTCGGTGCTGGACGAGCCGCGCGGCAGCACGCACAACGCCCGGACGATGGAGCACTACCGCCGCCTCGGCCTGGCGGCGCGGGTCCGGGAACTGGGGCTGCCCGGCTCGCACGACGCCGGTATCTCCTTCTTCACCCGCTACAGCGGCCGGCTGCTGGCCCGGCTGCCGTGGCCGGGCGCCGACGCGGTGCGCGCCGCGGTGGCCGCCGCCGACCGCACCGACCAGGTGCCCGAGCCGATGCACCGGGCGAACCAGATGTACGTGGAGCGGCTGCTGTGGGAGCACGCGGCCACCCGGCCCGGCGTCACCCTGCGCTACGGCCACCGGGTCACGTCCGTGCGCGAGGCCCGCGGCGCCGTCGTCCTCGGCACGGAGGGTCCGCGGGGGCCGCGCACCTGGGTGGCCGGGTACGCGGTGGGGTGCGACGGCGGGCACAGCCTGGTACGCCGCTCGCTGGGCGCCTCGTACGCCGGGGAGGGGTCGCTGGAACAGGACGTGCTGGGGCGCAGGGCGACCGCCGCGCGGCTGCGGGTGCCGGGCCTGTACGGGCGTTTCCTGCGCGAGCACGCCGCGTGGAGCAACTGGGTGTTCAACGACGAGCTCGCCATCAACCTGATCGCCCTCGACGGCGACGACGAGTTCTTCCTGCTCACGAGCTCGGCCGACCCGGACGACCCCGACGACGGCGCGATCGTGGAGCTGGTGCGCCGCGCCGTCGGCGTACCCGTCGAGGTGGCGGTGCGCGGGCGGCGTGCCTGGACTCCGGGGGCCGCGCTGGTCGCCGAGCGGTTCGGGCGCGGACGGGTCTGGCTGGCCGGGGACGCCGCGCACCTGTTCACTCCCAACGGCGGGTTCGGCATGAACACCGGGGTCGACGACGCCGCGAACCTGGCCTGGAAGCTGGCCGCCGCGGTGCGGGGCTGGGCGGGCCCCGGCCTGCTGCCGTCGTACGAGGCGGAGCGCCGGCCCGTCGCCCTGCGTAACACCGCCGCCGCGCGCGGGCTCAACATCGCCCTCGGCGCCATCGAGCGGCCCGGTGCCCTGGAGGAGGACTCGGCCGCCGGCACGGCGGCGCGGCACGCGACGGCGCGGCGGCTCGCGCGGTACGGGCTGCTCACCATGGCCACGCTCGGCGTGCAGCTGGGCGCCCGCTACGACGGCTCGCCCGTGGTGATCCCCTCCGGCGACCCGCCCCCGGACGACTTCACGTCGTACACGCCCTCGGGGGTGCCCGGCGGGCGGGCGCCGCACCTGTGGCTGGACGACACGCACGGCGCGGGCGGTTCCCTCTTCGACCGGTTCGGGACCGGGTTCACGCTCCTGAGCCTGCGCTCCGGCCACCACGACACGTCCACTCTGGAAAAAGCGGCCCGCGAACGAGGAATTCCGTTTTCCGTGGTGCACGTCGACGACCCGGCGGGCCGGGAATTGTACGGCCGTGACCTTGTTCTCGTACGCCCCGATCAACATATCGCCTGGCGGGGCGATCGGGAGCCTCGAAATCCGGCGGAAATACTCGCTCGCGTCACCGGCCATTAGCCACCGGACGGAATCTTCCGGTCCGCTCGGGAGTTGCCAAAGTGGCTCCCGGATTTTTCGCCTCGGGGTGGCTGCGTGGTTACCGTTGCAGCGTTACCGACCGGGCGCATATCCGTGGAGAGGTAATGCATTTTTGCATCCTTGGAGCCATGTCCGTCACCGAGAACGGCACCGACAGGACCCCCAGCGCACCCAAGCACCGTCAGATGCTGGTCCTCCTGCTCATGAACGCGAACCGGGTGGTGTCGATGGCCCAGTTCATCGAGGAGCTGTGGGAGTACAGCCCACCCCCGCGTGCGGTCGCCGCCGTCCACACCTACGTCATGCAGCTGCGCCGGATCCTGCACGGCGACGGCGCACCGTCGGCCGCGGGCTCCTCGGGCCGGCTCGTCACCCGCGACCAGGGCTATCTGCTCCGCGTCCAGGACGGCGAACTCGATCTGCACGCCTACGAACAGCGCCTGCGTGCCGGGCGGGCGGCGCTCGACGCCGGGGCCCTCGAAGCGGGCGTCCGGCACCTGCGGGCCGCGCACGCCCTGCCGGGCTTCGTCGACGCGCCCACCGGACCGCTGCTGCGCGCCGCCCTCGCCGCGACCGAACGCGACCGGGGCGAGTCCGTCGTCCGGCGCGTCGACGCCGAACTGCGGCTCGGCCGCCACCATCAGCTCCTCCCCGAGCTGGCCTCCCTGGTCCACCAGGACCCCAGCGACGAGCGGCTCACCGGCCGGCTGATGCTGGCCCTCTACCGCTCCGGGCGCCGCGCCGACGCCCTCGGCGTCTTCCACCGCCTCTGCCGCGTCCTGCGCGACGAGCTCGGCACCTCGCCCCACGCGCACATCCACCATCTGATCACCGACATCCTGGTCGGCCACCCCCGCCTGGAGGCCCCCTCCTCGGCCGAACCGCACCTCTCCCTGGACGCGGTCGCCCTGCCCCCGCGCACCACACCGGCCGGCCGCTCCGCCACCGCGGACACCGTGCTCCTGAGCGTGTAGGCCCTCCACACGGCCCAGCCCCCTCCCGGGACGCGGGCACGCGCCCACCGCGCCCCCTGCAACCCGTTGGCGGTCGCCGGTGTTCCACCTGACGAGAGCGCACCGCAGGGCTCTCCCCTGCCTCCCGGGTGAGGGCCTCGACCAAGAGAAGGACAAGCATGGACCTCAAGCTTTCCGGCCGCGTGGCCGTGGTGACCGGCGCTTCCAAGGGCATCGGCCTGGCCGTCACCCGTTCCCTGCTCGCAGAGGGCGCCAAGGTCGTCGCGGTCTCCCGCAAGAGCACACCGGAGCTGGACGGGCTCGCGGGCCCGAACCTGCTGCACGTGTCCGCCGACCTGATGGACCCCCAGGCCCCCGGTCAGGTCGTCGCCCGCGCGGTCGAGCACTTCGGCGGTCTGGACATCCTGGTGAACAACGCGGGTGGCCCGCCGCCCGGCATCTCCATGCCGCGCACCGGCTTCTTCGACAGCAGCGACGAGCAGTGGCAGGCCGTCATCGAGTTCAACCTGTTCTCGGCGGTCCGCGCGATCCGCGCGGCCATCCCGCACATGCTGGAGCGCGGCGGCGGCTCGATCATCAACGTCTCGACCGGCATGGCCCGCCAGCCCGCCCAGGTCAACATCGAGTACGGCGCCGCCAAGGCGGGGCTGTCCAACCTGACCAAGGCGCTGTCGGAGGAGTTCGGCGGCCAGGGCATCCGCGTCAACACCGTCTCGCCGGGCGCCGTGCTCACCGCGTGGTGGACCGAGGAGGGCGGCGCGGCCGACATCATCGCCGGCATGGCCGGTGCGGACCGCGACAGCATCATGAACACCGTCGCCCCGCAGATGATGGGCCAGGTCACCGGCCGCCTCATCGACCCGCAGGAGGTCGCCGACGCGATCCTGCTGCTGGCCTCGCCGCGTTCGGCGAGCACCACGGGCTCGGACTACGCGGTCGACGCGGGCTTCCACAAGTCGTTCTGACCGACGGCATCACGCACCGCAGCACCACAGCGAAGGACCCCGGTGGCCACCGGGGTCCTTTCGTGCCGTCGGGACGCCCCGCTCACACCCGGCCCCCGTAGGGGCGGAGCTTCTCGGCGACCGCCTCGGGCAGGTCCTCCAGCTCGGCCGTCTCCAGCGGTCCGCGCTCCAGGTACTCCGGGTTGCAGGCCCGGTAGCCGAGCAGCCGGGCGAGCGGTGCGAGGGCGCCGTTCACCAGGCGCTGGAGGGGCCAGGGGTGGTCCGTGAAGCGCAGGACGTCGGAGAACTCCCGCATGGTCACGGCGTGCTGGAGCAGGTTCGGGCGGCCCTCCGCGTCGGTCTTGCCGTCCTGGGCGAGCCCGAAGAGCTGGCGCAGTATCAGCTGCTCGAACCGGTCGGCCCGGTTGACCAGCTGGACCACCGCGAACGAGGTCTCCTGCTCGGTGTTCCCGAACCACCGGTGCACCGTCCCGGCCGGCACGGTCACGGTCTGCCCGGTCTCGGCCAGGACGACGTCGCGTCCCCCCACGTGCACCCGCAGGCTGCCGCGCACCAGCGTGAAGATCTCCTCGCTGAACGGGTGGGTGTGGTAGCCGGCGGCGAATCCGCCGGGCTCGACGTACAGGTCCATGACCGCGCGTTCACCGCCGGTGTGCGCGGCGGGCGTCCTGATGACGATCTTCTCCCGGCAGCGCGGGTTGTAGTAGACCTCGCCCGGCTGAACAGTCATGTGTCCCTGCCTTTCTCGGTGGGTTCGTTCCGGTCCTTCTTCGGCAGTCGCACGGACTGGCTGTGCCGGAACACGTCGCGCGGGTCGTACGCCGCCTTGACCTGTTGCAGCTTCGGGTAGCCGCCCTTGTAGTACAGGGTGTACCAGGGCACGCCGGAGGTGTTGTACGCCGGATCGTGCAGGTCGATGTCCGGGTAGTTGACGTAGCAGCCGTCGGTGACCGCGTTCGGTACCGGGACGCCGCCGGTGTCCGCGTACACCCCGTGGAAGAACTCCCGGATCCACCGCAGCGACAGGGCCTCGTCGGCGGGGTCGGTCCACCAGATCATCCAGGCCGCCTTGTACGCGGAGGCGCGGTGCGCGGACGCGGTGGCGTCCGGGGCGACCGCGGCGACCTGGCCGCCGAAGGAGCTGAGGAGCACGGACGCGGTCGGGTTGACGAGGTCGGTGCGGGTCAGGTGCCGGTAGAACTCCTTGACGTGTCCGGCCGGCATGGCGGTGCGGTAGTAGGCGGACTTGAAGTCGCCCTTCAGGCTGGGGTCGTTGAGCGTGGGGTTGGTGGTGCCCAGGTAGCGGGCCGCCTGGAGCCAGGGCATCCGGCGCGGTGCGGCGAGCTCCGGCATGGCCGCCAGCTCCCCCATGGGGACGGTCAGGGGCCGGTGCGCCACGTCGACTCCGGCGGTCATGGCGGCCAGGAAGCCGTCGAGGATCTTCTCGGCGTCCGGTGCGGTCGCGTCGACCTGGGTGATCAGGCCGATGGCGCCGTTCGACCGGTGGTTGAGCGCCAGCATGCTGACGAGGTTGTCGCCCGGGGTGCCGGGCTTGAGGTACTTGGCGTGCCAGTCGCCGTAGTTCTTCACCAGGCGGGCGAACCGGCTCTCGGTCATCTCCGCCCAGGGCCAGGAGACCGCGCTGAGAAGCACCTCGGCGGGCGGCTGCGGGAGCAGTGCGGACGGGTCGGTGCCGGTGGCGCCGGGCGAGCGGAAGAAGAAGCGGGTGACGACGCCGAAGTTGCCGCCGCCCCCGCCGGTGTGGGCCCACCACAGGTCCCGGTCCGGGTCGGTGGTCTCGCGGGTCGCGACTCTGGCGCGGGCGACGCCGTCGGCGTCGACGGTCACGACCTCCACGCCGTACAGGTGGTCGACGACCAGGCCGAGGCGGCGGCAGAGCAGGCCCCAGCCGCCGCCGCTGACGTGGCCGCCGGCGCCGACCTGGAAGCACATGCCGGCCGGGATGACGACGCCCCAGGTGCGGTACATCCGCTCGTACACGTTCAGCAGCTGGGCGCCCGCCTCGACGGCGATGGAGTTCGTCCTGGCGTCGTAGGAGACCTTGTTCATCTTCGTCATGTCGAGGACGACGCGGACCTCGGGGTTGAAGACCCAGTCCTCCCAGCAGTGGCCGCCGCCGCGGACGGTCAGCCGCTTGCCGGCCGAGACGGCCTGCTGCACCACCTGGACGACCTGGTCCGTGGTCTCGGGCAGGCACACCTTCTCCGGGGAGGCGACCCAGCGCTGGTTCCAGCCGCGCACCAGGTCCGGGTAGCGCTTGTCCTTGGGGGTGACGACGGTGACCGGTTCCGCGGCCGGTGCCGCCTCCGCCGCCCGGGCTGGCGCCGCCGGGCCCGTGCCCGCCAGTACGGCCGCTCCGCCCGCCGCGCCCCCCGCGAGGAACTTCCGCCGTCGTATGCCACCCGTTTCTCGCGCCATCGTCCCCACTCCTCGGTGTCCGGGCCGGTCGTGTCGTGACGCGTGCCACGCTAAAGATCGGGCCGGGGCGCGGGCACCCACGGAAGTTGCTCTCGTAACCGGGGCTCCACGGACACGGGAACACCCCGGGGCGCCGCCGGAGGTCCGGCGGCGCCCCGGGGTGGCGGGCGTGCGTCAGTCGTCGGGCAGTTCCACGGACTGGCGGTGGCGGAAGAAGTCGCGCGGGTCGTACGCCCGCTTCACCTGCTGGAGCCTGCGGTAGTTGTCCTTGTAGTACAGGGTCGCCCAGGTCGCCTCGGACTTGTTGTACCGCGGGTCGCCCAGGTCGGCGTCCGGGTAGTTGACGTAGCAGCCGTCGGTGACGGCGTTGGGGACGGGCACGCCACCGGTCTCGACGTAGGTCTCCGCGTAGCTCTCCCGTGTCCACGCGATGTACTTGGCGTCGTCGGCCGGTTCGTTCCACAGGACGGACCAGAGCATCTTGAAGGCGGCGTCCCGGTGCGAGCAGGCGGTGTCGGCCTGCCCGACGGCGTGGGTGCGACCGCCGTAGGGGGTCAGCTGGATGTTGATGGCCGGGTTGTCGATGTCCGTGCGGGTGAGGTGCTTGTAGAGCGTCTCGGCCTGCCGCCTGGGGAAGTTGGCCTTCATGTACGCCGACTTGTACTCGGCGCGCAGGGTCGGGTCGTTGAGCAGCGGGTTGGTCGTGCCGGCGAACCGGGTGGCCTGGAGCCAGGGCAGCCGGCGCGGTGCGGCGAACTGCGGCATGGGGGCCACGAGTTCGCCCATGTGCTCGGTCAGCGCGCCGGGGCCGACGGTGATGCCGGCGCTCATGTGCGCGAGGTAGGCGTCGAGCATCTTCCGGGCGTCCGGGGCCGCCGCGTCGACCTGCGTGACCATGCCGATCTGGCCGTTGGAGCGGTGGTTGAGCAGCAGGAAGCTGGTGAGGAAGCGGGCCGGGCTGTCGGCGCCGATGTGGGCGACGTGCCAGGACGCGTAGTTGCGCACGAGCCGGACGAACTCCTCCTTGCTGAGGTCGCTCCAGGACCAGGACACGGCGCTGAAGAGGACCTCCGCCGGCGGCTTGGGCAGCAGGTTCGCGGGGTCGGTGCCCTGGGCGCCCGGGGAGCGGAAGAAGTAGCGGGTGACGACGCCGAAGTTGCCGCCGCCCCCGCCGGTGTGGGCCCACCACAGGTCCCGGTGCGGGTCGTCCGCCTCCCGGGTGGCGACGACGGTCCTGACCGTGCCGTCGGCGGTGACGGTCACGACCTCGACGGCGTACAGATGGTCGACGACCAATCCGTCGCGCCGTACGAGCATGCCCCAGCCGCCGCCGCTGACGTGGCCGCCGATGCCCACCGAGTAGCAGATGCCGCCGGGGATGGTGATGCCCCACGTGGCGTACAGCTTCTCGTACACGTCCAGCAGGCGGGCGCCGGGCTCGACGGCTATCGCGTTGTGTTCGGGGCTGTGGTAGATGCGGTTCATCCTCTGGAGGTCGAGGACGATACGGGTGCTGGAGTTGTAGACGAAGTCCTCCAGGCAGTGTCCGCCGCTGCGGACGGTGAGCCGTTTGTTCTTGCGGACGGCCTCGGCGACGACGGCCGCCACCTGTTCGGGGGCGTCGGCGACGCGGACGGACTCCGGGCTCGCGACGTACCGGGCGTTGAGGGCCCGGACGAGGTCGCGGTACTGCTGGTCGGCGGGGGTGACGACGACCGCGCCGGCCGGCCGGGCCGCTTGCGGCGGGTGGGGAGGGACCGGGTCGCGTTGGATGCCGGGTGGGTTGTGGACCATGCTCATACCTCTTGGGGACTAGTGCCGGTGTAGGTGCCCTGCGTGGTGCGGCGGGCGGGGTTCAGCGTTTGAGGGCGAAGGTGAGGCCGTCGGCGAACGGCAGGACGCTCAGGTCCACGCGCTTGTCGTCCCGCACCTTGGCGTTGAAGGCGCGCAGCGCCACCGTCTCGGAGTCCTGCTGCGTCTCGTCGAGCACCGCTCCGTGCCACAGCACGTTGTCCACGACGACCAGCCCGCCGACGCGCAGCAGGGTCAGCGCGGCCTCGTAGTAGGCCGCGTAGTTCTCCTTGTCGGCGTCGATGAAGACGAGGTCGAAGGAGCCGGCCGCGCCCTCCTCGGCCAGCAGGCCCGCCAGCGAGCGGCGCGCGTCGCCGACGCGCAGGTCGACCTTGTCCGCGACCCCGGCCCGCTCGGCGAAGTCCCGGGCGACCGCCGTCCACTCCTCGCTGATGTCGAGGCCGGTCACCCGGCCGTCCTCGGGGAGCGCCAGGGCGGTCGACAGCAGGCTGTAGCCGGTGAAGACCCCGATCTCCAGGGCGCGCCGGGCCCGGGTCGCCTTGACCAGCAGGGAGAGGAACTGCCCCTGTTCGGGGGAGATCTGCATGAGGGCGAGCGGGAGTTCCGAGGTCTTGACCCGGAGTTCCTTGAGCAGATCGGGTTCTCGCAGGGAAATGTCGGCAACGTAGTCCTGTACGGCCTCATTCACCTCGACTTGAATACGCATGGGACCCCCTTGTTCCACTTGATGACCCCTCCGACCTGCGGGAACGTGGGAGGTGCCGACCCTATTTCGCTCTCCTACCAGAAAAGCTAAAGCGCGCGACAGACGCGAGTCAAGGAAATCCAGGGCGGCCGGTAATCTCTGGACCGGTTCTTCAGCGACCCCTGGAACAATGCCCCTTAAACAATGCCCATTGAACAATGCCGAGGGAATACCGCCCGGAGGCGCGTTCGTCTCTTTTCTGTCGAGAGGACTCTCCCGTGACCGTGAGGTTCGAGCAGCGTGCGCTCAGGGAGTGCCTCGGGCAGTTCGCCTCGGGTGTCACCGTCGTCACCACCGGCGACGGCGGGGACATCCATGGTGCGACGGTCAGTTCCTTCGTCTCGGTGTCGCTGGACCCGCCGCTGGTGCTGGTCTCCCTGGACCGGCGCAGCCGCACCTGCGAGCGGCTCGGGGCGTGTCCGGCGTTCGGGATCAACGTGCTCGCGGCCGGCCAGCGGGAGCTGGCCCTGCTCTTCGCGGGCCGGGGGCAGGAGCCGGCCGCGGGGATCCGCTGGGAGGGGAACCCGGCCGCGCCCCGGCTCGCGGGCTCGGTCGCACACTTCACCTGCGTCCCCTGGGCGGCGTACGACGGCGGCGATCACGTCCTGCACGTCGGCGAGGTGCTGCGGTTCGAGGTGTCCGGCGGGGAGCCGCTGGTCTTCCACGCCGGGGCGCTGGGCGGTTTGCGCCGGCCGTCGGGCCGGTCGGCGTGGACCGGGTCGCTCGACGGGCCCGCCCACGGGTGGGCCGCCGACTTCAGCGTCCTGGCCGCTCCGGGCGAGCACCTCTGAGGCCCCCGCTCCGACGGGGCCGGCCGCCATCCACCACCACAGGGTCACCGACCGGACAAGGAAGAGGACATGACGCTTCAGCACGGCGACGCGGCGCCGGGCGCCCAGGCGCCGACGACGCGCCCGCTCACCGGGGACGAGTACCTGGAGAGCCTGCGGGACGACCGGGAGGTCTACCTCTACGGGGAGCGGGTGAAGGACGTCACCGCCCACCCGGCGTTCCGCAACTCGGCGCTGATGACGGCCCGTCTCTACAACGCCCTGCACGACCCCGCGCACCGGGGTGTGCTCACCGCGCCCACCGACACCGGCAGCGGCGGCTTCACCCACGCCTTCTTCCGCACCCCGCGCAGCGTCGAGGACCTCGTCGCCGACCGCGAGGCCATCGCGGCGTGGGCGAGGATGACGTACGGCTGGATGGGCCGCAGCCCCGACTACAAGGCGGCGTTCCTCGGCACGCTCGGCGCGAACAGCGACTTCTACCGGCCCTACGAGGCCAACGCCCGCCGCTGGTACCGGGAGTCGCAGGAGAAGGTGCTGTTCTGGAACCACGCGATCATCCACCCGCCGGTCGACCGGCAGCTGCCGACCGAGCAGGTGCAGGACGTGTTCGTGCACGTGGAGAAGGAGACCGACAACGGGCTGGTCGTCTCCGGCGCCAAGGTCGTCGCCACCGGTTCGGCGATCACGCACTTCAACTTCATCTCGCACTACGGTCTGCCGCTGCGGGACAGGAAGTTCGCCCTGGTCGCCACGTTGCCGATGGGCGCGCCGGGTCTGAAGCTGATCTGCCGGCCCTCCTACGCGGCGAACGCGGCCGTCATGGGCAGCCCGTTCGACTACCCGCTGTCCAGCCGGCTCGACGAGAACGACACGATCTTCGTGCTGGACAAGGTGCTCATCCCCTGGGAGAACGTGTTCCTCTACGGCGACGCCGACCGCGTGAACAGCTTCGCCCCGCAGTCCGGCTTCCTGGAGCGGCTCACCTTCCACGGCGCGATCCGCCTCGCCGTGAAGATCGACTTCATCGCGGGTCTGCTGCTCAAGGCCGTCGAGATGACCGGCAGCAAGGACTTCCGCGGCATCCAGTCCCGCATCGGCGAGGTGCTCGCCTGGCGCGACATGTTCTGGGCGCTCAGCGACGCCGCCGCCCGCAACCCGCAGGAGTGGAAGGACGGCGCGCTGCTGCCGCGCCGGGAGTACGGCATGGCCTACCGCTGGTTCATGACCATCGGCTATCCCCGGATCAAGGAGATCATCCTCCAGGACGTGGCCAGCGGTCTCATCTACGTCAACTCCAGTGCGGAGGACTTCGCCAACCCGGAGATCAGGCCATACCTCGACAAGTACGTCCGCGGCTCGAACGGCTACGACTCGGTGAGCCGGGTGAAGCTGATGAAGCTGCTGTGGGACGCGGTCGGCACGGAGTTCGGCGGCCGGCACGAGCTGTACGAGCGCAACTACTCGGGCAACCACGAGCAGGTGCGCACCGACATCCTCCAGGCCCAGGCGGCGAGCGGCCGGCTCGACCAGTACAAGGGCTTCGCCGAGCAGTGCATGGCGGAGTACGACCTGGACGGCTGGACGGTGCCCGACCTGGACTCCTTCAAGGAACTGCGCGGCAACAGGAACGGCCTGCGCGGCTGAGTCCGGCCGACGGCGTACGGCGGGCCCCCTGCCGTACGCCGTCACCCCGCGCGCAGCTCCCGCGCCGCCGGGGCCCGGCACTCCTGGAGCTCCTGGAGCTCCTGCCGGATCCGTTCCTCCAGGCAGACCCGCAGCATCCGCGCCGGCAGCAGGTCGCGCCCCGGCTCCGGGACGTCGGCGCGGGCCAGTGCCCGTCCCACCAGCGCGGTGAACCACGCGTCGGCCGCCCGGTGTTCGGCGCGCGGGAACAGCTGCGCGAGCCGGGGCCGCAGTCCGGCGCCCGCCGTGTCGCGGCCCGCGAACAGCACCGCGCACACGCCTTTGCCGGCCGCGGCCACGAGCACCGGGCCGAGCGGGGACGCGCCCAGCGCGGACCGGATCACCTCGCCGTCACCGCCGGCCCGGAACGCCTGCGGGGTCATGCCGAGGATCGCCGGGGAGGCGGCGTAGAACTGCCCGTTGGAGTTGAAGCCGGCCTGGTAGATGGCGTCGGAGACGGTGCGCGCCGCGACGAGTTCCCTGCGCACGCGCCGGGCGCGCGTCGCCGTCCAGTACGTGTACGGGGTGACGCCGGTCGTCGCCTTGAACATCCGGTGGAAGTGGAAGCGGCTGTAGCCGGCCGCCCGGGCCAGCGCGTCGAGGTTCGGCGGCTCCAGCGCCCCGTCCATCAGCCGGCCGGCCCGGGCCACGGTGTCGGTGTAGTACCGGTGCGGCACCGGCTCGTCCGGGTGGCAGCGGCGGCACGGGCGGTAGCCGCGGGCGCGCACCTCGTCCAGGGAGGAGTGGAACTCCACGTTCTCCCGGCGGGCCAGCCGCGCCGCGCAGGAGGGCCGGCTGTAGATGCCGGTGGTGCGCACGACGTAGTAGAACGCGCCGTCCGCCGCCCCGTCCCGGTGCTGCACGGCCCGCCAGCGCTCGGCGTCGGTCGTGTACGCGCCCCGCCCCGCCATCACGGTCTCCGGCCCGTACGGCCGCGGTGCGCGGCCCGGCCCCGCTCCTGGAGCCGGGCGCGGTCGCGCAGCACCTTTCCGCTGGCGGACCTGGCCAGTTCGGGCACCAGGGTGATGTGCCGGGGCACGGCCTGTTCGCCGAGGAAGCGGCGGCACCAGGCGGACAGGTCGTCCCGGGCCAGTTCGGCGGTGCCGGTCACCTGTGCCTCGACCGGGTCGGGCCCCAGCACCACGGCCTCCCGGACATGGCGGTGGGCGCACAGCACGGCCTCGATGTCGACGAGTCGGGCGCCGGAGGCGGTCCGCCCGTCGCGCCCGCGCAGGCTCAGGGCGCCGGTCGCCGGGTCCCGGGAGACCAGGTCGTGGGTGGCGAGCCAGCCGCCGGCCCACTGCCGGCCGTCGTAGGGGTAGGGGCAGCCGGGCACCTGGACCTGGAGGGTTCCGGCCCGCAGCCGGGTGCGTACGCCGGGCAGCGGTACGCCGATCGATCCGGGCCCGTACTCGCCCGTGAGGTCGGCGGAGACCAGGCCGGTCTCGGTGGTGCCGTAGGCCTGGCCGATCAGGACGCCGTGGCGCCGGGCGAACGCGCCGGCGGTCTCCTCGGGCAGGGCGTCGCCGCCGGAGACGGCCAGCCGCAGCAGCGGCAGGCGGGTGCCGGTGGCGGCGAGCGCGGTGTAGTGCGGCGGTCGGCCCAGCACCACGTGGGAGCGGGCCGCCGCCTCGGCGAAGGCCGGGTCGGTGGCGGCCCGGGGGAACACCACGGTCGCGCCCACGGCCAGCGCGTGCAGCACGCCGCCGATCAGCGCGAAGGAGTGCGCGACGGGTTCGAGGACGGCGACCCGCTCGCCGGCCCGCGGCATGGCGGCGAGGGTGGCGGCCTGGGCCAGTTCGGCGCGCAGCGAGGCGGCGGTGCGGCCGGCCGCCTTGGGCCGGCCCGTCGTGCCGGAGGAGAACTGCACCAGGCAGTGCGGGGTGGTCGCGGTCCTGCCGCCGCGCCTGCGCCGGACGAGCACCTCGCACTCCGGCTCGAAGACGTCCTCGCCGTCGTGCCGTCCGCGCAGGGTGAGGACGAACTGCGGGGCGCTCAGGGCCAGCAGCGTCTCGCGCTCCGCCCGGTCCAGGGCCGGTTCCAGCAGGATCACCTGGGCGCCGAGGGACCACAGGGCGAAGACGCACCACAGCTGGGTGAAGCTGGGCGTGCCGTGGACGGCCACCGTCGCGCCCCGGCCGATGCCGTAGGCGGGCAGGATGCGGGCCAGTCGTGCCGTCTCCTCGCGGAGCGTCCCGAACGGGACCGCGTCGCCGGCCAGCGCCCACACGGCCCTCGGGTCCGCGGCGGCGAGCAGGCTCCCGCCCCACCAGCCTTCGTCACTCATCGTCTCTCCGGGGCCGATGCGGGTGCGCCGGGCCGGCGGCGCGGCTCACTTCTCGACGCAGAACTCACCGACGGGCCAGCCGACGTGCCGCTTGTCGGTGGCGACGTGGCCGAGGACCTGGTCGCCCTTCTTGAGTTCCGTCACGTTCAGCACGGCCGCGCCGGGGCCCAGGACCCGGACGTGCCAGTCGTCCTGGACGATCAGGTTGACCTGGACGCCTTCGGGCGACACCGCCCGGATGCTCAGCAGCGGCCGGGACTCCAGCTTGATCCGGCCGACCACGATCCGCCGGGTACGGCCGTCGGCGCCGACGGCGAGGACCGCGGAACCGGCCTTGAGCTCGCTGAGGTAGTTGGTGCGGTTGTCCTGGCCGAAGACGTAGCTGTGCAGCGCGCCCGCGTTGACGCGGAACGGGCGGGTCGGCATGTAGGGCAGCGGGTGGGTCTCGCTCACGCACAGGAGGAACCCGTGCGCGTACGAGCCGATGAGCATGCCCTCGTCCTTCTCGAAGTGCGTGCAGGTGTCGATGCAGACCCGGTCGCCCAGGCCCAGGTGCTCGGTCGACTCGACCGTCAGGGTGGTCAGTTCCAGGTCGGAGGTCTTGACCCGCAGCATCTCCACGAGCTGGAAGACGTCGTCGGCGTCGCGCGGCGCGAACAGGACGCCCTCGGAGCCCTTCTCCAGGACGTCGACGACGACCGTGGCCTCCTCCAGGTCGTCGGCCCGGCAGACGAGCCGGCCCGGGGAGCGGTCGGCGGCGGCGATCACGATCTCCAGTGGGATCTTCGTCGGGTCCTTGAACTGGACCACCGTGTACGGCAGGGCGGTCGCCGTCTCGCAGGCCAGGGTCAGCGTCGGGTCGTCGACGACGTCCACCAGGCCGGCGACGTCCTTCTCGCCGGACTGGTGGCGGGCGCGGAGTTCGTTCAGCCGGTCGGTGCCGGTGACGTCCCGCAGCACGATGAGGTCGTCGAGCCCCTCCCGCTGCGGCGGCAGCTCGCCGGCCAGGACGCGTTTGACCGTGGCCGGCAGGGTGGCGAGGGTCTCCCAGGAGCTGTCGACGATGCCGTCCACCCGGGCGTGGACGGCGGCGTCGACGACCGCGTCACGGCGCTCGGCGGGAACGGAACGAAGGTCGATCCAGGCGAATTTCACAGGGCACCTGCCAGTTCGGGAGAGGTCGAGGACGAGCGTGCGGACGACGGCCCGCGGCGGTCCGCGAGCCCGCCGGGGTGGACGATCGCGGCGAGGCTCGCGACCGTCTGCCGGGGTGAGGGGCTGGTGAACACGCGCCGGCCGACGGCGAGTCCCGCGCAGCCGGTCTCCAGCGCGGAGCGGGCGAACGCCTCGATGCCGCCCGAACCGCCGCCGCCGGCGACGACGACGGGCAGCGGTGAGCTCTCCACGACCTCCGCCATCCGCTCCGGCGGGGCGGCGAGCACCGTCTTGACGATGTCGACGCCGAGGTCCGCTGCGACGTTCACGGCGTGCGCCACGAGGTCGGGGCGGTTCGGGTCCGCCACCCGCGGGCCGCGCGGGTACACCATCGCGATCAGCGGCATGCCCCAGCGTTCGCACGCCGCCGCCACCGCCCCGAGGTCGCTCAGCTGCGCGGGCTCGGTGTCGGAGCCGATGTTCACGTGGACGCTCACGGCGTCGGCCCCGAGGCGTACGCACTCCTCGACGTCACCGACGAGGACCTTGGCGTCGGCGTCGGGACCGGCGTTGGTGCTGGCGCTCAGGTGCACGACGAGTCCGGTCCGGGTCAGCAGGGCGGGCGGGATCAGCCGGGCCCGGCCCTTGTGCACGACCACGGCGTCCGCGCCGCCCTCGGCGATGTCCGCGACCAGCGCCGGGAACCGTGCCGCGCCGACGATCGGCCCGTCGGAGACGGAGTGATCGAGCGGGACGAACAGGTACCGGCCGTCGTCCGCACGGGACAATCGCTCCAGGCGTAACGCTTTACCGGTCAATGGCATCGTCGCCATGACACGCCCCCTTGTTCCGACAGCTCTGTGTCATGGCTGCACTCTCGCAAGAGCCACTGAAGGATCGGGCCAACGCGTCTGCCCAGGTGACAGGGGTACAGATCCTGTGGGCCGCTCTCACCCGCTGGTTCGGGACGGAAACGTGGTGACCTGGTCGCCGTGGACCTCCCACCAGCCGCCGTCCGCGTCGGCGCCGCGCAGCCCGTGCAGTACGCCGGGCCCGGCCTGTGCCGTGACGCGGGCGTCGCGCAGCGACCCGAAGGCGTAGGTGCGCGACGGCTCCCAGGTGGTGCTGTGCCGCAGCCGCCGGGCGAGCTGGACGAACCCGGGGCCCGCCGCGGCGATCACCCACGCGTCAGGGGTCTCGGCGGTCATCCGGCGGGCCGCGCGCAGCCAGGAGGCAGCCGTCTCCGGCCAGTCGACCACCGTGAGAACCGTGCCGCCGCGCGCCTCCCACGCCTCGGTGAAGGCGGCGGCCGTCCGTACGGAGGCGGCATCCCTGCTGTGCCCGGTCACCACGGTCCGGATGCGGGGCCGGGGTGCCGTCAACAGGCCGATGAGCGCGGCCAGTTCGGCCGCCGTGTGCGGGGAGGGCGGCGGCAGCGCGCCGTGTCTGTCCCGTTCGGCGGGGCGGAGGAGCGGCGACGGGGTGGCGGCTGCCGGGTCACGTCGTTCACGGGGACGCATCGGGGGTGCCTTCCGTCGGGTCCGGTGGGGCGGTCGCCGTCCGGTGGGCCTTCCAGCGGCGGTGCGCCTCGGGCAGGCACACCGCGCAGGGCCGGTATCCGGCGGCGACGGCGGTGGGCTCGTCGGGGAAGAACACCCGCTGCCGGACGTAGCCGCCCCGGGCCAGGGCCCGCGCGGCGGAGGGACAGTCCAGGCGGCCGTACAGCCGCCCGCCCCGGTGGCCTCCCAGGGTGCCCGGCAGCGGGCTGGGGTACGGCCTGCCGTCGGGGCCGAGCAGGGTGTACTCGCGCCGGGGCCCGGCTGTCATGACGCGTCGTGGAAGACCAGGCCCAGTGCGTGCCGTCGGCCGGAGTGGACGGTGGAGACGCCGTGCCGTACGGCTCCGGCGGACCAGCCGCGCCGGGAGGGGACCGGGCGGTCGCGGGTGGTGAAGACGAGGCCGTGGCCCTGGCGCAGGGCGACGGTGGTGCCCCGCGACTGGGCCCGGGGCCGCTGTTCGACGAGCAGGAACTCTCCGCCGGTGTAGTCGGTGCCGTACTCGTCGAGGCCGATGACGACCTGGAGGGGGAAGGCGAGATCGCCGAAGAGGTCGCGGTGCAGGGCGTTCCAGTCGTCCTTCTCGTAGCGGAGCAGGATCTGCGCTGAGCGGTCCTGTCCCGCCTCGTGGCACATCGCCAGCCACTCCCCCAGTTCGTCCGGCCAGGGCGCCGGCCGGCCGAGCCGCGCGGCCCAGTCCCGGGCGACGGGCAGCAGCCTCGGGTAGAGAGCCGCGCGCAGTCCGGCGATCACCGGGGGCAGCTCATGGGTGAAATACCGGTACGTCCCGGAGCCGAAGCGGTGCCGGGCCATGTCGACGGTGCCGCGGAACAGCTCGGGCCGCTCGTACAGGCCGGCGATCTCCCGGCACTGCTCCGGGTCGAGCAGGCGCGGGGTCAGCGCGCAGCCGTGTGCGTCCAGGGACGCGGCGAGTTCGGTCCAGTCGGCCCGGTCGATCCGCCGGCGGGCCTCGGCGGGGGCGATGTCGGTGCTCATACCCTTTCCAACACCACCGCGCGGCGTCCGGTTTCACTCCTCCAGGGGGCGCGGTCAGAACATGGTGTTGTCGTTGGCGCTCTTCTCGGGCACTTCCTGGATCACGTCCCAGTGCTCGACGATCTTCCCGTCGGCGACACGCCAGAAGTCGGCGACGGCCATGCCGCGGTCGCCGGGCTTGAGGTGCAGATTGCTGTGGGTGACCACCAGGTCCCCTTCGGCGATGGCGCGCTTGATGTCCAGGCGCAGTTCGGGGAACTGCCCGCGCAGCCAGTGGACGTAGCCGGCGAAGGCCTGCGGGCCGTCCTGCGCCTCGGGGTTGTGCTGGGTGTAGCTCTCGCCGAGATGCGCGGCGGCGGCCTCGGGCTGGTAGTCGTTGAAGGCCTGCTCGTAGAACGCGATCACCAGCGCCTTGTTGTCCGCAGCGGACATGTGTGCCTCTTTCCGTCAGGACGGTTCCCGGTGCCAGTGGATCAGTTCCCCCGGCCGGCCGCAGCCCGGGAGGAGCCGTCAGGGCGGACGGGGCGGCTCGCACAGCGGAACGGCGCCTCCCGGGGCCCTTGTCAGGGGTCCCGGGAGGCGCCGTTGCCGTGTGGTCAGGGTGCGTCGACGAGGGTGCGGCCGTCGGCGGGGGCGAGCGCGGTGGCGTAGGCGGACTGTACGCGGGACCGTTCCCGCGCGTCGGGTACGGCGTTGGTGCAGGCCGTTCCCGCGCTCGAGCCCGACATCAGCTGGGAGCAGGGGCCGGGTTTGGTGTCGGGCAGGCCGAGGCTGTGCCCCAGTTCGTGGGCGGCGATCCGGGTCTTGTCGTAGCCGTCGTCCACGGCCTGGCTGCCGAGTTCGACGCGGACCTGGCGGCCCGGGCGGACGGGGCCGAGTGTGGCCTGCGGCCAGCCCGTGGTGGCGACGATCACGATCTCGGCCCGGGTGCCGGGTGCCGCTTCCACCAGTCGGACGTTGCTCACGTTCGCGTTCCACGAGGCGACTCCGGCCGCGATCGCGGCTTCCCAGCCTCCGGCGCGGCTGTCGTCGTACCGGAGGGTCACGGCCGCCCGGGTGGTCGGTGTTGCGCTCGCGGGGGCCGCGGTCGCGGCGCTCGCCATGGCGAGGGTGAGCGCGGCGGCGCACGTGCCCGCCTTGAGCCAGGTGCTGAGGGGCATTGCTGCTCCTTCGTCTGTGGGGGTTCCGGCCCCGGCGGGGCCGGGCGCGCGAAGGAACGGCCGGTGGCCCGGTGGGGCCTGACGGGCCGTCGGCCGCCCTTCGGAGCCTTGCGATGGTATGCCCCGACACCCCTTCAGATCATGCACATGCCACGATTGTCCTCCGTCACAGATCCCTTCCGGCAAGCTCAGGGCGCCTGCGTCGAGATCTCGAACGGCCGGGCCTGGGGGGACGATTCGGTGCCGTCGGCGGCCACGGCCGTGACGACGTAGTAGTAGTACGCCCGGGGCAGGCCGAGGTCCGTGTAGGTCGGCTGTGTCACGCCCGAGGCGATGCGGTGCTCAGGGGTGAAGACGTCCGCGGCGGACGTGGACCGGTAGACGTTGTACGAGGCGCCGGCCCCCTGGTCGCAGGCTCCCGCCTCCCAGTCGAGCCGGACGGAGTCGGCGCCCCTGCCGCCTCCGGTGATCCGGGGAGTGGGCGGCGCGGTCATGACCGGGCAGGGCAGGGTGACGTCGGCCACCGGCGAGAAGTCGGACCACGTGCTGTGCGTGCTGACGGCGCGTACGACGTAGTACCAGGTCTTGCCCGCGGGCACGTTCTCGTCGGTGAACGTCGTCCCCTTGAGGAGCGGGGAGACCGCGTAGGCCGACGTGGGGTCGGGGGAGGTCGTGCGGTAGACGTAGTAGCCGGCCACGTCGGCCGACGTGCTCGCGGTCCACTCCACCGTGACGCGGCCGTTCGCGGCCGTCGCGGCCACCGAGGCGGGTGCGGCCGGCTTCTCGTGGACCGGCAGGCGCTTGCCGTAGACCGTGCCGTAGCCGGGCTCGGGCATCGGGGAGACGTTGCCGGCCGCGTCGACGGCGCGGACGGTGTAGCCGAACTGCACGTCGACCGGGGCGGCGGCGTCCAGGTAGGCGGCGCCCCGCACCACGGCGATCTGCTCCCAGCCGCCGAACATCGGCTTGCGCAGGACGAGGTAGTGGTCCGTGTCGTCGGTGTTGGCCGTCCAGGCGATGTGCACGCCGTCGGTGCCGTTCCACGCGTCCAGGCCGTACGGCATGTGCGGCGGGGTGACGTCGCCGGTACGGGTGGCCGAGGCCGTCGCCGAGGGGTTCGACTCCGTGCCGTGCGCCGTGACCGTCCTGACCTGGTAGTGGCGCGCCTGCCCGACGGGCGCCGTGAAGTCGTCGTAGGCGGGGCCGGTGACCGGGGTCCCGGTCAGCCGGGTCCAGGGGCCGTCGGGCGACTCGGCGGCGTAGACGTGGAACCGGTGGGCGGCGTCGCCGTCGTAGCGCCAGCCGACGGTGTTGCGGTCGACCCAGCCGTTGGCGGAGACCCCGGCCGGCGGCAGGGGCTTGGGCTCGGTCGCGTCGAGCCGGACGGGCGCGGAGTACGCGGAGGCGTTGCCGGCGCTGTCCAGGGCCCGTACGCGGTAGTGGTGGGTCGTGCCCGCGGTGGCGGCGGGGTCGGTCAGGGCGGTGCTCTGCGTGGGCACGGAGAGGGAGGTGTACGGCCCTTCGGGCGTGCGGGCGCGCTGCACCTCGTAGGCGCTCGCCCCGGTCACCGCGGACCAGGAGAGCCGGGCGCCGAAGTCGTCGTACGTGGCCGTAAGTCCGGTCGGTGTGGCGGGGGCCGTCCTGTCGGCGCTGACGACGCGTACCGGGGCGGACAGCGGGGAGAGGTTGCCGGTGCGGTCGGCGGCGCGCAGGGCGTACTCGTAGGTGGCGCCGGTGGCCGGGGGTGTGTCGGTGAAGGCGGCGGCCGTGGTCGGGGCGCCGGTGAGCGCGCTCCAGGCGCCGGTGGGGCCGGTGCGGCGGTAGACGCGGTAACCGGCCAGGTCCAGTTCGTGGTTGCGGGACCAGGCGAGGCTCGCCCTCAGGGTCGCCGGGGCGTAGCCGGCCTTCACGCCGGCCGGGGCCAGGGGCGCGGTCCTGTCGTGGGCGCCGGTGACGGGCCGGTAGGCGAAGGCGATGTCTGCGGCGCCGGTGAAGGCGGCGAAGTCCACGCGCAGGGTGTGGGTGCCGCGCGGGACGGTCAGGCGCAGGGTTCTCTTCTGCGTCCGGCTGACGTCGCGCCACAGGTCGATCTTGCGGGAGCCGTCGAGGTAGACGCGGGCGCCGTCCTGGACGGCGAGGGTCAGGTCGAAGGGGCCGCCGGAGCCGAAGTCGCGGGTGGTGGTCCAGCGGACGCCGAACCTGTCCCTCGGCAGGGTGACGCCGGCGGGGTCGCCGAGGCCGTAGTTCTCGGCGATGGCGGTGTCGCAGACGGTGGCCTTCGGGGTGCCGGTGAGTGCGGTGCCCGCGTAGTACTGGGCCTTCCACACGCCGGGCGCGCAGGTCACGGCCGCCTGCGCGGTGGCGGGGAAGGCGAGCCCGGTCAGGGCGGTGGCCAGGGAGAGCACGGCTACTCCCGTGGTGCGGCGTGCCACGCCGAGGGATATACGCATGGGCTGACGGTCACGCTTTCGGTCAGGAGATGTGAACGAGATGTGTACGCGGCCCCGATCGTGCCATTCGCAAGATCGTTCACGGAAGGGGTTTCGGGCGGAATCAGGTCAACCACTTCGGCCGGGCCCGCAGGTTCGCGGCAGGTTTCCCTGCACTTGGCCGCTGGAGGGCCGAGAGCGCCGGATCGGCCGATGCCGCCTGGCAGCATCCTCGTCCGAGGACGGCCGTCCCTGTCTCGATCGGTGATGTGTCAAGGGGAGAAGAGGAACCAGGCATGGTGCGTACGGAAGAGCTGAACAGGTCCACGCAGGCCCCCGTCCGGACGTCCCTCCGGCATTTCGCCCGCCGTGGTTCGACGGCGGCCCTCGCCGTGGGGATGTCCGTGGGGGCCCTGTTCATGAGCACGACCCCCGCCTCCGCGTACGTCGGGGAGAACTTCCTGCGCAACTGGGAGACCGGGCGCTGTCTGGACGCCGACGACACGGGAAGCATCTACACGCTGCCCTGCCAGCAGGGGAACGCGTACCAGACCTGGCAGCCGATCTACGTCCGCCACGACACCTATGACGTGGTGCAGGTGAAGAACAAGGCGACCGGACGATGCCTGCACGTCAACGCCCACGGCGCGCTGACGACCTACTGGTGCGACGAATCCGGCAACCCAAACTGGAACCAGCGTTTCGCCGCCAAGGGTTCGGGCTGGGACCGGATCGAGCTGACGAACGTCCTGTTCAACACCTGCGTGGACAGCAACCACGCCGGCGCCGCCTATGTGACGGGCTGCAACGGCGGCGGCTACCAGAAGTGGAAGCTGGGCTTCTGACCCGACCCGATGTCGTGGGAGGGACCGCCCCCGGCGTCGCCTCCCACGGCGTCGGCGCGCTCGCACACCGGGACCGATCCCCGGGCAGCCGTCTCAGCGGGCGCACGGCCCGTAGCATGGCGCCACGCGACGACGGGGGGCGGCACACATGGACATGAACGCGACGGCTTCGCTCCGCTGGGCGGCGGCCTGGATGTGCGTCACCTTCACTCGCGGGCTGAGCCCCGAGGAGGTGTTCGCCCGGTACGGGGCCGACCCCGGCCGCGCCCGCCTGCTCGACTGGGACACCGCGTCGGACCTCCTCACCGGCGAGGACGGAGTCTCGCTCCTGCGCGCCGGAACACTCGGCGAGTGGACGTTCTGCGTCGAGGAGGACGGCGTCACCGGCTCCCTGGCGGAACCGCTCGCGAAACTGTCCCGGGGCACCGAGACCTACAGCGTCCTCACCACCGACGGCATCGACGTCTTCCAGCACTGGCGCGACGGCGCGTGCATCGAGAACTTCGAACCCGGCATGGAACACACCCGCCCCGAAGGACCCGCGCCCTGGTGGAACCGAATCGAGGAAACGCTGGCCGCGCACGAGGGGGAGGAAACCGGGACGGCCCCCATAGTGGCCCTCGTCCTCAACACCCTCGGCATCCCCCTGAACGACGACACACTCGCCGCCCCCTGGCCGAGCTTGACACTCACCGAGGACGACGTCCCGGCGGTGCAACGGGGCGACACCTACGCGGGCGAGGGACCCGTTCCGCCTGGGACTGTCGTGATCCTGTAGATCCCGGACCGCGCATCCGGCCGAGGGCCCGAGGCCACGCCGGAGCCGAAGGCCAAGCCGGGGCCATAAGCCGCGCCGCTCACCGAGACCGAAGGCCGGACCGGACCCGCCGGGGCCGGCTGCCTCGTCAGGGTCGGTGGGGCGTGTGCTGGGTGGCTGTTATGACGCCCACCAAGGCACCCGGTCGCCGACGTTGTTCGTCGCGAAGAAGTTTGTGACCTCGGTGATTTCGGCGGTGTCGGGCTGGTCGTTGGTGCAGTCGTTGCCTGCCCAGGCGCCGGACATCACCTTGGAGCAGGGGCTGCCGGGGCCGAGGTCGGGCAGGGACAGGATGTGGCCGAGTTCGTGGACGACGATCCGGGACGGTTTGATCAGGGCGGCGTCGCCGACCTCCAGGTAGACCCATCCCCGGCCCGCGCCCTTGATGTTGACGTGGGAGCGGATGCCCTTGGCCGTCTTGTACTCCATGACGCGCAGGGCCGCCGGCGTGTCCTGCTCGACGAACTTGATCGTCGGAACCGCCTTGTTCCAGATCGCGATCGCCTCGCGGGACGCGTCGGTGTAGGAGCCGGCGAGCAGCAGGTCGATGGGGATGACCTCCGGCTCGGGGTCGGCTGCGACGGCCGGTGTGCCGGCCCCCAGCAGAACACTGCACGTGAGAACCGCGGACGACAGCAAACTCAACGCTCGGGCCACGAAGGACGCCTCCCATGAATTGACAGTACGCGATCACATTAGGGGTTGCGTGAGGCCGTACTCAACATCAACTCTCGGACAGATAAGCCGACTTGACGTCCGATCAGCGCAGGGTCACCGCCACCGGCAGCCGTTTGATGCCGTTGACGAAGTTGGAGCGGACGCGGGGGACGTCCCCGGTGAGGCGGATGCTCGCGAGGCGCGGGATCAGTTCCTCGAACATGATGCGGATCTCGGTGCGGGCGAGGAGGTTGCCGAGGCAGAGGTGGGGGCCGCCCTTGCCGAAGGTGACGTGGTCGTTGCCGGTGCGGGTGACGTCGAAGTCGTAGGGGTCGCCGAAGACGGCTTCGTCGCGGTTGCCGGAGGCGAACCACATGACGACCTTGTCGCCCTCCTTGACGTGTCTGCCGCCGAGCTCGGTGTCGCGGGTGGCGGTGCGGCGGAAGTGGTAGACGGGCGAGGCCCAGCGCAGGAACTCCTCGACCGCGCCCGGGATCAGGGCGGGGTCCTCCTGGAGGCGGGCGAGTTGCTCGGGGTGCTGGAGGAGGGCCAGCATGGAGTGGGTGATGGTGTGCCGGGTGGTCTCGTTGCCCGCGACGACCAGGAGCAGGAAGTAGTTGTCGAAGTCCTGCGGCGAGAGCGGCACACCGTCCTTCGGGGTGGTGTTCACCAGCTTCGACACCAGGTCGGTGCCGTCGCCGCCGCGCCGCCGCGCGGCCAGTTCGCGGCCGTACGCGAAGACTTCGAGCGAGGCCGGGGAGCGGAACGGCAGGTCGCGGTACCGCTCGCTCTCCTCGCTGTGCAGGAGGACGTCCGCGTAGTCGGGGTCGGTGTTGCCGATGATGCGGTTGCCCCAGTCGATGAGCCGCCGGTTGTCCTCGGGGGGTACGTCGAGGAGGCGGGCGAGGACGTTGATGGGGAAGTCGGCGGAGATCTCCTCGACGAAGTCGAAGGTGCCCTTGGCGAGGGCGGTGTCGAGGGTGGTGGCGGTCAGTCCGCGCAGGAAGCCGGCGTAGCTGTTGATGACGTTCGCGCCGAACTGCCGTTGCAGGAGGGCGCGCAGGGCGCGGTGGCGGACGCCGTCGAGTTCCAGGATGGAGGCGCGTTTCGCGATCTGGTCGTCGTCGACCTCTTCGAGGTTGACGAACCGGGTGGAGGTGAAGGTGTCGGTGTCGCGGTCGACGCGGGCGATGTCGGCGTGCCGGGTGACCGCCCAGAAGCCGGAGTTGGGGGCCGCTTCGGGCTGCCAGTGGACGGGGTCCTCGTGGCGCAGGGTGTGGAACATCCGCCAGGGGGTGACGCCGTCGGTGAAGCGGTCGAGGTCGGTCAGGTCGACGTCGCCGAGCGGCATCGGCTCGCGGACGGCGTCGGTGACGGGGCTGGGCATCATGGTCGTGGGCTCCTCGCGGCTCACAGGTGGTACGCGTACTCGGTGAACTCCCAGTCGGTGACGTACCGCCGGAACCGCGCGACCTCGTCCCGCTTGTACGTCAGGTAGGAGGCCGTGAAGTCCTTGCCGAGGATCTCGGTGAGCGCGGTGTCGGCCTCCAGCGCGTCGAGTGCGGCGGGCAGGGTCGTCGGGAGCGTGGCCGACCGGGCGGCGTCGTAGCCGTATCCCTCCAGTGGTGCGGGGGGTTCCTGGGCGGACTGGATGCCCAGCAGGGCGGCGGCGATCGTGCCGGCGATCAGCAGGTAGGGGTTGGCGCTCGCGTCGCCGAGGCGCAGTTCGAGGCGGGTGGCGGCGCCGCGTTCGGGCGGGACGCGGACCATGGCGCTGCGGTTGTCGAGTCCCCAGTCGATCAGCCAGGGGGCGAGGGTGTCGGGGCCGAAGCGCTTGTAGGAGTTGACGGTGGGGTTGGCGAGCGCGGCCAGGGCGGGGGCGTGGGCGAGGACTCCGGTGATCGCGTGGCGTGCGGTGGCCGACAGGCCGTGGGGGGCCGAGGGGTCGTCGAAGGCGTTGGTGTCCTCGGGGCCGGTGCACGAGAGGTGGAGGTGGAAGCCGGAGCCGCCGGCCGTGTTGAAGGGTTTCGCCATGAAGGTGGCGAGGCGGCCCTCCTTGCGGGCGAGTTCCTTGACGGCGGACTTGAAGCGGAAGGCGCGGTCGGCGGCGGTGAGGGCGTCGGCGTGGGTCAGGTTGATCTCGAACTGCGAGCCGTCGAACTCGTGGTTGCCGCCGCTGACGCCGATGCCGAGGTCGCGCAGTTGGCGCAGGGTGCGCAGCAGGTGGTTGTCGCCGTCGGCGCGCAGTCCGGCGGTGTAGACGACGCCGGTGGCCTCGCTGTAGCGGCGCCAGCCGGCCGGGGTGTCGGGGTCGGGGTCGCACAGGACGTACTCCAGCTCGGGTCCGACGACCGGGCGCAGTCCGTGGGTGTGGCAGCGGTCGAGGACGGTGCGCAGCAGGTCGCGCGGCGACTCGGGGGCGGGGCGTCCGGTGGCGGGGTCGGTGACGTCGCCGAGGCAGGCGGCGACGCCGGGTTCCCAGGGCAGGGCGATCAGGGTGTCGAGGTCGGGGTGGACGCGGATGTCGGGCAGTCCGGCGTCGAGTCCGCCGGTCACCGGGACGACGTCGCCCTGGGGGCTGGTGTGGTAGACGGCGCGGCAGAAGGCGAGGCCGTGGCCGGCGGCGTCGGGGAGGTGGTCGAGCAGGACGTCCCGGGCGCGTTCGGTGCCGATGAGGTCGGGATAGGTCACGCGGACGACGTCGATGCCCTCGGCGGCCAGCCGCTCCAGGTGGTGGTGGACAGATGCGCTCACCGGCATCCCCTCTCGTTTGGCGTCAAACAGTAGGGAGGGGCTCCCGGCCCCGCAAGGGGTGCGCCGCAGATATTTATCCATCTGGACAGCTCTTGACCGGGGGCGCGGCCGTCCTTATGTTGTTTGGCATCAAACGAACTGGGCGACACCCCTGAGTACCCGGGAGGACCGGCCATGAAGGTCGTCGTCGACATGAACAAGTGCCAGGACCACGGCCAGTGCGTCTTCGCCGCCCCCGACGTCTTCCGCTTCGACGACGCCGGACACCTCGCCCACGTCTCCGACCCCGGCGAGGCGCTGCGCGAGGAGGTCGAGGAGGCCGCCGACGTGTGCCCCCTCCAGGCCATCCGGATCGAGGACTGAGCCCGTGCACACGAGCGTCCTCGTGGCCGGCGCCTCCCTGGCCGGGCTGCGCGCCGCCGAACAACTGCGCGCCGCCGGCTGGACGGGGCAGGTCACCGTCGTCGGCGACGAACCCCACATGCCCTACAACCGGCCCCCCTTGTCCAAGGAGGCCCTCGCGGGGCGGGCGCCTTTCGAGTCGCTCGCCTTCCGCCCCCGCGCGAGCGTCGCGGACGTCCGCTGGCGGCTCGGCACGGCGGTCACCGCCGCCGACCTCGACCGGCGGACCGTCCGACTCGCGGACGGGGAGCGGCTGTCGTACGACGGGCTGGTGATCGCCACCGGGACCCGGCCCCGGCGCCTGCGCTGTCCCGGGCCGCTCGCCGGGCGCCACACGGTGCGGACGATCGCCGACGCGCGCGCACTGCGCCGGGAGCTGACCCGGCCGGGGGCGCGGGTCGTCGTGGTGGGGGCCGGGTTCATCGGGTGCGAGGTCGCCGCCACGGCGGTGGCGCTCGGCGCGGGCTCGGTGACCGTCGTCGATCCGCTGGCGCTGCCCCTGGTGGGGCCGCTCGGGGACCTCCTCGCCGGGTGCCTGCTGGAGCGGCATCGGCGGCGAGGGGTGCGGTTCGTCCTCGGGGCCGGGGTCGCCGGGTTCGAGGGGGACGGGCGGGTCAGCGGGGTGGTGCTCTCCGACGGGGTGGTGCTGGGGGCCGACGTCGTCGTGGAGTCGGTCGGGTCCCTCGCCAACACCGAGTGGCTCGACGGCAACGGGCTCGACCTCTCCGACGGCGTACTGACCGACGGGCGGTTGCGGGCCGGGGGACGTCCGGAGGTCGTCGCGGTGGGCGACGTGGCGCGCTTTCCCAACGCGCGGTACGACGAGGTGCCGCGCCGCGTCGAGCACTGGTCGATGCCCACGGACACGGCGAGGCACGCGGCGCGCGTTCTCGCCGCCCACCTCTCCGGTTCCCGCGTCGAGCCGGCGCCGTTCTCGCCGCTGCCCACCTTCTGGAGCGACCAGCACGACTTCCGGCTCCAGTCGTTCGGGGCGCCCTCGCTGGGGCTCGGGGACGTCCGGGTCCTCGACGGCGACCCGGACGGTGACGTCCTCGTGGGCTACCACCGCGAGGGGCTGCTCGTCGGGGTCGTCGCGCTGGGCGGGGCCCGCGTCGTCGCGCGGGCCGCGCGGCTGCGTGCCGAGTTGTCGCAACCTGTGAGGAGTTCTCTGTCATGACGGGTGTGCGCGGGTTCTTCCCGCCGAAGACGGTGAGCGGGGCGTCGTCGTCGATTCCTGCGCCGCCCTGGCGGTACTCCGGGGATCTGCTGACCGTCGAGTACCGCACGGACCCGGAACGGGTACGTGAACTGCTCCCCCACCCTTTGGAGTTGGCCGAGGAGGAGCCGGGCGCGGTCGCGTTGATCTGGGCCGACTGGCAGTCCTGCGCGGAGTCCGGGGAGGAGCTGCTCGATCCGGTGCGGGCGCAGTACAAGGAGGCGTTCGCGGTGGTGCGCTGCTCCTACCGGGGGCGGACGTACTCGCGGTGCGTGTTCATCTGGGTCGACAAGGACTTCGCCATCGCGCGGGGCCTGCACCAGGGGTATCCGAAGAAGCTCGGGTCGATCCATCAGACGCGTCCGCACCCGTACGGGCCCGCTCCGCGGATCGAGGCGGGGGCCCGGTTCGGGGCGACGCTGGCCGCCGCCGACCGGCGGCTCGCCCAGGCCGTGGTGACCCTGCGGGAGCCGTCCCCGACGAACGGGTTCGTCAACGGGCATCCGATGGCCCATCACCGGTGGCTGCCGTCCGTCGAGAAGGGGAAGGGGCTCGCGCTCGACGAGCTGATCGAGTCCGGGGCCGCCGCCTTCGAGGGTGGGCAGCCGTGGGTGGGCGAGGCCGAGTTGGAGCTGTTCGAGGCACCCACCGAGGAACTGGCCCGGCTGGAGGTGCGGGAGCCGATCGCCGCGTACTACCGGCAGGTCGGGGTGGTGTGGGACGGGGGGCGGCTGCTGGAGTCCGGCACGTCCGAGAGCGAAGGGGAGACGTACACATGAAGATCACTGTTTCCGGGGTCCCCGTCGACACCCGGCACTGGATCGGCGGCCGACGCGTCGCCTCCCCCAGCACGTTCACCGACCGCTCCCCCATCGACGGCGGCACGCTCGGCGAAGTCTCCCGGGGCGGGCCCGCCGAGGCCGAGGCCGCTGTCGCCGCCGCCCGTGACGCCTTCCCCTCCTGGGCCGCCACGCCCCGCGCCGAACGCGCCCGCGTCCTGCACGCCATCGCCGACGGCGTCGAGAAGCGCCTCGAAGACCTCGCGATCGTCGAGACCACCGACAACGGCGCCCTGCTGCGCTCCCACCGCCGGGGTGTCATGCCCCGGGTCGCGCACAACTTCCGCTTCTTCGCGGACCGGCTGCTGACGCTGGAGCACGAGGACTTCGCGACCCGGGGGCACACCAACCACGTCAGCTGGGACCCGGCCGGGCCCTGCGTCCTGATCACCCCGTGGAACGCCCCCCTGATGCTGGCCACGTGGAAGGTCGCCCCCGCGCTCGCCGCCGGGAACACCGTCGTCCTCAAGCCCGCCGAGTGGTCGCCGCTCACGGCCTCGCTGCTCGCCGACATCGCCGCCGGGGCGGGACTGCCCGCCGGGGTCCTGAACGTCGTCCAGGGCTACGGCGCCGAGATCGGCGACGCCCTCACCTCGCACCCCGGCGTACGGCGCATCAGCTTCACCGGGTCCGTGCCGACGGCGCGGCGCATCGCCGCATCGGCCGCCGCGAACCTGACGCCGCTGAGCCTCGAACTCGGCGGCAAGTCCCCCCTGCTGGTGTTCGCGGACGCCGACCTGGACCTCGCCGTGGACCTCGCGGTGGAGCAGTACGACAACGCCGGCCAGGTCTGTCTGGCGGCGACGCGCATCCTCGTCGAGAACACCGTCGCCGAGGAGTTCACGGAGCGCTTCGTCGCCAAGGCGGCCGGTCTCCGGCAGGGCGACCCGCGTGACGAGGCCACCGACATCGGGCCGGTCATCCATCCCCGGCAACTGGAGAAGATCGACGGCTTCGTCCGGCGGGCGCTCTCCGAAGGGGCCCGCGCCGTCATCGGCGGCCGTCCCGGCGGCGGCCAGTACTACGCGCCGACCCTCCTCGCCGGTGTCGACCAGGACTCGGAGATCGTGCAGGAGGAGGTCTTCGGCCCGGTCCTCACCCTCCAGACCTTCACCGGCGAGGACGAGGCGGTCCGCCTCGCCAACGGCACCCGCTTCGGGCTCGCCGCCACCCTCGCCACCGGCGACCCCGAACGCGCCGAACGCGTCACCGCCCGGCTCGTCGCGGGCACGGTCTGGGTGAACTGCTTCTTCGTCCGCGATCTCCGGGCGCCCTTCGGCGGCTCCCGGCTCTCCGGCGCCGGCCGCGAGGGCGGCACCTGGAGCTTCGACTTCTACTGCGACCTGAAGAACACCGTCACCGCCCCGAACGGATGGAACAGCCATGGGTGAGATCGTCGGCGCGGGCCTGCTCGCCCACGTCCCCACCATCGTCCTGCCCGAGGCCACCCGGCTGGAACTCAACGAGGGCAAGGAGATCACCCTCGTCACCGGTCTCCAACAGCTCCGTGCGGACGTCTTCGAGTCCGACGACTACGACACCGTCGTCGTCCTGGACTCCCACTGGGCGACGACGGTCGAGTTCGTCGTCACCGCGCAGCCGCGCCGGGCGGGCCTGTTCACGTCCGAGGAGCTGCCGCGCGGCATGTGCCGGATGCCGTACGACTTCCCCGGCGACCCCGAACTCGCCGCCAACGTCGAGAGGTTCGCCGACAAGCACGGCACCTGGATCACCGCGATCGACGACACGTACCTGCCGGTCCACTACGCCACCCTCAACCTGTGGAAGTTCCTCGGCGAGGGCCTTCCGGACAAGCGCTGGGTGAGCATCGGCGTCTGCCAGACCGGCGACATGGAGGACCACCTCCGCCTCGGCCGCGCCCTGGCCGACGGCATCGCCGCCACCCCGGGACGCCGCGTCCTGCTCATCGCGTCCGGCGCCCTCTCGCACACCTTCTGGCCGCTGCGCGAGTTGCGGGACCACGAGGCGAGCGATCCGGCGCACATCCGCACGCCCGAGGCCCGCGAGGCCGACCTGGAGCGGATCGCCTGGTTCCAGGAGGGCCGGCACGACAAGGTCCTCGACACGATGGACGCGTTCTGGAAGGTGAAGCCCGAGGCGAGGTTCTTCCACTACCTGATGATGGCCGGCGCGCTGGGCGAACAGCGCTGCCTGGCGAAGGGCCGGCGGTACGGGGAGTACGAGAACTCCGTCGGGACCGGCCAGGTCCACCTCTGGTTCGACCGGCCGGCCGACGGCTGGACCGGCGACCGCCCCGCACGGAAGGACACGCCATGACCGAGTACCGCCGCATCCTCCTGGACGGCGCCGCCGTCCAGGTCACCCCCGACGGGGACGAACTCGTCGCCGGGGACGGCCGCCGCGTCAAGGCCGACGAGGCCCACCACCTGCCGCCGGTCGTGCCGTCCAAGGTGATCGCCGTCCACCTCAACCACCGCAGCCGCGTCGAGGAGTTCCGCATCCAGCTCCCCGACACACCCACCTACTTCCACAAGCCGACCTCCTCCCTCAACTCCCACCGGGGCGCCGTGGTCCGCCCCGAGGGCTGTACCTGGCTCAACTACGAGGGCGAGGTCGCCATCGTGATCGGGCGGACCGCGCGCAACATCTCCCCTTCCGAAGCGGGGGAGTTCATCGCCGGGTACACGATCGCCAACGACTTCGGGCTGCACGACTTCCGGGACACGGACGCCGGTTCGATGCTGCGGGTGAAGGGCTCCGACACGCTGTGCCCGCTCGGCCCGGGTCTGGTCACCGGCTGGGACTTCCCCGGCAAGCGGCTGCGGACGTACGTCAACGGGCGTGTCGTGCAGGACGGTTCGACCGACGAGATGCAGTGGGACATGCACTACCTCGTCGCCGACATCGCCCGCACCATCACCCTGTACCCCGGCGACGTCCTGCTCTCCGGCACCCCGGCGGGCTCGCGGCCCGTGCGGCCCGGGGACGTCGTGGAGGTCGAGGTCGAGGGCCTCGGCAGGCTCACCAGCCACGTCGTCGCCGGCCCCACCCCGATCCGCACCGACGTCGGCGCACAGCCCACCGAGTCCGAGGAGGTCCTGTCCACCGCGCTCGGCGGCGACTGGGAGTTCCGGGGGATCAGGCCGCCGCGGCGGTGAGCGTCGGCGCCGGTAGGGTCGGCCGTATGACCGAGCCCGTCGAGCCCGCAGGCGGGCGCCGTCCCCGCAAGCGCGTGACCGGCTACGGGTCGGGGCGGGTCGCGCTGCTGGACGCGGCCGTGCGGGTCGTCGCCCGGGGCGGGCTGCGGAAGCTGACGTACCGGGCGGTCGCCGAGGAGGCCGGGGTCACCCATGGGCTCGTCGTGCACCACTTCGGGTCGCGGGACGTGCTGATCGAGGAGGCCGTCACCCACGCCGTCCGCTCCTCCCTGGAGCGCAGCGCGCTCGGCGCGGGGGGACAGGAGGCCGCCGGGTTCAGCGGGGCGCTGGTCGACATGGTCGAGTCGGGGCCCGAACTCCAGGCGTTCCAGTACGAGTTGCTGCTGGAGGCGCGGCGCAGGCCGGAGCTGCTGCCGCATCTGCGCGCGCTGTACGAGGAGTATTTCGAGGCGAGCGCGCACGAGGTGGCGCGGTTCCTGCCGCAGCCGGTGAGCCGGGGCATGTCCCGGCTGGTCTTCGCCGCGCTGGAGGGGCTCGTGCTGCATCAGCTCGTGTTCGGTGAGCGCGAGGTCACCGAGGAGGCGCTCGCGGAGTTGCGCGCGCTGCTGGAGCGGCTCGGCGCGCCGTGACCTGAGGGCCGGGTACCGGGGCTTCCCGATCCCTTGTCACGGGGCTGGTTCGGGCCCACCATGAGTCAATTCGTTTGACCTGAAACGAACACCCCTCTCTCTTCCTCTTCCGAAGGTGACCCGAGTGGACAGTCAGACGGTCCCCGCGCGCCGGACCCAACCGGACGCCCCCGCCCTCAAGCCCGACGCCCTCGGCGTCCTGGGCATCCTGTTCTTCGTGCTGTCCGGTCAGGCCCCGCTCACGGGGATCGCCGGGGCGGCACCGCTGTCGATCGCCCTCGGCAACGGCGCCGGCACCCCGGCCGCGTACCTCCTCGCCGGGGCCGTGATCCTGCTCTTCTCCGTCGGGTTCGTCGCCATGGGGCGGCACGTCGTGGACGCGGGCGCCTTCTCCACGTACATCGGCGCGGGCCTCGGCCGCGGCGCCGGGGCCGGGAGCGCGGGCGTCGCGCTCTTCGCGTACTGCGTGATCCAGGCGGCCATGTACGGGCTGTACGGCTCGATCGTCGCCGGGCTGTTCGCCGACCGGGCCGGGGTCGATCTGCCGTGGTGGCTGTACACGCTGGTCACCATGGCCGTCGTCCAGGCGCTCGGGGCGGCCGGGATCGAGGTGGGGGCGCGGGTCCTCGCGGTGTTCGTGCTCGCCGAGTTCGGCGTGCTGCTGGCGTTCGGGGTGGTCACGCTGCTGCGCGGGGGCGGTCCCGAGGGGCTCGGCGTCGCCGGGAGCTTCTCCGCCTCGGCCGCGCTCCAGGGGGCTCCGGGGGTGGCCGTGATGTTCGCCGTGGCGTCCATGTTCGGATTCGAGGCGACCGCGATCTACGGCGAGGAGGCGCGCGAGCCGAAGAAGACGGTGCCGCGTGCCACGTACCTGTCGGTGGTGGTCGTGACCGGGTTCTTCGCGCTGACGTCCTGGATGCTGATCTCGGCGTACGGCGCCTCGGCGGCGCCCGGGGCGGCGGGGAAGGCGCTGGCCGGCGGGGACTCGGCGTCGTTCGTGTTCGCGCCCGTGGCCGACCTGTTCGGCGGGTGGGCGAACGACGTGCTGCCGGTCCTCCTCGCCACCTCGCTGTTCGCGGGCGTCCTCACCTTCCACAACTCCGCGAACCGCTACCTGTTCTCCCTCGGGCGCGACGGCCTGCTTCCCGGCGGGCTGTGCCGGCTCAACTCCCGGCGCTCGCCCTGGGCCGCGGGGTGTGTGCAGACCTCGGCGGCGGTGCTGCTCGTCGTGCCGTTCGCGGTGGCCGGGAAGGACCCGGTGCTGACCCTCTTCTCCTGGTTCAGCGGGCTCGCGGTGCTGGCGATGATGCTGCTCTACCTGCTGACGTCGGTGTCCGTCGTCGTGTACTTCCGGCGGCGCCGGGTCGACCGGCGGGTGTGGCACACGGTGGTCGCGCCGGTGCTGGCGGCGGTGGGGCTCGCGGGGGCGGTCTGGCTGATCCTGGCGAACTTCACGACGCTGATCGGCGGGGACGGCGGCACGGCGCTGTGGCTGGAGCTGTCCGTGCCGGTGGTGCTGGGGGCGGGGGTGGTCGGCGAGCGGGTGCGCAGGCGACGTACACGGTGATCCCCGACCGGCATTCCTGGAGGCTCGTATGACCATCACCCATGACGACTGGCTCGCCCGGGCCAAGGCGTTCACCCCACCCCGTACCCATCTCGTCGACGGCGTCGAGGAGCCGGGAGGCGGCGGCGTCTTCCGCGTGGTCTCGCCCCGCGACGGGCAGCCGCTGGCCGAGGTCGCCGACGGCGGCCCCGCCGAGGTCGACGCCGCCGTGGCCGCCGCCCGGCGGGCCTTCGACCACGGGCCGTGGCCCCGGCTCGCGCCCGGCGACCGGGGGCGGGTCCTCGTCCGGCTCGCCGGCCTGCTCGACGAGCACCGCGACGACCTCGCGCTCGCCGTCACCCTGGAGATGGGCAAGCCGATCGCCGACGCCCACGGCATCGAACTGCGCGCGGTGATCAACACGTTCCGCTGGTACGGCGAACTCGCCGGCAAGCTCACCGACGAGGTCCCGCACACCGCGCCGGACGCGCTCGCGCTCGTCACCCGGGAGCCGGCCGGGGTCGTCGGCGCGGTCGTGCCGTGGAACTTCCCGCTGACCCTCGCCGGGTGGAAGGTCGCGCCCGCGCTGGCCGCCGGATGCACGGTCGTGCTCAAGCCGTCCGAGAGCGCGCCGCTGTCCGCGCTGCTGCTCGGGCGGCTCGCGCTGGAGGCGGGGCTGCCGCCGGGGGTGCTGAACGTCGTCACCGGCGACGGCCCCCGCGCTGGGCGGGCCCTCGGGCTCCACCCGGACGTGGACGTCCTCGCCTTCACCGGCTCCACCGCCGTCGGCCGCCACTTCCTGCGCTACGCCGCCGACTCCAACCTCAAACGCGTCTGGCTCGAACTCGGCGGCAAGTCCCCCAACATCGTGCTGCCCGACGCACCCGACCTCGACCGGGCCGCCGCCACCGCCGCCTGGGGGATCTTCTTCAACCAGGGCGAGATGTGCACGGCGCCCTCCCGGCTCCTCGTGCACGCGTCCGTCGCCGAGCGCGTCGTCGAGGCGGTGGTGCGCCGGGCCCGCGAGCTGCGGGTCGGCGATCCGCTCGATCCGGCCACGGAGATGGGGGCGCTCGTGGGCGAACGGCACCTGGAGCGGGTGCTCGGGCAGGTCCGCACCGCGCGCGAGGAGGGGGCGCGGCTCCTGACCGGCGGGGACCGCATCCTTACGGCGACGGGTGGGACGTACCTCGAACCGACCGTGTTCGACCGGGTCGGCCCCGGCAGCCGGCTCGCCCGCGAGGAGGTCTTCGGGCCCGTGCTGTCCGTCATCGCCTTCGAGGATCTCGACGAGGCGGTGGCGCTGGCGAACGACACCGAGTACGGGCTCGCCGCCGGGGTGTGGACGTCCGACCTGTCCACCGCCCACCGCGTCTCGCGGGCCCTCAGGGCCGGGACCGTGTGGGTCAACTGCTACGAGGAGGGCGACCTCACCGTGCCGTTCGGCGGGGTCAAGCAGTCCGGCAACGGGCGCGACAAGTCCGCCCACGCCCTGGAGAAGTACACCGACCTCAAGACGACGTGGATCCAGCTGTGACCCGGCGCCCCCTGATCGCCGTACCGGCCCGGTTCTCCGCGTCCGCGTCGGCGCTGCGCCACCGGGCCGAGGTCAACGCGCGGGCCCTGATCGAGGCGGTGTGGCGGGCCGGCGGGGAACCCGTCGGCCTGCATCCGCACGCTCCCGACGGTCCCGGTGAACTCGCCGCCCGGCTGGCCCGCTTCGACGGGGTGCTGCTGCCGGGCGGCGGCGACGTCGCTCCGTACCGGTACGGGGTCACGGGCACGCACGAGGCCCTCTACGACGTGGACGACGAACAGGACGCGTTCGATCTCGGGCTCGCCCGGCACGCGCTCGCGTCGGGGATGCCGCTGCTCGCCGTCTGCCGGGGGCTGCACGTCGTCAACACGGTGCTCGGCGGGACCCTGGAGCTGGACGTGGCCGGGCACCGGCACGTCCGCCACCCCGTGGGGCTCGCGGCCGGTTCGGCGCTGGCGCGGCTCGCCGGGGCGGACAAGGTGACGGCGTCCTGTTATCACCATCAGCGGGTGGCGCGGCTCGGGGAGGGGCTGGTGGTGAGCGCCCGCGCGGGCGACGGGACCGTGGAGGGGGTCGAACTGGCCGGTGGGGCGGGGTGGTTCGTGGGGGTGCAGTGGCATCCGGAGGACACGGCGGAGGAGGACCCGGCGCAGGGGCGGGTGTTCGAGGGGTTCGTGCGGGCCTGCTCGGCGTAGGGAGTCCGGGGCGGGTCCACGCGGTTGCGTGCCGGCGGGGAGCTACGCGGTTGGGTGCCGGTGCGGGTTTCCTCGCTGTTCGGTGATCGTCGCGCCTCGCGGGCCCGGTGCCCGGCTTCGTCGGGTCCTCCCCCTCCCCCGCCGTGCCGCTGTCAGCGTTCGTGCACCACCTGCCCGTCGAACACGGTGAGCTCCACCTCGGCTTCCGGGATCTCGTGCGGGTCGAGGCCGAGCAGCGGCCGGTCCAGGACGCACAGGTCGGCCACCTTGCCCGGCTCGACCGTGCCCTTCCAGTCCTCGGCGAAGTCCTGCCACGCCGGGGTGGCGGTGTACGCGCGCAGCGCCTGCGCGAGGGTGACCCGCTGCTCGGGGCCGCTCGTCCTGCCGCTGGCCTTCGACTCGCGCAGCAGCATCGCGGCGACGCCCTGCCGCCAGTCGGGCTCGGTGATCGGCGCGTCGGAGCTGGCGCACACCGGGACCCCGGCGTCGATCGCGGACCGCACGGGCCACTGGTACGCGGAGCGCTCGGCGCCCACGACCTCGTCCATCAGGTCGGAGACCGTCCACTTGATCGCCGGGTTCATGTTGACGCCGTAGCCGTGCGCGGCCAGTTTCGCGAGGCTGCCGGCGCCGATGAAGTCGCCGTGGATGACGTAGTGGCGGGCGTCGGGGCGGGGTGCGGCCGTGTTCGCGGCGAGGAGGGCGTCGACGACCGTGTCGATCGCGCGGTCGCCCGTGACGTGGACGCCCAGCTGGAAACCGGCCTCGTGCGCGAGCGCGATCATCTCGCGCAACTCCTCGACCTGGAGTTCGGGGGTGTCGCCGTGCACGCACAGGGAGCCGTGGCCGCCGTCCCGGTAGGGCTCGCGCATCCAGGCGGTGCGGTTGGGCGGCACGCCGTCCGCGAAGATCTTCACGCCGATGGCGTTCAGCCGCCGGGGGTCCGCCGAGTGCGGGCGGCGCAGTTCCTCCAGCCCCTTGCGGACGTCGTCGGCGCTACCGCCGATGGGGGCGGGCAGCAGCAGCACGCTGACCCGGGCACGGAGTTCACCGGCCGCCAGGAGGTCGGCGTACGCGGTCCAGTTGTCGGTGCTCAGGCCGCCGAAGAGGGTGCCTGTGCCGCCCGGGCCGAGGCCGGGTTCGGTGTAGCTGGTGATGCCGCGGGTGTGCAGTTCGCGGATCACGCCCTGGACGGCCCGGCGGCGCTGGGCGATCGTCGGGGTGGGCAGGGCGGCCTGGACGAGCCGCTGGGCCGCCTCGCGCAGGATGCCGGTCGGTGTCCCGTCGGCGTCGAGGTCGACGACGCCGCCGTGCCGGTGCGCGCTGTCCGCGTCGACACCGCAGCGGCGCAGCGCCTCGCTGTTGGCCCACACCATGTGCGAGGAAAAGTCCGTCAGGCAGACCGGGTGCTGCGGCGCGACCGCGTCCAGGTCACGGCGGTGCGGGAAGCGGCGCGGGTCGGCCACGCACTCGGCGAGGTAGCCGGGGTCCCAGCCCAGGCCGACGATCCACTCGCCGGGGCGGGTCACGTGGGTCGCCCGGCGTACCGCGTCGGCGACGCCGGCGATCGACGCGACGGCGGGGTGGCCGACGTCGAGGGTGAAGGGCGGTCTCGTCATCCCGTACGCGGCGCCGTGCAGATGCGAGTCGTTGAGGCCCGGCAGGACGGTCCGGCCGCCGAGTCCGACGATCCGGGTGCCGGGGCCGGCCAGGGCGCGCATGGCGGCGTCGCTGCCCGTGGCGACGATGTGTCCGCCGCGTACGGCCACGCCTTCGGTGACCGTGAAGCCGTCGTCGACGGTGAGGACCTGACCGCCGGTCAGGACGAGGGTGGGGGCGGATCGGTGCACAGATGCCTCTTCCGGGTAGGAGGGACGGTTCACCGCGTGACGCGGGGCACGGCGTACGCCGCCGCGCGTGGTCGGGTCATGGCGGGGCTCCACGGGCGTCCGGCTGTGCCGAACAGGAAAGCCCCGGGTGCCTCGGCGCACCATCCGTACAAATACCGACTCCCCGCCGGTGGACGTCTTGCCCGGTGGGGTCGGGGTCCCTACCGTGTACCCCACTCGTCGTTAGGCCCCGAACGACCTTCGTGGTCCCGAGCCGTTCCCCGGAGGCTCGTATGCTCAGCCACCACCAGCTCGCCGCGGCCACCCGCATCGGCATGCTCACCCGCGAGCGCGACCCGGCGTCCGCCTGCGAGCAGGCGCTGCGCGAACTGGCCCGCGCGCTGCCGCTCGACGCCGCGACGCTGCTCTCGGTCCATCCGGTGACCGGGGTCCATGTGCAGGTCGCCGGGATCGGCTACACCGCCGAGGTGTCCCGGGCGCTGGCCGCCGAGTTCGTCACGACGCCGTGGTACCGCAACGTCGTGGGGCAGGAGCTGCCGCCGTCCATCTCCGAGGACACCGAGGACCCGGTGGAGCCGGGGCCGCGTTTCCGGCAGGGGTGGTTCTACGCCGAGCGGGTCCGGCCGGCCGGTTTCCGGGACGGGGTCACGGGAGCGCTGCGGCACCGGGGGCGGCTCGTCGGGCTGGTGCACCTCAGCACCGAGGGTGCCGACGCCTACGGCCTGGAGGCGCGGCGGCTGCTGGCCTCGGTGATTCCGGCGCTCGGCGCGCTCGCCGATCCGGTGGCGCGTGAGGCGGACCGGCTGCCGGAGCACGGGGCGGCGAGCCTGGTGACCCCCGACGGGACGCTCCGCCTGCCGGGCCGCGAGCCCGTCCGGGCCCTGGACGACCCGGAGTTCCTGGCCCTGCTGCGGGTCTTCGCCGGTTCGGGGGGACGCCGGCTGCGGCTGCTGTGGCCCGTCGACGGCACCTGGTACCGGGTGACCCTCCACCGGCAGCGGCCCGGCGCCGGGCCCGTGGCGGGAGCGGTCCTGGTGCACGGGGCGCCGACACGGATGCCGTACGGGCTCAGCGCCCGTGAGCTGGACGTCCTCACCCGGGCCGCGACCGGCCAGACCAACCGGGCCATCGCGCAGGCCCTGTTTCTCTCCCCGCGCACCGTGCACAGCCACGTCGAGCACCTCCTGCGCAAGACCGGCGCCGCCTCCCGCGCCGAGGCCACCGCACTCGCCGTGCGCGACGGCCTGCTGCGCCCGGACGCCGGGCACCTCGCGTTCTTCGTCGAGCGGTGAGGCGCGTCTCACGGCAGCCGGAAGCGCAGGCGGCAGATCACCGCGTCCGTCTCCCGTCGTACGGCGTGTGCGACGACGGCTCCCCGCTGGTTCTGGAGCAGCCGCTGCCACAGGCGTTCGGGTTCGGTCTCGGGGATCAGCACGGTCACCTGGGTGCCGGGTTCGGCGGCGGCGACCTCGCGGACGTAGGCGGCGATGGGGCGGCCCAGGCTGCGGCGGTCGCTGCGGACCCGGACGAGGGGGACGCCGGGGTTCCAGTCGGTCCAGGCGCCCTCCAGGGCGTGGAGGGCGGCGCGGTCCTCCGGGTCCGGGTAGGAGACCGTCACCGCGCGGACCTCGTCGCCGAGGGAGGTGGCCGCCGTGAGGGCCTGGGAGGTGAGGCGGGAGAGGGAGGAGACGGGGACGACGACCAGGGAGCGCGCTCGGTGCGGGGGTTCGGGGATCCGGCCGAGACCGAGGCGTTCGCCGATGCCCGCGTACGCGCGGTGGACGGTTTCGAAGGCGGCCACCAGCAGGGGAAGCGCGATGACGATCAGCCAGGCTCCCTGGGTGAACTTCTCCGCCGTCACGACGACCGCCGCGACCCCGGTCAGCAGGGCGCCGGAGCCGTTCAGCAGGGCCTTGCCCGTCCAGCCCGGTCCGCGTTCCCGGCGCCAGTGCCGGACCATGCCGACCTGGGCGACGGTGAAGCCGACGAACACGCCGATCGCGAAGAGCGGGACGAGCGTGTTGGTGTCGCCGCCGGAGAACACCAGGAGGGCCGCCGAGACGACGGCGAGGGCGAGGACGCCGTGGCGGTGGACCTGGCGGTCGGCCTTGAGGGCGAAGACGTGGGGCGCGTAGTTGTCGCGGGCGAGGAGTTTCAGCAGGACGGGGAGGCCGCCGAAGGAGGTGTTCGCGGAGAGGGCGAGCAGGATCATCGTCGTGAACTGGATGACGTAGAAAGCCCAGTTGTGGCCCAGGGAGGCGTCCGCGAGCTGTGCGAGGACCGTGACGCCCTGGACCGGCTGGAGGTGGAAGCGGCCGATCAGGACGGACAGGCCGATCAGCATCAGGCCCAGCACCGCGCCGAGGGCGACCTCGGCGCGCTGGGCCCGCTCGGCGCGCGGGACGCGGAAGGAGGGCACCGCGTTCGCGATGGCCTCGACGCCGGTCAGCGCGGCGCAGCCGGACGCGAACGCCTTCAGCAACAGCAGGGCGCCGACCGTCGTGGCGTTGTCGGACAGCACGGAGGCGTGGCCGTGCGCCGTCGCCGTACTGACCGGCCCCGACCGCAGCAGGCCGACGACGATCAAGGCGAACACCGAGCCGACGAACACGGCGGTCGGCACGATGAACACCCGCGCCGACTCGACGATCCCCCGCAGGTTCACCGCCGTGATCAGCGCCAGGACCGCCAGGCACAGCCACAGCCGCTGCCCGTACAGGGCGGGGAACGCCGAGGTCAGCGCGGCGACCCCGGCCGTGACGGCGACCGCCACGTTCAGGACGTAGTCCAGGACCAGGGACGCCGCCGCGACAAGGCTCGTCCGCGACCCGAGGTGCGCCCTGGCGACCGCGTACGAGCCGCCGCCGTCCGGGAACGCGGCGATGACCTGCCGGTACGAGGCGACCAGCACCGCCAGCAGACCGGCGATCGCCAGGGTCACCGGCAGCGTGAAGCCGAGCCCGTGCGCCCCGGCGGCGGCCAGCACCAGCACGATCGCCTCCGGGCCGTACGCCACCGACGCCATCGCGTCCAGCGAGAGCGCGGCCAGGCCCGTGACGGCGGTGAGGCGGTGCCGTTCACCGGCATCAGGCGGCTCCTCCCCGGTGGGAGCGACGGGGGTGAGGACGGACATGATCGAGGGCTCCTTCGTGCGGACGGCTGCACTCAGGGTCGGTCCGCAGGTGATCGTTCTCGATCGTTCCTAGCGCGTTCTTCACGCCGGGACCGGGCGTTTTGACGAACTCGTAGCACCGTCGGTTCACCGGCTCCGGGAGGGCAGCGCCTCAGACCGTCATCCACTCCAGGACCGGCGTCGACTGGAGGTACACGATCAGGGCGAAGCCCGCGAGGAGGCCCAGGCTCCAGCCCAGGACCTTGCGGAAGATGACGCTCTCGCCGCCGGCCATGCCGATGGAGGCGGCGGCGACCGCGAGGTTCTGGGGGGAGAGCATCTTGCCGAGGACGCCGCCTGTGGAGTTGGCGGCGGCCAGGAGGACGGGGTCGAGGCCCGTCTCGTGGGCGGCGGTCACCTGGAGGACGCCGAAGAGGGAGTTGGAGGAGGTGTCGGAGCCGGTGACCGCCACGCCGAGCCAGCCGACGACCGGGGAGAAGAAGGCGAACGCGGCGCCGGTCTGCGCGAGGGCCGTGCCGAGGGTCGCGGTCTGGCCGGAAAGGTTCATCACCCAGGCCAGCGCGAGGACCGAGGTGACGGTGACGACGGTCCAGCGGAGTTGGCGCAGGGTCGCGCCGTACGCCTTGACCGCGCGGCCGGGGCCGAGGCGGTACAGGGCCATGGTGAGGAGACCGGCGAGCAGCAGGATCGTGCCGGCCGCCTTGAGGTGCTCCAGCTTGAAGGTGACGGCTCCGGCCTGCTGACCGGTGGGCGTCTGGACGTCGAGGCCGGGCCAGGAGAACGTGACGACGCCGTGCACCGCCAACCAGTCCTTGACGGGGCCGAGTTGGGTGAGGGCGAAGAGGGCGACGATGATGAGGTAGGGCGCGAAGGCCATGAGGGCTCTGCCGTCCGCGCGCTCGTCGGGGCCGCCGGAGGAGCCGGCGCGAGGCCCGGTGCCGTCATCGGCGTACGTAGCGCCGCCCCCGTACGTCTCCGCGTCCGCGTACGTGTCGATCCCCCCGCCCACCGTCACCCGCGCCGGCTGCCACACCCGCAGGAACCCCAGCACCGACACGAGCGCCACGACCCCCGCCACGATGTCCGTCACCTCGACGCTGATGAAGTTCGCCGCGGCGAACTGGGCGATCCCGAACGTCACCCCCGCGACGACCGCGACGGGCCACGTCTCCCCCACCCCACGCCGCCCGTCGAGGAGGAACACGAGGACCAGGGGGACGAAGACGGCGATGAGGGGTGTCTGGCGTCCGGCCATCGCGCCGAGGTCGTCCAGGGGCAGCCCGGTCACCCCGGCGAGGGTGGTGAGCGGTACGGCCATGCTGCCGAAGGCGACCGGCGCCGTGTTCGCGACCAGCGCGACGGTCGCCGCCTTGAGGGGGGCGATCCCGACGGCGACCAGCATGACGGCCGTGATGGCGACGGGCGCGCCGAAGCCGGCGAGCGCCTCGATCAGCGCGCCGAAGCAGAACGCGATGAGGATGCCCTGGACGCGCTGGTCGGTGGAGACGGTGCGGAAGGAGCGCCGCAGGACGGCGAACCAGCCGGTGACCTCGGTCATCCGGTAGATCCAGAGGGCGTTGACGAGGATCCACAGGACGGGGAACAGCCCGTAGAAGGCGCCTTCGACGGCGCCGGAGAGGGCCTGGGAACCCGGCATGTCCCAGACCCAGACGGCCAGCGCCAGGGCGAGCGCGAGGGCGGCCGGCGCGGCGAGCTGCGCGCGCACGCGGAAGGCGCCGAGCAGGACGAACAGGGTGAGCAGCGGTAACGCGGCGAGGACCGCGGACCAGTACAGCGATCCGGCGAGCGGGTCGAGGACCTGGCGGTACATGCGGGCCTCCTGGTGCGGCAGTGACACGATGTTCCGATTCGTCAACTTGTAGGACACGTGTCCAGGGCCGTCAATGGCGCCTTCCGGGGCCCACGCTCATCTGCGTTTCCTGTCAGGGCCGTTGACCGCGCTCTGAAAACGTTTTAACTTCCCCTCACTCCCAATCCCGAGCCGAGGAGGCTCCGTGGCGGTGCAGTTGCGTGAACGCCCAGGGAAGACGGTGGAAAGGCGCGACCGGCGCAGGCCGCCGGGTGGGCAAAAACGTTTTCAGCGGCGGACGTTGTTCCTGCTGATGCTTCCGGGTCTCGGGTACTTCCTGCTGTTCCACTACGGCGCGCTCATCGGGAACGTGATCGCGTTCAAGGAGTACGTGCCGTTCGACGGCCTGTGGGGCAGCCCGTGGACGGGCGTCGGCAACTTCCGCCGGATGTTCGAGGACGCGGCGTTCTGGGACGCGGTGCTCAACACGGTGTGGATCGCGCTGCTGCAACTGGTGTTCTTCTTCCCGGTGCCGCTGGGCCTGGCGCTGCTGCTGCACAGCCTGACGTGGTCGTCGGTGCGCCGGTTCGTGCAGTCGGTGGCGTATCTGCCGCACTTCATCTCGTGGGTGATCGTCGTGGCCCTGTTCCAGCAGGTGCTCGGGGACACGGGGATGCTCAACGGGTATCTGCACGACGCCGGGCTGCACACGGTCGACATCGTCGGCAACCCGGACGCGTTCAAGCCGCTCGTGGTGGCGCAGGTGATCTGGAAGGACGCGGGCTGGGGGACGATCATCTTCCTGGCGGCGCTGTCGCAGGTCGACGAGCAGCGGTACGAGGCCGCCGCGATCGACGGGGCGGGCCCCTGGCGGCGGTTCTGGCACGTGACGCTGCCCGCGATCCGTCCGGTGCTGGTCCTGCTGCTGATCCTCCGGCTGGGCGACATCCTGTCGGTCGGCTTCGAGCAGATGCTGTTGCAGCGGGACGCGGTGGGGCCGCGGGCGGCGGAGGTCATCGACACGTTCGTGTACTTCCAGGGGATCGTGGGCGGCGACTACGGGTTCGCGGCGGCGGCCGGCCTGTTCAAGGGCGTGGTGGGCGCGCTGCTGGTGTACGCGGCGAACAAGGCCGCGCACCGGCTCGGTGAGCAGGGGGTGTACCGGTGAGGCCGGCGTGGATGGAGCGGCCGGGGCCGGTCACGCAGGCGGGCAAGGCGCTCGCGCTGACGGCGGTGGTGCTGCTGGTGTGCGTGCCGTTCCTGGTGATCCTGTCGACGTCGCTGGCCTCGCAGCGGGAGGTGGTGGCCAACGGGGGCTGGGTGCTGTGGCCGCGGGACCCGACGCTGAAGGCGTACCGGGACATCCTCGACGGCGGGATCGTCACGCACGCGCTCGGCGTGAGCGCCGGGGTGACGCTGGCCGGGACGCTGCTGAGCCTGGCCTGCACGGTGACGCTCGCGTACGCGCTGTCGCGGCCCGGCGTGTTCGGGGGCCGTCCGGTGCTGCTGCTGATCCTGTTCACGTTCCTGTTCCCGCCGGGCATGATCCCGAACTATCTCCTCGTCAAGCAGCTGGGACTGCTGGACAGTTACGCCTCGCTGGTGCTGCCGGTGCTGGTGAACGTGTTCAACCTGGTCGTCCTGCGCGGCTTCTTCCAGGGCATCCCGGAGGAGCTGTACGAGGCGGCGCGGCTGGACGGCGCCGGGGATCTGCGGGTGCTGTGGTCGGTCGTCCTGCCGTTGTCCAAGGCGGCGTTGGCGGTGGTCGGGCTGTTCTACGCGGTCGCCTACTGGAACTCGTGGTTCTACGCGTCGCTGTATCTGGAGAGCGACCACTGGCCGTTGCAGCAGGTGCTGCGGACGTACGTGATCGCGGGGACCGGGCTGACGGACACGACGACGGGCGAGGGCACGGTCAGCGCGCCGCAGGCGATCCAGATGGCGGTGCTGGTGATCGCGACCGTGCCGATCCTGCTCGTCTACCCGTTCCTCCAGAGGTACTTCACCAAGGGCGTGCTCACCGGCGCCGTCAAGAGCTGACGCCGTCGCGAGGTGATGTCGTCAGGAGCCGACTCGGAAAGGTCCCGCTCATGTCCCGCATGTCCCGGCGCGCGCTGCTCGGTTCGATGGCAGCGGCGAGTGTCCCCGGTCTGCTGACCGCCTGTTCCACCGGCAAGGACGACGGCGACACCGCCAACGCCGGTAAGAAGCTGGCCCCTTGGCCCGTGTACCGGGCGGCGCCGGGCGCGAAACCGGATCTCGCGCCGACCGAGGCGGGGGTGCAGCCGGGGTACACCTCCTACCCGGCCGACCTCTCGACGTCCGTCAAGCGCACGCCTGGTGACGGCTCGACGATCCGCGTCATGTCGGTGACGTTCGGTACGCCGCCCAAGGGCCGTTCCGCCAACCGGTATTGGCAGGCGGTGGAGAAGGCGCTCGGCGTGAAGGTCGAGTTCACGGTCGTCCCGACGGACGACTACCAGAAGAAGATGGCGACCGTCATGGCCGACGATCCGGACGCGCTGCCGGACGTCATCAACATCTTCTCCGGCTTCCAACTCCCCCGCGAGGCGCAGTTCGTGCAGCGCAGGGCGGAGGATCTGACGCCGTTCCTGTCGGGCGAGGCGGCTGCGGAGTACCCGAACCTGGCGAACATCCCCGGGCACGCCTGGCGGGACATGGGCCGCATCGGCGGCCGGATCTACGGCGTCCCGCTCGAACGGCCGCTGCCGGGTTCGACGTTGTGGCTCAACCAGGGCGTGTTCACGGACGCCGGGATGCGGGAGGGCTGGACGTCCGCCGACTTCGCGGCCGTCGCGGCCAAGGCGACCGGCGGCAAGCGGTACGCGCTGGGCGCCGGGACCGGTTCGGTGTTCGGCAACGCCGTGCACGCCGCCGCGCACAACGCGCCGTCCGCGTGGGCCGTCGACGGCTCAGGCGTGTTCCGCGCCAATTACACCGACGAGCGGTACAGGGCGGCGGTCGCCTTCCAGGCGGAGCTGCGCGGGAAGGGCCTCTACCACCCCGACGCGGCCTCGATGTCGACGTCCGACCTGACGACCCTGTTCCTCAACGGCACGGTCGGCTCGATGCAGAACGGCTTCGGCTCCTACCAGACCCTGTACCCGGACGCGGAGGGCCTGCTGACTCCGGCACCGGCCCTGCCGTACACGGTCGGCGGGACGCCCGGCGGGATCGTCGCGGCGCGGCGCTCGTTCGGGTACACGGTCCTCAAGGCGGCGAAGCGGGAGCGCATCCAACTCCTGCTGCGCGTCCTGGACTTCCTCGCCGCGCCGTTCGGTACGAAGGAGTGGGAGCTGATCCACTACGGGGTGGAGGGCACGCACTTCACGCGGGGCGCTGACGGCTCGCCCGAGGCGAACCGGCTCGGCGAGGTCGAGAACGTGACCAACCTGCCGTTCCGGTATCTCGCCGAGGGGCCGCAGGTGTTGTTCGTGCCGGGCCGTCCGGAGGCCGTGCGCGCGATCCACGCCTGGCAGCGGAAGGTCGTCCCCGTCGCGATCCGGGACGCCTCCTTCGGGCTCCAGTCGACGACGCGGACCACGCGGGGGACGACGCTGAAGGCGCTGATGGACGACACGGTCACCGCCGTGATCGCCGGACGCTCACCCATGTCCGCGTACGACGCCGCCGTGAAGACCTGGCGGGCGCGCGGCGGCGACAGAATGGCCGACGAGCTGGCGAAGGAGCACGACGCCATCTCATGACCGGCCGGGACGAGAAGGGGGCGCGCAGCGACATGACGGCGAGGGAACGGGTCACGATCCGCGAGGTGGCCGAGCGGGCCGGGGTGTCCGTGTCGACGGTGTCACGGGTGCTCACCGGCAACTATCCGGTCCCGCCGGCCACCCGCAGCCGCGTCCTGCGGGCCGCGCGGGCGCTGGACTACGTCGCCAACGCGCACGCCCGCGCGCTGGTCGGCGGCGGCCGGAAGATGGTCGCCGTCGTCCTGCGCCAGGTCACCAGCCCCTTCTACGCGCATGTCGCCGAGGGCGTGGAGGCGGAGGCCGCCGACCGGGGGTGGCTGTGCCTGGTCGGCACGACCGGGGGTGATCCGCAGCGGGAGATGGACTTCGTGCAGCTCATGCGGGAGGAGGGGGCGCGGGTGGTGATCCTGGTCGGCGGGGTCGTCGAGGACGACGCGTACCGGGAGCGGGTCGCGCACTACGCGCAGGCGCTCAGCGCGTCGGGGGCGCGGCTCGTGCTGTGCGGGCGGCCCTCGCCCGACCCTGGACTCCCGGCGCTGGTCGTGGAGTTCGACAACGAGGCGGGGGCCCGCGCGATCACCGCGCACCTGCTGTCCGCCGGGCACCGGCGGATCGCCTTCCTCGGCGGGCTGCCGGGGAACACCGCGCTCGACGCGCGGGTGCGGGGGTACCGTGCGGCGCTCGCCGAGCACGGGCTGCCGGCTTCGGCCGCGTACGTCGTCGACTGCGGGCTCGGGCGGGCGGCCGGGCGGCGCGCCATGGGGCAACTCCTGAGGGAGACCAGGGAGTTCACGGCCGTCGTCGCCGGGGACGACATGGTCGCCGCCGGGGTGCTGCGGGCCGTCTCCGAGGCCGGACTGCGCGTACCCGACGATGTGTCCGTGGTCGGCTACAACGACATACCTCTGGCCGAGGACTTCAGCCCTCCGCTGACCACCGTCCGTACGCCCGCGGAGGAGTTGGGCCGCGCCGCCGTACGGCTCGCCGTGCGGGACGGGGAGCCCGCGGGGCCGCATCTGCTGGGCACCCATATCGTCGTCCGCGAGAGCGTGGGGCCGCCCGCGTGAGCGGGGACCGCGCGGTGTGGGAGGACGCGGCGGACCGGTTGCTGGACGCGCTGCTGCCGTATGCGACGCCCGGGTTCGCGCAGTACCGGCTGCCCGGGCGGGCCGGGTACGCCGGGGAGTGGTCGGACGGGCTGGAGGGGTACGCGCGCTCGTTCCTGCTGGCCGCGTTCCGGATCGCGGGGGCCCGGGGGGCGGGGATGGAGGCGTTGGTCTCGCGGTACGCGGCCGGGCTGTCCGCCGGGACCGATCCGGGGCACCCCGAGCACTGGCCGCCCATCACCGACCGGGGGCAGCCGATGGTGGAGGCCGCTTCCGTCGCCGTCGCGCTGCACGAGACGCGGGAGTGGTTGTGGGATCTGCTGCCGGATGCCGTGCGGCAGCGGACCGTCGCATGGTTCGGGGGGTTCGTCGGGGCCGTCGTCAACGACTCCAACTGGCGGCTGTTCCAGGTGATCGTGGAGGAGTTCCTCGCGTCCGTGGGCGCCCTGGACGATCGCGGCGAGATCGACGCCGGGCTCGCCCGGCTCGACGACTGGTACCGGGGCGAGGGGTGGTACACCGACGGGGACGGGCAGAAGTTCGACTACTACAACGCCTGGGCCCTGCACCTGTATCCCGTGCTGTGGGCTCGGATCGCGGGGGCGCGCGCCGACCCTGCCGTCGTCGCCCGGCACCGGGGGCGGTTGCGGGAGTTCCTGGAGACCTTCCAGTACTTCTTCGGGGCTGACGGAGCTCCTGTGCATCAAGGGCGGTCGCTCACGTATCGGTACGCCGTCGTCGCACCGTTGTGGGCGGGGGTGCTGGCGGACGCGACGCCCCTGCCGCCGGGGCGGACCCGGCAGCTCGCCTCGGGGGCGTTGCGGCACTTCTCCGAGCGGCAAGTACCGGACGCGGAGGGGTTGTTGAGGCTGGGGTGGTACCGGGAATTTCTGCCGGTGACTCAGCCGTACTCCGGTCCCGCCTCGCCGTACTGGGCCGCCAAGGCGTTCCTGGGCCTGCTCCTGCCGCCGGATCACCCCGTGTGGACCGCTCCCGAGGAGCCTCGGGAGGACAAGGATCGGTGTCTGGTCCTGGGGGCGCCGGGGTGGGTGCTGCATGCGACCGCCGCCGACGGGATCGTGCGGCTCGTCAACCACGGGAGCGATCGGCTGGCGCCCGCGCCTGCCGCGTCCGAGGCGAATCCTCACTACACGCGGTTCGCCTATTCGTCGGTGACGGCTCCTGAGACTCCGCCGGGGGATCTTGCCGGTGGGGTCGACAATCATCTGGCGGTGGGGGGTTCTCGGCGGGGGCGGATTCAGCGGGTGGGGGTGGGGGCTTCTTCCTATGCGGTCGCGGGGGGTGAGGGGGTGGTGACCACGACGAGTGTCGTGCATCGGGCTTGGGAGGTGCGGGTGCATGTGGTGGAGGGAGCGGGTGAGGCCGTGGTGCGGGAGGGGGGGTGGGCCGTGGCCAGTGATGTGGCCGCGCCTGTGGGGTCGTTCGGGGAGGGGTGGGCTGTGGTCCGGCGGGGGGATGGGCTGACCAGTGCGGTGGTGTCGTTGCTGGGGGGCGGTCGGGAGGGTGGGGTGGTTTCCGGGGTGGGGCAGAACGCGGTTGGGGTGTGGTCGGGGACGCCTGTGCTGGTGGGTGGGGAGGGTGGGGTGCTGGTGACGTTGGTGGTGCTGACCGGGGATCCCGAGGTGGGGTGGTGGGGGGCTTGGGCCCGGGAGGTGGAGGGTGGGGTGGAGGTGGGGTTTCCGGATGGGCGGACGGAGGTGGTCAGGGTTGGGGGGAGTCGGGGATGAGGCCGTGCGGGGGGGGGAGGGGCGGGAGGTGGCAGCGGGTGAGGAAAATCGCCAGGCGCGAGGGGGCTCCGCTGTCTCCGGCGTCCGCCGCCGCCCTCAACACCCGTCGCGCTTCGTCGAGTTCGTTCCGCTCGGCCGGCATGTCGGCGAGCATGCCGGAGAATTCGCTTCGGGGAGGCGTCCCGGACGCGGACGGCGGCGCGGGGTGCGGGCGTTGGCCGGCTTCCACGCCTTGCCCCTGATGAGGTCGGCGGCGGTGCGGTCCGGCGCTGTCCCCCACTCACTCCGGCAGCGCCACCTGCCCCCTCAGTTCGTGCCACTTGTCCATCGGCAGCACGATCGTGTGGGCCCGGTCCGAGGACATGCGGACCATGACCGCGTCCGCGTCCGGGACCAGGGCGAACTCCACGTGTTCCTGGTCCCATTGGCCCATCGGGTAGTACCACTCGATGCCGCCCGCGTCCTCGACCATGGCGGCCATGCCGACCTGGAGGGCGGCGACGAAGGGTTCGATCGCGTCCTTGGGGATCCTGACGGTGGCCATCTCGCGTTCGGGGCCGTCGGTCACGGGGGTCCGCCCTTCCTGTGGTCGCGCGTCGCGTCGTCGCGCCGTCACGTCGTCACTCCGTCGCGCTGAGCCTACCCAGCGGGGCCGTTTCGTCACCTTCGGCGACAGGTCACCGCTCGCGTGTTTTCGCCAACTCCCTTGCACTAAGGGGTAGTTGAATCGTCCAGGGCCGTTAACATCGCCGCATGCGATCACGGCGCAGTGACGACCTGACCCAGCTTCCGCGCGATCCCCGGGCGGACGCGTATCCGATGCCGAGCGTGCCGTACGGGTGGTACGCGGTGGCGCGCGGCAAGGAGTTACGGGCCGGGCGGGTGGTGAGTCTGCACTACTTCGGGCGGGCGCTGATCGCGTTCCGCGGAGCTGACGGGCGGGCCGCGGTGCTCGACGCGCACTGTCCGCATTACGGGGCGCATCTGGGGGCGGGCGGGAAGGTCGTGGAGGGGACAGTGGAGTGTCCGTTCCACGGGTGGCGGTTCGGGGCGGACGGGCGGTGCGTGCGGGCGCCGTTCGCGGCGCGGGTGCCGAAGGTGTCGCTGGGCGGGTTTGCGGTGCGGGAGCACAGCGGGCTGGTGTTCGTGTACGTCGGGCCGGCTGAGCCCGAGTGGGAGGTGCCGGAGATCCCGGAGACCTCCGACCGGGGGTACGCGGCGCCGGTCGAGGACACCTGCCGGGCCCGCGTGCACGTGCAGGAGATGCGGGAGAACATCGTCGACGAGTCGCACTTCCACTTCATCCACGGCCAGCCGGAACCGCTGGCGCAGGAGTGGAGCGAGGACGGGCCGTTCGCTCAGGCGCGGGGGCGGATCGGGCGGCGGGTGCTGCGGTGGGACATCGACAACAGCTTCGACGCGTTCATGTACGGGCCGGGGGTCATGGTCGTCCGTACGGAAGGGCCGGTGCTGTCGCTGACGGCCATCGCGCTGAGCACGCCCGTCGACGAGCGGACCAGTGAGCTGCGGATGCTGTACTACGTCCGCAAGCCGCGCCGACTCCCCTTCCTGACGCCGCTGTTGAAGCTGGTGTTCCGTACGCAGGCGCTGGGCGAGGTGCGGGACGAGGTGCGGATCTGGGATCACAAGGTGCATCTGGCGCGGCCGGTGCTGTTGCCGCACGAGCAGGGCATCCGGGCGTTGCGGCGGTGGTACGCGCAGTTCTATCCGCCGGTCTGAGTCACGGCGTGCGGCGCGGCTCGGAGTCGGCGCGGCGGCGGCGTACCAGTATGGGGATCTCGACTCGCCGCTCGTCGTGGGGAAGGAACGCCGTGACCGACACGTCCGGGCCGCTGGCCGGCCGTATCGCCCTCGTGACCGGGGCCAGTGGTGGCATCGGGCAGGGCATCGCCCGTCAACTCGCCGGTGCGGGGGCCTCGGTGGTGCTGCACTGCCGTCGAGCAGTGGGGCTCGCCGAGGAGTTGGCGCGGGAGATCGGGGACGCGGTCGTGGTGAACGGGGATCTCACGTGCGAGGAGGAGTGCCGGCGGGTCGTCCGGGAGGCGGCGGAGTGGCGGGGGCGGCTCGACGTGCTCGTCAACAACGCGGGGATCCAGCCGGTGAAGGCCCTGGCGGAGCTGACCGTGGCCGACTGGCAGGAGCTCCAACAGGCCAACGTCACCAGTGCGTTCACCTGCACGCAGGAAGCGGCGACATTGATGGCCCCCCGCGGCGGAGGCAGCATCATCCACATCGCCTCCGTCGAAGGCACCCGCCCCTCCCCCGGCCACACCCACTACAGCGCCTCCAAAGCGGCCCTGATCATGCACGCCCGCGCCGCCGCCCTCGAATACGGCCCCCTCGGCATCCGCGTCAACACCGTCTCCCCCGGCCTCATCGACCGCCCCGGCCTCACGGACACCTGGCCCGAGGGCGTCACCCGCTGGCACACGGCGGCTCCCCTGCACCGCCTCGGCACCCCGGCCGACATCGGGGCGGCGTGCGTGTTCCTCGCGTCCGACGCGGCGTCCTGGATCACGGGGGTGGACCTTCCGGTGGACGGGGGTGTGAGCGCTCGGCCGGGGTGGTGACCGGAGTCTCCGCCGGCTCCCGGAGGTAGGGCAAACCCCCGGTACGAGTGGGTGGCCGGCCGCAGTGATCAACGGGGGTGGGTGCGGCAGGGTGAGAGGGGTTGTCTCCCAATGACTGTTGTCCCCCAATGACTGTTGTCCTCCCATGACTTAGGAATCGCCTTGTCCAGTAACGCCCTGGTGCCCTCGTCGTCCGGTTTTCTGCGGGGCCGTGTGCTCGTGCCCGTCGCCGTGTTGCTTGTTCCCGGCGTGTACTTCGGGCCGCATCTGGTGGCCGACGACGGGTCGCAGGGCGGGTTCGCCGATCAGCGGGTGCTGGTGGGGGCCGTGCGGGAGGGGTTCGTGCGGTACTGGGGTGCCGGGAGCGGGGACTACTCGTCGGGGATGGGGGAGGTCGTCGCGTACTGGTTCCGGTTCCATGTCGCCAAGGCGCTCATCGCCTCGGCCTTGTTGGGGGTGCTGGTCGCGCTCGGGGTGGTGGTGTGGCGGGCGTTTCTGCGGAGTGAGGGGGCGCGGAGGGGTGCGCTGGCCGTGGCGGGGGCCGCCGTCACCGGTCTCGGGCTGCTCTCGCTTGTCGTCGCGGCGGTCAATGTGCAGGGCGCGGTCGCGCCGTTCACCTCCGCGCTCACGATGTTGCCGGTCGGCACCCGGGGCGGGGAGTTGGGCGGAACGTTGGCCCAGGTCAGGGCGCAGCTGGCCGCGGACCCGCACAGCGCCTCGCCCGCGCTCGCGGAGATGGTCAGCGACAACGCCCGGTACCACGTGTCGATGGCCGTGATCGCCGGGGTTCTGGCAGTGGGGCTGGTCGTCGCGAGCGTGGTGCTGTGGCGGCGGTTCGCGAGCGCCGGTGATCGGCGCACCCGGCGTCTGCTGGCGGCGTTCGGCGGACTCGGCACGGTCCTCGTGTTCGCCGTGCTGGTGGTGGGCGTCGCGAACGTGACGGTGGCGGCGGATTCGGCGCGGGGGCTCACGGAGTTCTTCGGCGCGTAGGCGAGCGGCGGGGGCCGACAGGAGCGGAGGTGGTCTCATGAGCCCTGCTCCTCGCCCGGTCGGCTGCTGTCGAGCGTAGTGACCGGCGCGGACAATCCGGTTGTGAGGCCCCGGGCGGGCTCGTAGGGTCCGGGCATGGCTCTTCGTGATCTTCTCCGTCAGGCTCTTCCCGATGCCATGCGTGCGCGCGACAAGGTCGCCGTGAGTGTGTTGCGGGCGACGCTGGCCGCGCTCGACAACGCGGAGGCGGTGCCGGTGGACGCGTCGCTGCTGCGGGGGCAGGCGATCGAGGCGGTGCCGGTGGGGGCCGGGGCGACGGAGGCCGAGCGGCGGGAGTTGGGTGAGGGGGACGTCGTACGGATCGTGCGCGGGGAGGTCGAGGAGCGGCTCGGGGCGGCGGGGCAGGTGGAGGGGACCGCGCACGCGGAGCGGTTGCGGGCCGAGGCCCGGGTGCTGCTGCGGTTCCTGGAGCCTGCCGCGGGTGGTGGTCCCCGAACGCCGTGACGGGGTGGTGCCAGGTGCACCCCGGAAGCGGGCGCTGCCGCCATGGACCGGGTCTGACCTCGGGTTCTACGGTGACGGCATGCACCTCACCGCTCGTCTGCGCCGCTTCGCGCCGGCCTCGGCCGCGTTCCATGCCGCCGGTCTGCCGATCCACCTCGGCGTACTCGTGATCCTGGCGCTGCCCTGGATCTTCTTCCGGCCGACGACGGTGTGGGCGGTGCTCCTCGCGGTGCTCGTGCCGTTCCCGGCGGTGCTGTCGGCCGTGCCGGTGCTGACGAAGGCGCAGCGCGCGCGGTTCCGGGCGCGGCTCGGGGTGGAGATCCCGGCGGCGCGTACCGGGCGACGGCAGGTCGCGTACCACTTGCTGGCCGGCCCGCTGCTGACGTTCGCCGCGGTGGGTGTGCTGCTGGCGTGGGGCGCGGCCGTCTGCGCGAGCACGTTCTACGTGTGGGTCTGGGCCGTACCTTCCAGCTGGCGCATCACCGACGCCGGTTACACCGCGCAGGGCGCGTACCTCACGGCTGCCGGGCTCGCCCTGCTGTACGGCGCCGCCCGGGCGTCGGGTGCGCTGGCGCGGCTGGACGAGCGGGTCGCCGCGGCGCGGCTCGGGCCGAGCCGTACGGAGCAGTTGGCGCGCCGGGTGAGCACGCTGGCCGAGAGCCGGGCGGGTCTGGTGGACGCCGTGGACGCCGAGCGGCGGCGTATCGAGCGGGACCTGCACGACGGGGCGCAGCAGCGGCTGGTGTCGCTCGCCGTGAACCTCGGGATCGCGAGGGCGACGCTCACCGGGCTGTCGCCGGACGCGCGGCGGGTGCTGGACGAGGCGCACCGGGAGGCGAAGGAGGCGATCGAAGAACTCGGGGCGCTGGTAAGGGGGTTGCATCCGGCGGTGCTGGAGGACCGGGGGCTCGACGCGGCGCTGTCGGGGCTCGCCGGGCGGGCGCCGATCCCGGTGCGGGTGCGGGTGGAGCTGTCGGCGCGGCCGTCGGCGACGGTCGAGTCCGTCGCCTATTTCGTGGTGTCGGAGGCGCTGACGAACGTGGTGAAGCACGCGGAGGCCTCGCGGGCCGAGGTGTCGGTGGAGCGGTTCGGGCCGACGCTGCTGGTCGTCGTCAGCGACGACGGTGCGGGCGGTGCCCGGGTCGGGGCCGGGAGCGGCCTCGCGGGGCTGGTCAAGCGGGTCGCGGCGGTGGATGGGAAGCTGTCTCTCGACAGCCCTGTGGGAGGGCCGACCGTGCTGACCGTGGAGCTGCCGTGCGTGCCGTGATCGCCGAGGACTCGGTGCTGCTGCGGGTCGGGGTCGTCAAGGTCCTGGAGCTGGCCGGGTTCGAGGTGGCGGCCGAAGTGGGCGACGCCGAGGGCCTGTTGGGCGCGGTGCGGGAGCACCGGCCGGACATCGCGGTGGTGGACGTGCGGATGCCGCCCGGCTTCACCGACGAGGGGGTGCGGGCGGCGCTGGTGATCAAACGCCAGTGGCCGGAAACCGCCGTCCTGCTGCTGTCGCAGTACGTGGAGGAGCGGTACGCGGCCGACCTGCTCTCCGCGCACACCACGGGGATCGGGTACCTCCTCAAGCAACGCGTCGCGGACGTCGAGGAGTTCGCGGGCACGGTGCGCCGGGTGGCCGCCGGGGGCACCGCACTGGACCCCCAGGTCGTGTCCCAGCTCCTGGCCCGCCGGCACAGCGATCCCCTCGACCGGCTCACGCCGCGCGAGCGCGAGGTGCTGGAGCTGATGGCGGGCGGGCGCTCCAACGCGGGGATCGCGGGGCGGTTGGTGGTCAGCGAGAGCGCCGTGGCCAAGCACATCAACAGCATCTTCACGAAGCTGGACCTCCCGAGGGCGGACGCGGACCACCGGCGGGTGCTGGCGGTGCTGCGGTTCCTGGGCGTCGCCTAGCGGGCTCATGGCGTGATCCGTCGTTGTCGGCGCTCGCGGGGGCGCAGCAGGATGACGTTCATGAGAGACATGGGGGATGTGTCGCCGTACGAAGCCCGGGATCCGGCCGAATTCGTGGCGGTGATGCGGCTGTTGAAGGAGCGGTCGGGGCTGACCTACCGGGAGTTGGAGGTGAAGGCGGCCCGCAACGGGGACGTGCTGGCGCGCAGCACGCTGGCCGATGTGCTGGGGCGCGCGAACCTGCCCCGGCCCGATGTGGTCGCCGCGTTCATCAGGGCGTGCGGGGACGGGGAGCGGGTGGGGGTGTGGCTGGAGGCGCGGGAGCGGATCGCTTCGGGCGCCGTCGCGCCGGTGGACGCCGAACCGGACGAAGGCGCCGAGGAGTTGTCCTTGGGGCCCGCACCCCGCCGGTTCACGGTTCGCGGGGGGATCCTCGTCGCCGTGTGCGTGCTCCCGTTGCTCGGGCTGGGGCTGTGGTGGCTGCTCGGCGACGACAACGACGACGGCGACGGCGGTTTTGGGGACGCGCGGGCGGCGGCGCTCAGCGGGTGGGTCACCATCCGGCCCGCCCGGACGCCGGAGCTCTGCCTCACGGACGGGCGCGACCGGGCGGGCGCGTACCCCAGCGCCGTCGCGGTGCAGTTGCCGTGCGCGCAGGCGACCGTACCGCGTACGTATCTCGAACCGGCCGGGGAGAACCTGTACCGCGTCCAGTGGCATCATCCGCAGGAGGGGCGGGGGTGCCTCGCGGTCATGGACTCCGGTCCGGTGAAAGGGATGCTGGAGCCCCGTAACGACTGTTCGCAGGGCACGCTGTTGCGGCTGGAGGCGGTCGGGGACGCCTTCCGGTTCCGGGTGGTGAGCAGTGGGCGGTGCATCGGGGTCGCCGACGCGAAGGAGGGGGCGGAGGCGTCGGAACGGCGGTGCGGGGACTCGGCGGACCAGCGGTTCCTGGTCCGGCGGGACTGACGGGGTGGGTGAACGTCCCGCCGGCTGACCGGCGTTGCCCCGGGGCAACGCCGGAGTGGCTCAGGGCTGGAGGCGTTCGTGCGTCCAGGTGCCCGGGTCGGTGCCGGGACGGTCGTAGCGCAGGCGCCGGTGGAGGCGGTCGGGGCTGCCGTACCAGAACTCGACGGCGGTGGGGACGAGGCGGTAGCCGGTCCACTCGGCGGGGCGGGGGACGTCCGCGCCGGCGGCGACCAGGGATGTCGCCTCGGCGCGCAGGGCGTTCTCGTCGGTGAGGGGGCGGCTCTGGCGGGAGACGGCGGTGGTGGCGCGGGCGGCGAGGGGGCGGCGGGCGAAGAGGTCGTCGGACTCGGCGGCGCCGACCTGCTCGACGGGGCCGGTGACGGTGAGCTGCTGGAGGGTCTCGCGCCAGTAGAAGGTGAGGGAGGCGAAGGGTCGGGCGGCGAGTTCGGCGCCCTTGCGGCTGCCGGTGAAGCTGGTGAAGACGAGCCCGGCGGCGTCGGCGTCCTTGACGAGCAGGACGCGCGTGGAGGGGCGGCCGTCGGCGTCGGCGGTGGCGAGGACGGCGGCGTACGGCTCGCGGACCTCGCGCTTCACGGCGCTCTCCAGCCAGTCGAGGAGCAGGGGGACCGGGTCGGCGGGCGGGGTGTCGAACTCGGGGAGGTCGAGGTCGGTGGCTCCGCTGAGCGTCTGGTTGCGGGGGGAGGTGGTCACGTGGGGGGTGCTCCTTGCGCGTGGCGGATCGTGGTGCGGTTCATCCTGCCCGACCGGGGTGGCGGGCGGTGCGGCCGATCATCGGCAGGAGGCTCACGAAGGTGAGGGAGGCGAGGGTGAGCAGGATGGCGGGGGCGGGCAGGCCGCGGTTGAGGAGGTCGAAGACGAAGGGCGCGGCGAACCCGGTGTAGGCGAGGGCCCAGTAGACGGCGGTGAGGACGGCGAGCCGGTCGGGGCTCGCGAGCCGGGCGGTCTGGGTGAGCCCGTAGACGGCGCACAGCCCGTATCCGCAGCCGAGGACGGCGGAGGCGCCGAGCGCGGCGAACGGGTCCTCGTGCCGGACGGCCCAGCTCCCGGCGACGAGTCCGGCGGCGATCGTCGTCATCCCGGCGACCGCGGGCGCGAGCGGGTCGCGGGCGGCCAGCCGGCGGGCCAGCGGGGTCATGAGGACGCCGCCGCCGGGGGTGACGAGGATCGCGAGCCCGCCGTAGAGCAGGGCGTGTTCGCCGACCGCGCCCGCGACGAGGTGGGGCAGGACGACGTAGCCGATGGTGGGCGCGGCGAACACCCAGGGGGCGAGCGGGACGACGTACCGCAGGAACGGGCGGACGCTCCCGGCGGGCCACGCGCCGCGCCTCGCGGGGCGGGCCGCGCGGGGTCCCGCGGTGTCCGGGAGGCGGGCGACGGCGGCCAACGCGAGGGCGGTCAGGGCGAGTTGGGGGAGGTAGGCGAGGAGCAGGGGGTGCGGCAGCCACTGCGCGATGAGCGCGGAGGTCAGGCCGCTGAGGGCGAATCCGGCGGACAGGCAGAGGCTGGCGAGGCGGGCGGGCCGGTCCGGGTCGCCCGCCTCGCCCGCCCGGTCGTGGAGTTCGCGGGCCCATACGGCGACGGAGGTCATCGCGGCGCCGATGGCGAGCCCGGCGAGCATCCGGCCCGCGAAGAGCAGCACGGTGATCCCGGAGCCCGCCATCAGGGTCAGGGAGGAGAGTCCGGAGGCGGCGATGGCGGCGACCACGACGCGCTTGCGGCCGAGGCGGTCGGTGACCGGTCCGCCGAGCAGGATGCCGGGCACGATGCCGAGGACGTAGACGACGAACGCGCCGACGACGGTGCTCTGGGGGAGGCCGAGGAGCCGGCGGTAGACGTCGAGGAGTACGGTGAACTCGTTGGCGGTCCAGCCGATCGCGACGAGAGTGAGTGCCGCCCTGCGCCAATGCGCGGTGTCCGTCGGCCACTTTTTCCCTCGAACCCTTGGTGTATGCAAGGTTATTACCGCCCTTCCCAAGTTTTTAGCCCACCATCACCGATGCTCTGCTTGTTGTATACAACTTGAAGCTTTAATATCCCGGGCATGGATCTTCGACGCCTGAATTCTTTCGTGGCAGTCGCAGAGGAAGGGCATTTCGGCAAGGCCGCCAAGAAGCTCTACCTCTCCCCGCCGTCGGTCACTCTGCACATCAAGCAGTTGGAGGCCGATTTCGGAGTGCGGTTACTCCACCGCACACCCGTCTCGCTCACTCCGGCGGGGCAGCGCCTGCTGGGCCACGCCCGCCATCTCCTCGGCGCTCTGGACGCGGCCCGCCAGGACCTCGCCGATCTGACGGAGCCCGGCGGGCCGCGCACCGGCCGGCTGCGGGTGGGGGTGATGAGCCACGGCGCGGGGGAGCTGACCTCCTCCGCGCTCTCCGCTTTCCAGCACCTGCGCCCGAACGTCCCGCTCTCCGTCGTCCAGCTCGATTTCCAGGACCATCAGTCGGCGCTGCTGGACGGGGTGGTGGACGTCGCCTTCATCCGGCCGGCGCCCACGGACGAGCGGATCCGCTACGACGTCCTGACGACCGAGCCCCGGGTCGCGATCGTCTCCGCCACCTCGCGGCTGGCGGACGCGCGCACCGAGGGGGTCTCGGTCGACGAGGTGCTGGACGAGCCGTTCCTGCCGGTCACCGAGGTGCCCCGGGAGTTCGCCGACTACTTCTACTTCGCGCCCGCGCGCGGGGGGACACCGGTCAGACAGGGCGCGCCCGCGGTGGTGCGCACCCCGTACGACGCCCTGCGCTCGGTCGCGGGCGGGGCGGGGGTGGCCACCACGGTGGAATCGTTCACGCATTATCACTCCTGGCCGGGAACGGCGTACGTGCCGATACTCGACGCGCCCTGGGAAAACTGTGTGCTGGCCCGGCGCGGTGACGACGACAGTCCGAGCGTCCAGACATTCCGGGCGCTGACCGCGACGCTCACGAAGAATCAGCCACCGCCGCCGCTCGGCAAATTGCCGGATACGGAAAACCTGCGGAATTCCGCAAAAGAAATCCGGCGCGACCGCGCCGCCTGAGTGCGGCGTCCGAATATGCCCGAACGGACATCTGTTCCGCATTGTTCGGACCCGCGCGCGAGACAGTCGGCCTTCCGGGGCGGAAGGCCGACGGGACGCCGGGCGGCCTCCAGGGTCAGGCGCCGAGCTGCTGCCACTCCTTGAGCCGCTGGAGCTTGAAGATGTCGGCCACGGAGGCGATCTTCGGCTCCAGGGCGACGGTGTCGCCGGAATCCCGGATGGAGCGGTAGGTCTCCCGCAGGGAGGAGATCGTGGCCCGCATGCCCTGGTTGGCGTAGATCACCACCTGCACGCCCATCGCCTCGGCCTCGGCGATGTTCCAGTCCGGGTAGGTGGTCGGGACGACGACCACCGGGAGGCGTCCCTCCCAGCGCTTGACGAACTCGACGACCTCGGTGTTGGTGCTCTTCTTGGAGTGGATGAGGACGGCGTCGGCGCCGCCGTCGGCGTAGGCGTGGGCGCGCTCCAGCGCCACGTCGACGCCGAGTCCGTTGATGAGCGCCTCGGTGCGGGCGATGACGAAGAACTCGTCGTCGCGCTGGGCCTGCTTGGCGGTCTCGATCTTCGCGACGAACGCCTCGGTCGACAGCAGGGTCTGGTCGCCGTCGGCGAAGCTGTTGATCTTCGGGAAGAGCTTGTCCTCGATGGCGACGGCGGTGATCCCCATGTCCTCGAACTCGTGGACCATGTGGGCCACGTTGAGGTTGTTGCCGTAGCCGGTGTCGGCGTCCGCGACGACCGGGATGCCGAGCGCCTTCTGCATGTGGGCGGCGGCCTCCAGATACTCCGTCATCGTCAGGATGCTGGCGTCCGGGAGGCAGCGGGACGCCGAGATCTCCAGGCTCGACGACCAGATCGCGTCGAACCCCTCCTGCTCAGCGAGGACGGCGCCGAGCGCGCTGTGCGCGCCGGCCACCCGCAGGGCCCGGCCGGGCCGCAGGAGGGACCTGAAGGAAGGGGCTGAGGGGGGCTTCAGGGACATGGGAACACCTTCTGTCAGTGATTCGCCAAGGCAATGTGCACACTGCCGCCCGGAGCGGGAGCAGGTGCCCGAGGCGCGTTCGGCTCGTGTCCGGGGCGGGCGGAACAGGTGGGGGGGATCCGCTTCCGATGCCGTACGGCGGGGCCGGCGTTCCCGCGTACCGCGGGGGTGCCGATCCGTCCGTCGGCCCGTCATACCCCTTGATTTTCCGGGGATTTCGCCAGGGATGCCGGATTGGTCTCACGTGAAGTTCATCATCCGGCATCCTTCCGGACACCTTCCGTATCCTTCCTCGTCCCGGCGGCCGTTGGCGAGTGCCTTCGGAAATCCTGAAGAACGCCCCCTTGTCATTGACAGGCGTCACCCCACGTCAAGATCATGGAACTCAGCGCGACACCGACCCGATCCCCCCACTGGTGCGTTGCACCAGCGAATCGAGTGCGTCTCTGCCGTGTCGCCGCCCGTATCCACACCGGGAGCTGAGCCCGTATGAACACCCCCACCATGCGCGCCGGACTGCTGACCGCGCCGCGCGTCCTCGACCCGCACGCCCGGCTCGACGTGCCCGAGCCCGGCCCCGGTGAACTCCTGGTCCGGGTCCTGGCGTCCGGCATCTGCGGCTCCGACCTCGCCGCCTGGCGCGGCACCCACCCCTACAAGGTGGCGCCCGTCGTCCTGGGGCACGAGTTCTGCGGCGAGGTGACCCGCGTGGGCGGCGGACCCGGCGCGGACGACGGGGAGTTCACGGCCGGCGACCTGGTCTGCTCGGCGGCGTTCTCCCCCTGCGACACCTGCGCCGAGTGCCGGCGCGGCGCCCCCCACCTGTGCACGGACCGCCGCAACCTCAGCCACGAGGGCTGGCAGGGCTCCTTCGCCCAGTACGTCCTGCTGCGCCGCAACATGACCCACCGCCTCCCGCCGGGCACCGACCCGGTGGCGGGCGCGCTGGTGGAGCCGCTGTCCATCGGGCTGCACGCGGTCCGCCTCGCCGGTCCGGCCGCCGGGCGCACGGTCGCCGTCCTCGGGTCCGGCACGATCGGGCTGAGCTGCCTGCTGGCCGCCCGGCGGACCGGGTTCGGCGCGGCCGTCTGCGTGGACGCCGGGCCCGCGAAGGCCCGGCTCGCCGAGGCGGCGGGCGCGGCGGGGTACGTCGACGCCCGGACCGGATCGCCGGATGCCGCCGAGGTCGGGGAGCTGATCACCCGTCAACTCGGCGGCGGGCGGCCGGAGGTGGTGTTCGTGTCGGCCGGGTACCCCGGCGTCCTCGACCAGGCGGTCGCCGCCGTACGGCCCGGCGGGACCATCGTCGTCGTCAGCTACTTCGAGGGGCCCGTCCCCACCGACCTCAACGCGCTCGTCGGGCGCGAGGCCCGGGTGCTGTTCTCCTCGCTGTCCGTGCCCGACGACTTCCGCCAGGTCATCTCCTGGCTCGCGGACGGCACCCTCGACCCGCTCCCGCTGGTCACCCACCACTTCCCGCTCGACGACATCGAGGAGGCCATGTCCGTGCTCGACCGCCCGCCGGCGGCGGCCACCGGCAAGGTGATGCTGCGGATCGGGGGCGCCGCGTGAACACCCTGCTGCTCGCGCTGGCCGGCCTCACCCCCGACCCGGACCGTGTCCGCGCCCTCGCCATCGACCCGGACCTCGACCCCGCCGCGTTCCTGGAGGCCGCCGCCCGGCACAAGCTGCTCCCGCTGATCGGCCGGCACGTCCACCGCCACCACCTCGACCGCGGCGTCGGCGCCCTCCCGCACGCCTGGGTGGCGACCTCCGCGTACGTCGCCAACCGCGCCCGCAACCTCGCCCTCGCCGACGAATTCGGCGCCGTACAGCGCGAGTTGACGTCCCATCAGGTCCGGTACGCGCTCCGCAAGGGGTTCCTGCTCGCCGAGGGCGTGTACGGCGATCCCGGCGCCCGGCGCATCGGCGACCTCGATCTCGCGCTGCACCCCGAGGACACCGGTCGGGCGCACGCCGCGCTCACCCGACTCGGGTATGTGCAGGGGGAGTTGGCCGTCGACGGGGACCGGGTCGTGCCGTACGGCTGCGCGGGCGAGGGTCCCGGGCGGGGGGACGACGGGGAGTTCCTGCCTTACCGCAAGGCCGGGCTGCGGCCCGAAGTCCCCGAGTTCTACGCCGACTTGTGCACCGCCCTGCCCGAAGCGCCGCTCGGGCTGCCCGAGGTGCCGATGGCCGACGTGCTGGAGCGGTCACGCGGGGCCGTGCGCTGCGGGTCCCCTGCGCGGGAGCTGCATCCCGTCGACCAACTCGTCGACCTGTGGGCGCAGTTGAGCACCCCTGCCCGTGCGCTGCTGGACGGGAAACCGGACGGCGGGTTCCTTCCGCTGGCCAAGCTCCTCGACGTCGCGCTGCTGTCCGCGCGCCTCAACGACGCCGACTGGGCACTCACCGAGGCGCTCGTCTCCCGGCCCGGGCTGTGGCCCGCGCTCGACGCCGTCCCCCGGCTCACCGCCCTCGTGTTCCCCGGCTCCACGCCGTCGCCGTTCGCCGACGGGCCGGCCGCCGTACCCGGGCTCACCGCCCGCCTGACGGCCTGACCTCCCTAGGAGTCCCCCCATGCTCATCGCCCTCGTCGGGTCCGACGGTGCGGGCAAGTCCACCGTCACGCGGCTCCTCACGTCCGCGCCCGGCTCCGCCGTCCCCGTACGGCGCTCCGACCGCTGGGACATCGTCGCCGAGCCCCAGCACTATCCCTCCGCCCGGCTCCTGCGCCCCGACGTCCAGCTGGGCCGCACCACCGCCGCCGAGATGCCCAACCCGGCGCGCTTCCTCTTCTTCCTCTGGTCGTCCTGCATGGCCCTCCAGGGGCGGGACCCCGCCCCCGCCCCCGCCACGGTCACCCTCCTCGACGGGTACTGGATGAAACACGCGGCGGTCGAGGTCGTGCACGGACTCGACCGCGCGTGGGTCGAGTCGGTGGGCGCCGGGCTCCCCGCCTGCGACCAGGTTCTCTACCTGCGCATCGCGCCGGAGACCGCGTGGGAGCGCAAGCAGGGTGAGGAGATCCTCCCCTACGAATGCGGCGGCGACCCCTCCTGCTCCCGCGCGTCCTTCCTCGCCCACCAGAGCCGCGTCCAGCGGGTGCTGGACGACTGGGCGGCACGGTTCGGCTGGCGGACGGTGGACGCGGACCGGCCCGTCGAGGAGATCGCGGACATCGTCCGCGAGGCGGCGGGGCTGGCGGGGGTTCCGGCCGGGGAGACCCGGTGAACGCGGGACGGGCTCAGGGCGAGGGGGCGGCGTACGCGAGCGGCTCCGGCATGGGCGGGCGGCTCGACACGTCCGGCTTCCGCGCGGACGGCAGGCGCGCCACCTCGGTTTCCGGCACGAACCCGGCGCCCGGCGTCTCCGGTTCCCGCACGAACGCGACGCCCGACACCTCCGGCTCCCCCATGAACGGCGCGCTCGACACCTCCGACTCCCGCACAAACCCGGCGCCCGACACCTCCAGCTCCCGCACGAACCCGGCGCCCGACACCTCCAGCTCCCCCATGAACAGCGCGCTCGACGCCGTCGGCTCCCGCTCGCCCGAGGTGCCCGGCACGTCCCGCCCTGGCCCGGCCGGGACGCCCGGCTCGGCCCGTCCCGGCGGACACGAGGGGCCCGGCGCGCCCCTGCACGCTCCGGCAGCGGGCCTGCCGAGCCCGGCCGAAGTGCCCCGCGCAACCCCTCCCTCCCGAGCTGAAGCACCCCGCACAGCCCGCCCCTCCCAAGCCGAAGCACCCCGCACAGCCCCTCCCTCCCAAGCCGAAGCACCCCGCGGCGCCCCGTCCGACGCTGGCGCGCCCGATCTGCTCGTCCTCAAGGTCGGGGGGAGTCTCGTCTCCGACAAGCGGGCCGATGACGGGATCGACACGGACGCGCTGGCCGGGTACGCGCGGCAGGTCGCCGGGCTGGTGCGGGAGCGGCCCGGGCGGGTGGTGTTCGTGGCCGGGGGCGGGGCGTTCGGGCACGGGGCCGTGCGGGAGCTGCGGGCCGACGATCCGTTCACCGCGCTGGAGCTGACCCGGGCGACCTTCACGGTGAAGTGGGCCTGGGTGAACGCCCTGCGGGACGCCGGGGTCGCCGCGATGCCGTTGCAGGTGGCCGCGCTCGCCTGGGACCGGCGACCGGCGGGGCGGGTCGGTGACGCCGACCCCCGGACCGTCGGCGCCGGTACGGGCGAGGAGGTCGAGGCGGACCGGACGGTCCTGCGCAAGCTGCTGGACGCCGGCGCCGTACCCGTGCTCTCCGGGGACTGTGTCCTCGCGGCGGACGGACGTCTGCGCATCCTCGGCAGCGACCATGTCCCCGGGCTGCTGCTGGACGCGGGGTTCGGGCGGGTCAGGATCGTCACGCTGACGAACGTCTCCGGGGTCCTGGCGGACGGTCCGGCCGGCACCGAGGTGGTCCCCTTCGTCGACCCCGACGCCCCCGGCACCGCGCACGACCTGGTGTGGGAGTCCGCGAGCTGGGACACCAGCGACGCCATGCACGGCAAACTCCGCGCCCTCACGAGCCACGCCCGCCGGGGCGGCGAGTGCCTGATCATGCGGGGCGACCCGGACACGCCGACGCTGACGCACCTCTTCGAACCCGTCGCCGCCTGGCCTCCGGCCCTCCCCCACACCCTGATCGCCCGGCGCACCCCGGCGGACGCGCACACGTAGACCCCCACCGGACCCGGCGCCCACCGCCACAGGCCCGCCCGACGAGCACCGACTCCCCCTTCCCCCCAGAAAGGCACCCCCATGTCCACCACCCCCCTCCCCCAACTCACCCTCCTCAACCCCGGCCCCGTCAACGTCCACCCCGACGTCCGCGCCGGCATGACCTCCCCCGACCAGTGCCACCGCGAGTCCGAACCCCTCGCTCTGCTGGCCCGCACCCGGCGCAAGGCGGCCGAGATAGCGGGAGGCAACCCCGAGGACCACACGGCCGCCGTCTTCACCGGCTCCGGCACAGCCGCCCTGGAAGCCGCGTTCGCCTCGATCGTCCCGCCCGCCGGCCGCATCCTGATCCTGGACAACGGCCACTACGGCGAGCGCCTGTGGCGGATCGTCAGCGCGAACGGCGTCCCGCACCAGCGCCTGGAGTTCGGCTGGATGAACCCGATCGACCTGGAGGTCCTGGACCGCACGCTCGCGGCGGACCCGGGCCTCACGCACGTCGGCCTGGTGCAGCACGAGACGAGCACGGGCCGGCTGAACCCGCTGCGGGAGATCGGCGAGGTCGTCGCACGGCACGGCCGCCAGCTCGCCGTGGACGCGATCAGCAGCCTGGGTTCGGAACGCTTCGACCTGGTGGCGGACCACGTCGACTGGGTCGTGGCGACCGCGAACAAGTGCCTGGAGGGCCTGCCCGGCGTCAGCTTCGTGGCAGGCCGCAGGGACCGTTTCGAGGAGCTGAAGGACGTACCCGCCCGGGGCTTCTACCTGGACCTGTACGGCAACTGGTCGTCGCAGGAGGGCAAGGGCGTCCCGGCGTTCACCCCGGCGGTCCAGGTACTGACCGCGTTCGAGGTGGCCCTGGACCGCTCGCTCGCGGAGGGCGCGGACGAGCGGGGCAAGCGGTACCTGCGCCTCGCGGAGCTGATCCGCGCGGGCCTCGCGGAGCGCGGCTGCGCGTTCCTGCTGCCCCCGGAGCACCGCGCGAACTCCTGCACGAACGTGTACATCCCGCACGGCATCGCGTACGCGGACCTGCACGACACGATCAAGGCGGAGGGCTACGTCATCTACGCCACCCAGGAGCAGCTCCCGGGCGTGTTCCGCGTGGCCAACATGGGCCAGCTCACGGAGTCGGACGTGACGGGCTTCCTGGAGGCGTTCGACCGGGCGGTCGAAAAACTCAAGCCCTGACCCCGCTCAAGCCCTGAGCCCTCTCACCCCCACCCCGGCCGCAGTCCCCCACCCGCACGGCCACCCCCACTCCCCCATCCCCCCACCCCGGAGGTTCACCATGCCCTTCGTCTCCCTAGCCATCGTCGGCGCGGGCCCGAGCTGCACCTACGCCCTGGAACGCCTCGCCGCCCTCGCCCAGGCGGCCGACGGCCAGGTCCCGCTGGCCATCCACATCTTCGACGCGTCGGGCCAGTTCGGCGCCGGCCAGGTGCACAGCCCCGAGCAGCCGGCGACGAGCTTCCTGAACCGGATCGTCGGCCAGGTGTCGTTCGCGGCGGACGAGACGGTCGAGGAGGCCGGCCCCCTGCTGCCCGCCGCCCTGCGCCCCACGCTCCTGGAGTGGTGCCACGAGCGTTTCCGGGCGACCGGCGACCCCCTGTACGACGTGAGCGCGGAGGACTGGCCGAAGCGCTACGTCCACGGCCAGGCGCTCCAGGACCAGTTCGAGACGTACCTGAGGCTGCTGCGCTCGGCGGGCGTGAAGGTCGACCTGCATCACGCGGAGGTCGTCGACATCCACGAGTCGGCCGAGGGCGGCGGCCGGCTGACCGTCGTCACGGACGCGCCGGGCGCCGCGTACGACGTGGACAGCGTCCTGATGGTCACCGGCCACTCGTGGAACGACCCGGACCGCTACCCGAAGCAGGCGAAGTGGAACGCGTTCGCGAAGAAGCACGGCGCGGTGTTCGTGCCGTCCGCGTACCCGATGGAGCTGCACATCCCGGAGGATTCGACCGGCCCGGGTTCGGTGGTCGGCTGCCTCGGCATGGGCCTGACCAGCATCGACATCATCCTGCACCTGACGGAAGGGCGGGGCGGGAAGTACGTCGACCGGGGTGACGGCCAGCTGCTGTACGTCCCGTCGGGCGACGAGCCGGCGTCGATCGCGGTGTTCAGCCGCTCGGGCCTGTTCACGTTCGCGCGCCCGTACAACGCGAAGGAGCGCGACCTGGACGCCCTGGAGCACCGGGGCGTGTTCCTGACGGAGGCGGCGGTGGACGCGCTGCGGGTGTCGGAGGGCGGGACGCCGGTGACGATCGGCGGGCTGGCGCGCGTGCAGCTGGACTTCGAGCGGCATGTGCTGCCGATCGTGGTGCTGGAGATGGCGGCGCTGTACTACCGGACGCTGTTCGGGCCGGAGTTCGGGGACGCGCTGGAGGCGGCGGTACGCCCGGAGTACGAGGCGTTCCTCGCGGACGCGGGCGCGGGCGCGTCGTCCGCCGAGGCGGTGGCCCGGCTGTCGGGCGCGGTCGAGCGGTACCTCGACCCGGTGGTGGAGGCGCTGGACGCCGTACTGCGCGGCGGGGACGCCGCGTTGCCGAAGGGGCTGCTGCCGCGCTACCTGGAGGTCGTGTTCGGCCCGGACTCGGGCGCGCGGCTGGCGTCTCTCGCCGGGTCGGACCGGGCTCGGTTCGCGCGGGCGGTGGCGGTGACGCCGTCGCCGTACCGGCACGGCACGTACGCGGCGGACAACCGGTTCTCGTGGGAGCGGACCCTGTGGCCGATCCCGCGCGACGGGCACCGGGACGCGGAGGGGTACCGGGCGGCGCTGCTGGACTTCCTGGACGTGGACCACCGCTGGGCGGCGCAGGACAACCTGACGAACCCGGCGAAGGCGGCGGCCGACGGCGTCTGGCGCGACCTGCGCGACACGCTGGCGTACGCGGTGGACTTCGGCGGTCTGACGGCGGCCTCGCACCAGAACTTCCTGGACGTGTACATGCGCCACCACAACCGGCTGTGCAACGGGGCGGCCCTTGAGGTCATGGAGAAGGTGCGGGCGGCGATCCGCGCGGGCCTGGTCGACGTGTCGGTGGGCCCCGGCGCCGACCTGACGACGGACGCGGCGACCGGCAGGTTCCGGGTGCAGGGCCCGACGACCGGCGCGGACGTGGAGCTGGACGTGCTGGTGGACTCGCGGGTGCACCCGTTCGACGCGGAGAACGACGTACGGCCGGTGTATCCGGCGCTGCTGCGGCACGGGCTGGTCCACAAGTGGGTGAACCCGGGGCAGGGCGGGGCGCCGGACTTCGGTCCGGGCGGCCTGGAGCTGACGGCGGACTTCCACCCGGTGCGCGAGGACGGTACGGCGGACGCGCGGCTGACGTTCCTCGGCCCGCCGAGCGAGGGCGTGATGTTCTTCCAGCTCGGCGCGTTGCGCCCGAACCGCAACCACCATGTGATGCAGGACGTGCTGCGCTGGGTGCGCGAGTTCTGGCCGCGTGTGCAGGACGCCCCGGTGCCCGCGAGCGCCTGACGCCGCCCCGCCCGTGACGGGTTCCCCCACCCCCGTCACGGGCCTTCCCCCCCCCGTTTCCCCCCACTCGAAGGAGGCCACGCCGTGGCCCGAACACCGCGTCTGCTGGTCCTGGACCCCGTCCGCCCCGAGGCCCTCGCCGAACTCGGCCGGGATCTGGAGGTGGTGGTGCGGCTGAAGCCGCCGCAGGACGAACTCGCCGCCCTGGTGAAGGAGGTGGACCCGGACGCCGTCGTGGTCCGCAGTGGGGTACGGCTGACCGGGGAGGTGATCCGCTCGGCGCCCCGGCTGCGGGTGATCGGCCGGGCCGGCAGCGGTACCGACAACATCGACGTCGCCGTGGCCCGCGAGCTGGGCATCCGGGTCTTCACCCTGCACGGCGTCTCCGCGAACGCGGTCGCCGAACTCGCCCTGGGCCTGGCCCTGTCGGTGACCCGGAACCTCGCGCTGGCCGACCGGCAGATCCGCGCCGGCCTGTGGCGCAAGCCGGAGCTGGCGGGTCCCGAACTCGGCGGCCACACCCTGGGCGTGGTCGGCCTCGGCCCGATCGGCTCGCGGCTCGCGGAGCTGGCCCGCCCGCTGCGGATGCGGGTCCTCGCCTCGGTCGCCTCGCCGACTGCGCGGCGTACGGAGGAACTCGCCGCCGAGGACATCGAACTCGTCCCCCTGGACCGCCTGTTGCGGGAGTCGGACGTCGTCTGCCTGGCGCTGCCCCTCAACGACGCGACCAGGCACCTGATCTCGGGCCCGGAGCTGGCCGCGATGGGCCCGGACGCGTACCTCGTCAACGTCGCCCGGGGCGGTGTCGTCGACGAACAGGCCCTGTACGAGGCCCTGTCGGCCGGCGTGATCGCGGGCGCCGCGCTGGACGTGCACGCCGTCGAGGGCGGCGTCTCACCGCTCGCCGAGCTGGACAACGTGGTCCTCACCCCGCACATCGGGGCGACCACGCACGACGCGCAGCACCGCATCGGCACCCTGCTGGTGTCCCGGCTGCGCGAGGAACTCGCCGCCGCCGGTGTCCTCGCCCGTCCCCTGACCTCGGAGGCCGTCAAGTGAACGCGTCCCGTGTCCGTGCCGCCGTGATCGGCGCCTCCGGGTTCACCGGCGGCGAGATGCTGCGGCTGCTGCTGAACCATCCGGACGTCGTGGAGATCGCGGCGGCGGCCCGCTCCCAGGACGAGCCCCTGGAGTCCGTCCACCCCCATCTCCTGGGCAGCGGCCTGGAGTTCACCACCCCGGACGAGGTGACGGCCCGCGCGGGCGACTTCGACGTGGTGTTCCTGTGCACGCCGAGCGGCGAGGCCATGCGCCGCGCCGGGGAACTGCTCGACGCCGGTACCCGGGTGGTCGACCTGAGCGCCGACTTCCGCTTCGCGGACCCGGAGCGGTACGCGCGGGCGTACGGCGCCGAGCACACGGCGAAGGAGGCGCTCACCGAAGCCGTGTACGGGGTCAGCGAGTTCCACCGGGAGGCGATCGCGAAGGCCCGCCTGGTCGCGAACCCCGGCTGCTATGTCATCACCGCGCTCCTGGGCGTCGCCCCGCTCTACGACAGCGGCATCGCGGACCCCGCGTCGCCGCTCAACCTGGTGGGGATCAACGGGACTTCGGGGGCGGGGAACAAGCCGCGCGCGGAGGTCATGCACCCCAACGCGTTCGCGGCGCTGCTGCCGTACAGCCTTCAGGGGCACCGGCACGCGCACGAGGTGGAGGATCAGCTCGGGCGGGGTGTGGTGGTCGATCTGTCGACCGCGCACGGGAACTTCGCGCGGGGCATCCACATCCAGGCGACCGTGCCCGTACGGGCCGAGATGCGCGGGGAGGTGAGCCGGGAGGCGCTGCTCGATCTGTATCAGGCGCGCTACCAGGGGGAGTTCTTCGTGCGGGTGAACGCTCGGCCGGCGCGCGGCGGGCTCACCGACAAGGACTACCGGCGGTATCCGACACTGGCCGGGGTGACCGGGTCGAACTTCTGCCACATCGGGCTCGACCACGACGCGCAGCGGGGTGCGGTGAAGGTGGTGGCGGTGACGGACAACCTCGTGAAGGGGGCGGCCGGTTCGGCGATCCAGAACATGAACCTGATGCTGGGCCTGGACGAGACGGCGGGGTTGCGGACGTATGGCTTCTGACGCGCCGCTGGCCGGAGTCCCCCGGCTCGCCGGCCGCGCGGTGGCGCCCGGGGAGCGGTGGATCCTGTCGGCCGGGTTCAACACGGGTGTGCGGCTCGCCGACACCGGGCGTATCGACTGCGAGTTGGCGGACATCGCGGCGCTCGCCGATGCCGGTGCGCGGGTCGCGGTCCTGTCCCACCAGGGCAGTCACCGCGACGGCACCGCGCGCGGCCTGTCCCATGTCGCGGCCTATCTGGCACGGGAGTTGGGCCGGGTGGTGGCCTATCACCCGCACAGCGCGGACGACCAGGCGCCGCAGATCGCGGCGGCGATGGCGCCGGGGCAGATCGTGCTGTTCGGCAACACCCGGGAGTATCCGGGCGAGGAGGCCAACGACCCTGATCTGGCGCGGGCGTTCGCGCGGCTCGGGGACCGGGTCGCGGTGGGCGGCTTCTCCAAGGCGCACCGCGCGCACGCCTCCAACACCGGGCTCCTGGGGCTGCTGCCGGGGGTGGCGGCGCGGAGTCTGGTGCGGGACGTGGAGGCGCTGGCGCCGTGGGCGGTGCGCGACGGCAGGCGGTCGGTGGCGGTGCTCGGCGGGCGCAAACCGGAGAAGGTCCTCGCCGGTCTCGCGGGCCTCGCCGCCTTCTACGACGTGGTCGTGCCGGGCGGCGTCGTCCTCAACACCCTGCTCGCGGCCCTCGGTCACCGCACGGGCGCGTCCTGGCTGGGCACCGACCCCGAGCGCTGCGTCCGGGTGGCCCGGGAGGTCCTGGAGGGCCCGCGCAAGGCGCTGATCCACATTCCGTCGACGGTGTACGTCGCCCCGGCGGACCCCGCCGGGAACCCGACCGGCCCGGCCCGCCCCCTGGCGCTGCCCGCCGACGTGCCCGACGGTCACGCGGTCGTCGACTTCGACCTCCAGCCGTGGGCCGCCGCCGAACTCACCTACGCCGAGCGGGCGGTGGTGGCGGGCACGCCCTGCCAGTACGTGTACGGGCACACGCGGGCGGCGGACGCGGTCCTGCCGGTGCTGGCTGGCGCGGACACCCTGCTGCTGGGCGGCGACACGGTCGCCGAGCTCCCCTGGCGGGGCCGGACGTCCACGGGCGGCGGCTCCGCGCTCACCCTGCTCGCCGAAGGGGACTGCGCGGTGCTGCGGGCCCTGCGGGCCCCTTCGCTCCCCTGACCCTGTGAAGGACGTGTCTCATGCACTTCGACCTCGACATCCCGACCCGGATCGTGTTCGGCGCGGGCACCCTGGACCGCCTCGGCGCCCTCACCGGGGAGCTGGGCGGGCGTCCGCTGCTGGTGACCGGCCGGTCGGCGGGCCGCAAGTACGGTTACCTGGAGCGGGCCTTGGCCTCTCTGGGCGGCGCCGTCCACTTCGACGGCGTGTCCCCGAACCCGACCTGCGCGGAGGTGGAGCAGGCCGCCGAGGTGGCCCGCAGGCACGGCTGCGACGTGGTCGTGGGGCTCGGCGGGGGCAGTCCGCTGGACGCCGCCAAGGCCGTCGCCGCCGTCCTGGGCACCGGCCGCCCGGCGACCGCGCTGCTCGGGGCGACGCTGGCTCCGGACGACCCGGTCGTACCGGTCGTGGCGGTGCCGACGACCGCCGGGAGCGGTTCCGAGGTGACCAAGGGCGCGATCGTCACCGACACCGTGCGCCGCTTCCGCTCGGGGATTCGCGGGGACGCGCTGACGCCCCGGATCGCCGTGATCGACCCGGAGCTGACGGCGACGGTTCCGCCGCACGTGCGCACGGAGACCGCGTTCGACGCGTTCGCGCACGCCGTCGAGGGGTTCGTGGCGCGCCGCTCCGACCCGCTCAGCCAGGCCCTGGCGCTCCAGGCCCTGAGGCTGATCACGGAGCACGCCGACGACGCCTCGCGCTCCGGCCGGGAGGCCCTCTCGCTGGCGGCGCTCCTCGGCGGCATCAACGTCGCCCGCGCCAGCACCTGCCTGCCGCACCGGCTCCAGCAGGCCATGGGCGCGCTGCCCGACCTCGGCATCTCGCACGGCCGGGGGCTGGCCGTCGTCTACCCGGCCTGGCTGCGCCACACCGAGCACCACGCGCCGGACGACTTCGGCCGCCTCGCGCAGGCGCTGGGCACCTCCAGCGTGGGCGAGGCGGTCGGCGCGTTCCTGGAACGGACCTCGCTCGCGTCGCGGCTGCGGGACCACGGGGTGTCCCGCGCGGACCTCGGCGCGCTCCTCGACGGGGTGAGCGGCAACCTCGACAACGACCCGCGCCCGGACGTGGACGCCGAGTACCTGCGGATGCTGTACGAGGAGTCGTACTAGGGCAGCGGGACCCTGTCGGGGGCCGTCCAGTGCTCGGGCGCCCGCCAGTCGCGCCACTTGTCCCACCAGCAGTCGCCGCTCTCCACCAGGGCGGCGACCCGGTCTGCGGTCGCGCGCACCGACTCGGCCTCGCCGGGGGCGAATCCGCCGGTGGCGGCGCGGTGGGCGAACTCGTCCTCGTCCTTCCACGTGTACGGCGGGGTCGCGGGGGCGGGCGGGATCAGGAGGTCGAGTTCCTGGTCGAGGGTGTCGAAGCCGTCGGCGGTCAGGCGCATGGGGCGCTGGAAGTTGACGTACCAGCCGCCCGTGGGCCGGCTCCAGACCGAGTAGCCGTCGCCGGGGCGCACCAGCTGGAGGACGCCCGGCGAGAGCCAGGTGTCGCCGATGTCCAGCCAGGGGTGCGGGCCGAGGCTGAACTCGCCCTGTCCGAAGGTGAGGGGGGTGCCCTGCGCCGTGAAGACGGCGAGTCCGTCGGCGTCGTGCGCCACGACCCGGACCGGGTAGACGAGCCATGCGCGCCCGTCGAGCATCTCGCGCCGGACGATGGTCCGCCCCGGCGCGAAGAACGTGTTGACCATACATCGACCCTATCGGGAGCCGTCCCATGTCCCTTGTCGTGCTGGCCCGTTGGCGCACCACGGCGGATTCCCAGGAGCACGTCGCCGCCCTCCTGCCGGACCTGGCGGCGACCGCCCTCGCCGTCCCCGGCTGCCTCTCCTTCGAGGTCGTCCGCTCCGAGTCCGACCCGCGCTCGTTCGTCCTCGTCGAGCGCTACGCCGACCGCGAGGCGTTCGAACAGCGCCTGGCGGGCGCGGACTACCGGCGGCTGATCGACGACGTGTTCCTGCCGCATCTGGTCGTGCGGGAGCGGGATCTGTACGTGCCGCTCACACCGTGACGCTCACACCGGGACGCTCACACCGGGACACAGCGTCGGAAACGGTCAGGAAGCCGTCCGAGCCGGACAGGCGGTGATCTCTTTCGAGTGAATCGGGGGCGGAATTAGCCCGTTCGGCCGATGGGACAGGCACGCTGGGGGTGTCTCAGGGCGGGAGGGGCCGGTGGGGATGGCGGGGATGCAGGCGGCGTCGGTGCGGGCGCCCGCGCGCGGGGCGGTGCCGCGGCACGTGGCCTGTGTGATGGACGGCAACGGCAGGTGGGCGGCGAGCAGGGAGCTGCCGCGGACGTCGGGGCACCGGGCCGCCGAGGCGACGGTGATCGACGTGATCGAGGCCGCGCGCGGGGCGGGCGTCGAGTGGCTGAGCCTGTACGCGTTCTCGACGGAGAACTGGCGGCGGCCCGGCAGCGAGGTCGACTTCCTGATGCGGCTGGTGCGCCGGGTGGTGCGCAAGCACGCCCCGCTGCTGCACGCGCGGGGCATCCGCTGCCGGTTCCTCGGGGTGAGCGATCCGCGCATCCCGGCGGGCCTGGCGCGGGACTTCGCCGACCTGATGACGCTGACGGAGGGCAACCGGGGGATGACGCTGACCGTCGCCTTCGACCACGGCGGCCGGCGGGACATCGTGGAGGCGGCGCGGTCCCTGATCCGCGCGGGCGTCCCGGCGGACGCCGTCGACGAGGAGAGCTTCGCCGCGCACCTGCCGTTCCCGGACACGCCGGACGTGGACCTCGTCATCCGTACGTCGGGCGAGCAGCGGATCTCCAACTTCATGCTCTGGCAGGTCGCCTACGCGGAGTGGACGTTCCCGCCCGTGCTGTGGCCCGACTTCCGGGCGCCGCACTTCCTGGAGTGCCTGCACGCCTACCAGCAGCGCGAACGCCGCTACGGCGGCGTCGTACCCCAGCCCCAACGGATCGGAGAGCCCCACCCGTGACCGACACCACCAGCGCCAACGCCCCCTTGTTCGGCCCGGGCTCGAAGTTCGACACGTTCGTCAACGACCCGCGCTGGGCGCTGGCCCTGGTGCGGGCGCTCGTCCTGGAGGCGGCGCACCCGCAGGTCGGCGCGGCCCTGCTGGACAACTCGACGTTCGTGACGCACCCGTGGCGCCGCCTGTGGAACACCTACCGCAGCCTGCGCCGCATGTTCGGCGCGGACGACGCCGTACGCGCGCGGGAGGCGGGCCGCCTGAACCGGCTGCACGCGCGCCTCAGGAGCGAGGGCGCCTACGACGCGACGGACCCCGAGGTCCGGGCGTGGGTGGTGGCGACGCTGTTCGAGAGCACGGTCACGTTGTGCCGGCTGAGCGGCCAGCCGCTGGACCCGGCGGAGATGGACCGGGTGTACGCCGAGTACCGGGCGTTCCTGGGCGCGCTGGACGGCGAGGAGAACCGGCTGCCGGAGTCGGTGCGGGAGTTCTGGCCGTACTTCGACCGGGTGGTCGCGCGGGAGCTGGAGAACACGGAGGCGGTGCGGATCATCCTGTACCGCCTGTTCGAGCACGTTCCGGCGCCGCCGCTGCTGCACGGTGTGCCGACGCTGTGGGCGGCGGGGCGGGCGGTCGCGGGGCCGGTGATCGGCGCGGTCACGGTGGCGTCGCTGCCGGAGGCGTTCCGGCGGCGGGCGGGGCTGGCCGAGGTACCGGGGGCGGGGGCGCTGCTGCGGAGCGCCTATTTCACGGCCGGGCTCGCGCGGTTCCTGCCGGAGGGGTGGGTCGAGGCGGACAAGGTCGTCGACCTGCTGTCGAAGTCGCCGGACAGCGACGACCCACGGATCAGGGCGGTGCGGGACACGGTGCGCAAGGCCGGCGCGTTCGTGCGGCTGGTCACGCCCCTGCCCGCCGAGCCTCTCGTGGTCCCGCGTCAACGGTCCCATGACGCCGAGGAGTTCTTCGACGCGGTCCTCGACCAGACCGGCGACGGCTATGTCATGTGGCCGGACCTCGCCGCGATGGCCCGTGAGCTGTCGACCCGCCTCGATCTGGACGAGCCGCTGGAGACCCGCCTGTACGCCGCGTACGCCGACTGGTGGCGCGAGCTCCAGTCGGCCCTGGACACCGACGGCGACGGCCGGGTGAGCCGCGCGGAGTACGCGGCGGCGGTGCCGTCCCTCGCCGGGCCCGCGCTGATCCGGGTCGCCGAGGTCCTCTTCGACGCCACCGACACGAACGGCGACCAGCGCATCGACGCGCAGGAGTACCGGCGGCTGTTCCGCAGGGCGTTCCGCCGTGAGCTGCCGGAGCTCGGGGAGGCGTACTCGCGGGGCGAGTTCGTGCGGGACTTCCTGTCGTTCATGGCGGGCCGGCACCGTACGACGCCGTTCGATCCGCTGCTCGCGGAGGCGTGAGGGCGTGCGGCAGGGGCGGTTCCCCGGGTGGGGGCCGCCCCTGCCGGGTGGCCGGTCAGCTCGCTGTGCCGCAGTAGGTGCCGGGGATGGACGAGATGGTCATGCAGACCCGGTCGCCCTGGACGAGGGCCGGGGACGGCCTGAACCACCCCTGCACGAGGTTGGGTTGGGTGACGATCGTGCTGCTGCCCGCAGCCGGGAGCCCGTTGACGGTGAAGGACAGGCCGAGGGCCGGGGGCGGCTGCCTGATCGTGAACGTGTACACGTAGCCCTGGGTCGCGTTGCCGTCGACGCCCGCGCACACCCGGGCCTCCGGGATGCAGATCACTTGTGCGGAGGGGGCTGCCGTGGCGGGTGTGGGTGCCAGGGCCGCGCCGAGTGCCGCCGCCCCCGCTGCCAAGCCGCTTGCGATGAGTCTCGTTCGCATGGGTCTGGTCGTCTCCTTCTGCCGGTCGAGACCCCGCGTTCGGTCGCCCTCGATGGTGGTGCGCGGGGCGTGAGGCGTCAAGAGATGCCGGGCCGCCCGCACGACACGGACACCGAGCACCGCCGCGTCCCCGGTTTTCCCCAACCGCTCACGTTGTGCTGCCCGGCGCACTACGCTCGGTGGGCGAGGTGGTGCATGAGGCACTCGGAGAAGCGGATCACGCTCCTGGAGGAGCTGTGCGCGGGCTGGCGGGCGGACCGCTGGGGGTGGGTGCTCGACGACGGGCTGTCGGACGGGGTGTGGAACGCGGTCAAGGCCGCGATCCAGGAGGGCGTCGTCGAGCAGGCGGACCGGCAGGCGCTCATCGACCTCACCGCCCTGGTGGGCCGCCCGGTCCCGCGCGCCCTGCGCGTCACCGACTTCGGCCGGGACGTCCTCGTTTACGCGCACAACCGCACGGTCGTCCAGCCGGTCCCGCGTGAACCGGCGCCCGGCGAGCAGCTGGTGAAACTGCTGCCCGCCCAGATGGACACGCTGCGGGTCTTCGTCGGCGTCGGCCACCGGCTGACCCGGCCCCCGGCCGCGGGGCTCGCGGAGCGGGTCGCGGCGGCGGGGTTCAGCGCCACCGAGAAGCGCTGGCACCTGTGCCTGACCCCGGAGCAGATGGAGTCGGCGGCGTACGCGATGTCCCTGCGCACCACCGTCTTCTCGTGCGCGGAGGAGAACCGCTTCCGCCGCGAGTACGGCGTGTGGGTGCGACGCGGTCAGGTCTGACTGGCACCTGGCAGTGGGGCTCGGGCGGGGGTGGCTCCCACCTGCGGCGACCCCCTTCAAACCACCTGATCGAGTAGGTTCCCCGCGCGTGAACCGTCGACGGCTCTACTCGGTCGGGTGGTGACGGCACGCGCCGGCCGCGACGAGTCTTGGACCACAACCGAGGCGGGCCCACTCCGTGGGCGGGCCCGCCGTGGGTGCGGGAGGTGCTGCGCGTCGCGATGCCACGGAGATCCATCAGCAGGGCCCTGGGCGTGGGCGGCGCCGGGTGCGACGGCGCCGCCTCCTCCGTACGGGCTCCGCGGGCCCTTCCGGCAGGCCCGTCTCCGAGGCGTCCGGGGCAGCGCGGGGGGGGGCGCGTCCCGCTCGCCGCGCGCCGGGGCTGAACCGATTCCCCCACCGCACCTCGTCCGTATCCGCACCCAGTGACACCCGCACACGAAAAAGGGGAGATCGCGCCAGTGAGCAGCCACGAGATCCAGGCGGCCGAGACGGACATCGCGATCATCGGGATGGCCGGGCGGTTCCCCGGCGCCGACGACCTGGACTCCTTCTGGCGTCTGCTGAGAGAGGGCCGTGAGGGCATCACCCGCTTCGGCCGCGAGGAGCTGGCGGCGGCCGGCGTCCCGGCGCGCCTGCTGGACGACCCGACGTACGTACCGGCGCACGGGATCATCCCGGACGTCGACCTCTTCGACACGGGCTACTTCGAGTTCACCCCGGCCGAGGCGGCGATCACCGACCCCCAGCACCGCGTCCTGCTCACGGCGGGCCACGCGGCCCTGGAGCACGCCGGCTACGACCCGGCCCGCTACGACGGCCTGATCAGCGTGTACGTGGGGGCCGCCGTCAACACGTACCTCCAGCAGCACGTGCTGCCCAACGTCGACCAGACCACGACGTCCAGCCACTTCGCGGTGATGGTCGGCAACGACAAGGACTACCTGGCGACGCGCCTCTCCTACAAGCTCGACCTCAAGGGCCCCAGTTACGCCGTCCAGACGGCCTGCTCGACGTCCCTCGTCGCCGTCCACCTCGCCTGCCAGGGCCTCGTGAACGGCGAGTGCGACATCGCGCTCGCGGGCGGTGTGACCGTCAAGGTCCCCCAGGAGAAGGGGTACTTGTACGAGGAGGGCGCGATCCTCTCCGAGGACGGGCACGTGCGGACGTTCGACGCGGACGCGAGCGGCACGGTCCTCGGCAACGGCGTCGGGGTCGTCGTGCTGAAGCCCCTGCGGGACGCGCTCGCCGACCGGGACACCGTGTACGCGGTCATCAAGGGCACGGCGACGAACAACGACGGTTCGGGCAAGGTGAGTTTCGCCGCGCCGGGCGCCGCCGGACAGGCCGCGGTGATCCGCGAGGCGCACTCCGTGTCGGGCGTGGACCCGCGGTCCATCGGGTACGTCGAGGCGCACGGGACGGCGACGCGGCTCGGTGACCCGGTCGAAGTCTCCGCGCTGACACGGGCGTTCAGGGACACGACCGCCGACACCGGGTTCTGCGCGATCGGTTCGGTGAAGTCGAACCTGGGGCATCTGGACGCGGCGGCGGGCGTCGCCGGGCTGATCAAGACGGCGCTGATGCTGAAGCACCGCACGCTGGTGCCGACGGTCAACTACACGACGCCGAACCCGGCGATCGACTTCGCCGCGGGACCGTTCAAGGTGTCCACGCAGACGATGGCGTGGACGGGGGACGGGCCGCTGCGGGCGGGGATCAGCTCGTTCGGCATCGGCGGGACCAACGCGCACGCGGTGGTGGAGGAGGCGCCGTCCGTCGCGGTGACGGGGGACTCACGGGCGTCGCAGGTGCTGGTGGTGTCGGCGCGGACGCCGACCGCCCTGGCCACGGCCGCGGCGAACCTCGCCGGCCATCTCGACGGCGACGACTCGGCGCCGCTGGCGGACGTGGCCTACACGCTGGCGGTCGGCCGCCGGGCCCACGAGTACCGGCTCGCGGTGACCGGGGGTGAACGCGCCGCGCTGGCGCGGGCGTTGCGTGAGGCGGCCGTGCCGGAACGCCCCGGGACCGGTGAGGTGTCGTTCGTGTTCACGGAGGACGTCCCGGACGCGGCGGGCCTGGCCGGCGCGTGGGCGGCCGAGCCCGCCTTCGCCGCGTACCACGAGGCCGCGCTCACCGCGGGCGCCGACCGACTGGGCGAGCGGGGGCGGGCGTTCGCCGTGCAGTACGCGCTCGGGAAGCTGTGGCTCGACTGGGGTGTCACCCCGGTCGCGGTGCACGGGGACGGGCTGGCGGGGCGGGTCGCGGCGTGTGTCGCGGGGGAGTTGACGCTCGCGGAGGCCGTCGGCGGGGAGGCGGCTTCCGGCACACCGCACCGCACGCGCATCCCTGTCAGGGGTGCGCTCGACGAGGTGCGTGGGGTCGCCCTCGGAGTGACCGACGGGCCCTGGGACGGGTTGGCGCGAGCCTGGCAGGCGGGGGCGGCCGTCGACTGGGCGGCGTGGTTCGAGGGTGAGGAGCGCGGGCGGGTTCCGCTGCCGACGTACCCGTTCGAGGGGCGGCGGTGCTGGCTCGACGCGCCCGCGTCCCCCGTTCCGGAGACGCAGGCGGCCGGCCCGCACCCGATGCTGGACGAGAACGTCTCCACGCTCGACACCCTCGCCTACCGCAGCTCCCGCACGGGCGCCGAGTTCTACCTCGCCGACCACCAGGTGAACGGCTCACCGGTCATGCCGGCCGCCGGACAGGTCGAGTTGGTGCGGGCGGCCGGTGAACTCGCGCTCGGCGGGCCCGTGTCGCTGCGCGGCGTCTCCTTCGAACGGCTGCTGTCCTACGCCGACGGTCCACGCACCGCGCTGGTGCGGCTGTGGCACGAGGACGACACCGTCGGCTTCCACCTCGCCGACGGCGATGAGGTCGTGGCGTCGGGCTCGATCGGCCCGGCGCCGGTCGATCCGCCCGCTCCGGTGGATCTGACGCCGGTCGCGGACCGGTGCGGCGATGTGGTCGGGCACGGTGAGGCGTACGAGGTGCTGCGCGGCCTCGGTCTCGGCTACGGGGCGCGGATGCGGGCGCTCGGCGAGGTGCGGCTCGGGGACGGGGAGGCGCTCGGCGTCCTGGAACCGCCCGAGGGGGCCGCGCTGGACGGGGCCGTGCTCAACCCCGCGCTGATCGACGGGGCGTTGCACGCGCTGGTCGTGCTGTTGGCGCGGGCGTACGGAGCGTCCGCCGAGGGGTTCCTGCCGCTGGCGCTCGGTGAACTCGTCGTGCACGCGCCGGTCGTCGAAGGGTGCCGGGTTCATGTGACGGTCGAGGAGTCGGGTGAGCGGACCGCTCGGGCGCGTCTGACGTTGGTGGACGGTCATGGGCGGGTGCTGGCGCGGCTGAACGACCTGGCCGTGCGGGTGCTGGGTGAGGCGCGGGAGTCGGCGCTGTTGGTGCGGCGGTGGGTCGAGGCGCCCTTGCCGGTCACGGGAGTCGAGCTGGGCGGCACGGCCTGTGTGGTCGGTTCCGCGGAACACGGCTCGGTGCTGGCGGGGCTCGGGTTCGAGGTCGTGACCGAGGCGGCGCCGGATGTCGTCCTGGTCGACGAGCCCGCGCCGGAAAGCGCGTTGCGCGCCGTCCAGGACCTCCTCGCCGCCCGCCCCGCCTCCCCCGTCCGGGTCATGCTGCTGCACCGCGGCGACCCCGCGCTCGGCGCCTTCGCCCGGACGATCCGCGCCGAGAACCCTCAGCTGGCGATCCAGGCGATCGGGCTCGGCGAGGGGGTGGACGAGGCGGAGGCGCTCGGCGCGGAACTCGCGGGGCACGGCCGGGACGTGGAGGTCTCCTACGCCGCTTCCGGGCGCCGGGTCCTGGCGGTCGAGGCCGCTTCGCCGGGGGGCGAGCCGGTCGTCGTCCGTGACGGCGGCACGTACCTGGTGACCGGGGGTGGCGGCGGACTCGGGCGGATCGTCGCCGAGTGGCTGCTCGCGCGGGCGGACGCCCAGGTCGTGGCGGTGGGGCGGGGTGAGCGGCCCGCGGACCTGGACGACAGGGTCGCGTACCGCCGCGCCGACGTCACCGACCGGGACCGACTCGCCGCCGTGCACGCCGAGTTCGGGCCGTTCACCGGCGTCGTCCACGCGGCCGGTGTGCTGCGGGACGGCTTCGCGCTGACCAAGTCCGCCGAGGACTTCGCGGCCGTCCTGGCCCCCAAGGCGGCCGGCGTCGAGGCGCTGGACGCCGTGACCGCCGGCGACCCGCTGGACTTCTTCGTCGCGTTCTCCTCGATCGCCGCGCACATCGGCAACCCGGGGCAGAGCGACTACGCCTACGCCAACGCCCGCCTGGAGTCGTACGCCGAGCAAAGCGGCCATGTCACCGCAATTGCCTGGCCGTTGTGGGCCGAGGGCGGCATGCGGCAGAGCGCCGAGGACGCCTCGGACGTCGCCGCCCGCACCGGGTTCGGCACGCTCTCCACGGCGGCGGGTCTCGCCCTGTTCGAGCAGGCGCTCGGCATACGGGGCCCGGTGATCGCCGCGCACGGTGACGTACGGCGGATCACGGCCGCGCTCACCGCGCTCGCCCCGCAGACGTCCCGCCCCGCCGCCGCGCAGGGCGCCGCCCCGAGGGCGCGGGCCGTGGCGCTGCTGCGTGAACTCATCGCCGCCGAGACCGGGTTGGACGCGGCGGAGCTGACCGAGGAGGCGCCGTTCGAGCGGTACGGCATCGACTCGCTGATGATCGCGAAGCTGAACCGGGAGCTGGAGCGGCACTTCGCGAACCTGTCGAAGACGCTGTTCTTCGAGTACACGAACCTCGGGGAGCTGGCGGACTACTTCGCGCGGCGGCATGCGGGCGAGTTGAGCGCGCCCGGCGCAGGGGGATGCGACGGAGGCTCGTCCGGAAAGGGCGAGGGAGTCTCCTCCGGCAAGGCCGCGACGGCGGCCGTGACCCGCACGGTGCACCGGGCCAGGCCTGCCGCGCGGCCTTCCGGCCCGGCCGGTACCGGCCAGGACGACGGCGCCATAGCCGTCGTCGGGCTGGCCGGCCGCTACCCGGCCGCCGACGACCTCGACGAGTTCTGGGAGAACCTCTCCGAGGGCCGCGACAGCATCACGGAGATCCCGGACGACCGCTGGGACAGCACCCGTTGGTACGACCCCGACCCGGCGGCCCCCGGTCTCGCGCACACCCGCTGGGGCGGATTCCTGCGCGACGTCGACCGCTTCGACCCGCTCTTCTTCGGGATCTCCCCCCGCCAGGCCGAGTTGATGGACCCTCAGGAACGGCTGTTCCTCCTCAACTCCTGGCACCTCCTGGAGGACGCGGGCTACCGGCGCGCCGATCTGGCCGGGCGTCCGGTGGGTGTGTACGTCGGTGTCATGTACGGCGAGTACCAGTTCCACGGCGCGCTGGACGCGCTGCGCGGTGGACGCCCGCTGACCGGCTCCTCGTTCGCGACGATCGCCAACCGGGTGAGCCACGCCCTGAACCTGTCCGGCCCGAGCATGGCCCTGGACACGATGTGCTCCTCGTCCCTGACCGCGATCCATCTCGCGTGCGAGAGCCTGCGCCGGGGCGAGAGCGAGCTGGCCATCGCGGGAGGCGTCAACGTCTCCGTCCACCCGTACAAGTTCGGCTTCCTCAGCCAGGGCCGCTTCCTCTCGGACGACGGCCGCTGCCGGGCCTTCGGCGCGGGCGGCACGGGCTACGTCCCCGGCGAGGGGGTCGGCGCGGTGCTGCTGAAGCCGTACCGCGAGGCGCTGGCCGACGGTGACCGCATCCACGGGGTGATCCTGGGCAGCGCGGTCAACCACGGTGCCCGGACCAACGGTTACAGCGTGCCGAACCCGCGCGCGCAGCAGCAGGTCATCTCGACGGCGCTGCGCAAGGCGGGAGTCGCGCCCGGCGACATCAGTTATGTCGAGGCGCACGGCACGGGCACCAGTCTGGGCGATCCGATCGAGCTGACCGGGCTGACCAACGCGTACGGCACGGAGGGGAGTTGGCCGATCGGGTCGGCCAAGTCGAACATCGGGCACCTGGAGTCGGCGGCCGGGATCGCGGGGCTCACGAAGGTGCTGCTCCAGTTCCGGCACCGCACGCTCGTCCCGTCCCTGCACGCCGAGGAGCTGAACCCGAACATCGACTTCGAGCGCTCCCCGTTCCACGTCCAGCGCGAGCTGTCAGCCTGGCCCGAGGGGAACGGGCCGCGCCGGGCGGGCCTCAGCTCCTTCGGCGCGGGCGGGGCGAACGCGCACCTCGTCCTGGAGGAGTCACCGCGCCCCGACGTGGTGACGGAGACTCCGGCGGGCCGACAACGTCTGGCTGAACCGGAGTTGTTCCTGTTGTCCGCCCGCGACGAGGAGCGTCTGCGGGCCTACGCCGACCGCGCCGCCGACTTCGTCGCGACCGAGCGGGTGCCGTTGGCCGACCTGTGCTTCACGAGCCGGGTGGGGCGCGAGGCGCTCGACGCGCGGTTCGCGGTACTGGTCACCGAGGGCGCCGAACTCGTCGCCGCGCTGCGGGAGTTCGCGGACGGCGGGCCGGTTCCGCCGGTCACCGACGACGCGGCCCGCAGGTGGCTGCGCGGCGAGGACGTCGACTGGGCCGCCCTGCGCGCCGGCCGGCCCGGCCCCGCGCCTCGCCGGGTGCGGGCGCCGCTGTATCCGTTCGCCGACGAGTCCTACTGGATCCCGCTGGACGCGGAGTTCGGCTCGGCCGCGCCGCACGCCCTGATCGACGCCAACGAGTCGACGGTCACCGGCGTCCGGTTCCGCAAGACGCTCCGGGCTTCCGACGCGCTCCTGCGCGACCACGTCATCGAGGGCCGTCCCCTGTTCGCGGGCGCGGCGACGCTGGAGTTCGTCCGCGCCGCCGCCGCGCTGGCCGAGCCGGGTGTCCGGCACGCTCTGCGGGACGTGGTGTGGGGGCGGGCCGTCGAACTCGGCGGCGGAGAGCTGGAGTTGTACGTCTCCTTCCGGCCGGAGGGTGAGCAGCTCGCCTTCGAGGTGCACAGCGACGACGGGACGCACGCGCGCGGGATCGCCGTCCCGGTGTCCCCCGCGCCGGAGGCCGCCGAAGAACTCGCCGCGCTGCGCGGCCGGTTGAGCGTCGTGCGGGACCGGGCCGGCGCCTACCGGGACTACGCGGACGCCGGGTTCGCGTACGGGCCCTCCTTCCAGGTCATCGACGAGATCCGTGCCGGTGCCGGAGAGGCGTTGGTGCGGCTGGGGGACGGGCAGCCGTGGGCGCTGCTGGACGGGGCGCTGCGCGCCTGCCACTGGGCCGTGCCGTACTCCGGCGACCTGGCGGTTCCCTTCAGTCTCGGTTCCCTGGACGCCTTCGGTGAACTGTCCGCCGGTGCGTCGGCCCACGCCCGGCTCGTGGGCGAGTCGGCGGGGGTGCGGCGGTTCGACGTGACGGTGTACGACGCCCAGGGTCATGTCATCGCCGTCGTACGGGACTTCGCGGGGCGTACGACGTCGGGGGCGACCGGCGAGCCGCGCCTCTACGAGCCGTACTGGCGTCCCGCGCCCGAACCCGGACTCGGCGCGGCGGCTCCGACGCTCGTGGTGCTCGGCGATCACCCCGCGCTGGAAGCGGAGTTGCGGGACTGCGGGGCGTGGGCGCGGGTCGTGTCCGGTGGCGATCTCGCGGCGTCGGCGTCGGACAGCGGGCTCGATGTCGTCGTCGTGAGCGAGCCGGACGGCGTCATGGGTGAGCCGGACGGCTCCCTCTCCCCCGCCGAACGCCTCGACCGGCTCTGCGCGCCCGTGCTGGATGTGCTGGACGGTGTGCGAACCGGCGTACTGGGCGGGCGGGTTCGGTGTGTGGTCGTGCATCGGGAAGGGGCCCCGGAGGGGGCGGCGTTCGCCGGGTTCGCGTTGTCGACGGCGCCGGTCGCGCCTCGGCTGGAGCTGCTGACGCTGGAGGTCGCGGCCGGTGCTTCGGTGCGCGAGGTCGCGCGGGCCGTGGCGGTCGAGTTGCGGGCGGTTCCTCGGGTCGCCGGGCTTGAGGTGCGGCGTACTGCCGCTGGGCAGCGGGAGGTTCGGGGTCTGCGGGTGGTCGCCGGGGCGGGTGGCGGCGGGGTTTCCGTGCGGGACGGCGGGGTGTACGTCGTCACCGGGGGTGGGGGTGCCATCGGGCGGGTGCTCGTCGAGCATCTGGCATCGGAGTACGCCGCCCGGCTGGTGCTGGTCGGCCGTTCCGAGCCGGATGCTCAGACGCGGGCCTGGCATGCGTCGCTCGGGGTCGAGGTGCTCGCGGTGCGGGCCGATGTGGCGGACTCGGCCGAGCTGGACGCCGCGTTGGGGGTGGCCCGGGAACGGTTCGGGGTGCTGCACGGGGTGTTCCATCTCGCCGGGGTCGCCGACGAGGGGCGGGCCGACGGGGATCGGGAGCGGTTCGCCCGGGTGCTGGCCGCGAAGACGCATGGGCTGGTGCATCTGGACGAGTTGACGCGGGGGGACGGTCTCGACCTGTTCGTCGTGTTCTCGTCCGTGTCCTCGCTCGTGGGGGACTTCGGGGCGGTCAGCTACGCGACCGCCAACCGGTTCGCGGACGAGTACACCGTGCGGCGGGGCGGGATCTCGCTGGCCTGGCCGCTGTGGGCGGTCGGCGGGGTGGACGGGATGGTGCGGGAGGAGGAGTTGGCGGCGTACACGCGGCGCAGCGGGATGCGGGCGCTGGAGGCGGCGCAGGGGGTCGAGCTGCTGCGGCGTTCGCTGGCGGCCGGGGTGCCGTGGGTGGTGCCGACATGGGGTGAACCGGGGGTGCTGGACGGGGCGTTGGCCGGTGTGACGGGCGGTGGGGCCCCGGCGGGGGCCGCCGCGCCGACGGCCGAGGCTGAGCGCCCGGTCTCCGCTCCTGGCACTGGCGCCGAAGCCACCGCCACCCCCGCCTCCGCTTCCGGCGCCGCTCGCCGGGAGCGTCTCGTCGAGCATCTGCGCGGGGTTCTCGCCGGGGTGCTCAAGCTGTCCACGGGCCGGCTCGACAGCCGCGTGCCCCTGGACGACTACGGGCTCGACTCGGTCCTCGTCATGGAGTCCAACTCCCTGCTGGGCAAGGACTTCCCGGGGCTGCGCGGGACGGTGTTCTTCGAGTGCCGGACGGTCGACGAGCTGGCGGACCATGTGCTCGCGGAGCACGCGGACGCGGTGGCCCGGCTGTTCCCCGAGGAGCCCCGGACGGCCTCGGAAGCCCGAGCCCTCTCGAACCCCTTGCCCGCCCCGGAAACCCGGGCCGCCGCAGAACCCCGGATCACTCACGAACACCCGTCGGCCGAGCAGGCGGCGACTCCCCCTGCTCCAGGGCCGGTTCCCGTCTCCCCCGGCGACGACCCGATCGCCGTCATCGGCATCAGCGGTCGCTATCCCGGCGCCGACACCCTCGACGAGTTCTGGCGCAACCTCTCCGAGGGCCGCGACTGCGTGACCGAGGTCCCCGCGGACCGCTGGGACGCCTCGGAGCTGGCCGACTCGGGCCGCAGCAGCAGCCGTTGGGGCGGCTTCCTCTCCGACGTCGACTCCTTCGACTCCCTCTTCTTCCAGATCTCCCCCAAGCAGGCCCGCACGATGGACCCGCAGGAGCGGCTGTTCCTCCAGACGGCCTGGTCGGCGCTGGAGAACGCGGGCTATCCCCCGTCCCGCCTCCCAGCACCCCGCTTCGGCGGCCAGGGCCATGACGTCGGGGTGTTCGTCGGCGTGATGTGGGACGACTACGCGATCCTCGGCGCGACGGAGTCGGCGCGCGGCAACCCCCAGGTGGTGCTGGCGAACCGTTCGTCGATCGCCAACCAGGTGTCGTACTTCGGCGACTTCAGGGGCCCGAGCGTGGTGATCGACACGGCGTGCTCGGCGTCGCTCGTGGCCGTGCACCAGGCGTGCGAGAGCATCCGGCGCGGCGAGTGCGCGTACGCGCTCGCGGGCGGGGTGAACGTCGCCGTGCACCCGGACAAGTACGTGCACCTCAGCGCCAGGTCGATGCTGTCCGACGACGGCCGCTGCCGGGCCTTCGGGGCGGGCGGCACCGGGTACGTGCCCGGCGAGGGGGTCGGCGCGGTGCTGCTGAAGCGGCTGTCGGAGGCGGTCCGGGACGGGGACACCGTGCACGCGGTGATCCGGGCGACCGGCGTCAACCACGGCGGCCGGACCAGCGGTTACACCGTGCCCAACCCGCAGGCCCAACAGGCCCTGGTGGAACAGGTGCTGGACGCGGCCGGCATCGACGCCCGGACCGTCGGCTGCGTCGAGGCGCACGGCACCGGGACCGCGCTGGGCGACCCGATCGAACACACCGCGCTGGCGCAGGCGTTCGGCAAGCACACCGCCGACACCGGGTTCTGCGCGATCGGTTCGGTGAAGTCCAACATCGGTCACCTGGAGGGCGCGGCCGGCATCGCCGGGCTCACCAAGGCCGTACTCCAGTTGCGGCACGGCACGTTGCTGCCGTCGCTGCACGCCGAGGAGCTGAACCCGGTCATCGACTTCACGCGCTCTCCGTTCACCGTGCAGCGCGAAGTGGCCGAGTGGACGCGGGAGTTCGACGCCGAGGGGCGTGCGGTGCCGCGTCGGGCGGCGGTGAGTTCGTTCGGGGCGGGGGGCACCAACGCGCACGTGGTGCTGGAGGAGTACGTCGCCCCCGCGCCGGACGAGGCCGACTCCGAGCGCGAGTTGATCGTCCTGTCGGCCCGCGACGAACAGCGACTGCTCCTGTACGCCGCCGAGTTGGGCCGGGCCGTCGCCGACGCGGCCCGCCTCGCGGACGTCGCCCACACCTTGCGTGTGGGGCGTGAACCCCTCGTCGAGCGGCTGGCGTTCGTGGCCTCGGGTCTCGCGGACGCGGCCGAGAAGCTGGCGGCCGCCGGACGCGGCGAGGGCGGGCAGTGGCTGCACCGGGGGCGGGTCGAGCAACACCCGCCGCTGGCCGACCTGTTTACGGCGGGCGTGGGTGCGGAGGAGTTCTTGTCCGCGCAGGTCCGGGCCGGGGCGGACGATCTGCTCGGGCGGATGTGGGTCTGCGGTGTCACCGTGGACTGGGACCTGCTGGAGCGGCTGCGGCCCGCCGCGCGGCGCCGGGTGCCGCTGCCGACATATCCGTTCGAGCGGGTGCGGCACTGGCTGGACACGAGCGCGGCTGCGATCGCACCCACGGGCGTGCCGGCGTCGGCCGCCACGCACTCATCGGCAGCAGCCCCGGCCTCGGCCTCGGACGCTGCGCGAACACCGGCAGCCGTCCCGACCTGGGCCGATCCAGCACCACCGGCCGTCGTCCCCGCCCCGGCCACCACCTGGCGCCACCGCCTGACCCCCGAGACCCCCGCCCTCCGCGACCACATAGTGGACGGCCGCCCCATCCTCCCCGGCGTAGGCCACCTGGACCTCGTCGCCGAGGCGGCCGGCGGGCTCACCGGGCGTGCCTTCACCGACGTCCGCTGGGCCGTCCCGCTCGCCGCCGAGGATGTGACGGTCACCTTCGACGGCGACCGCTACGACGTCCTCGGCGCCGACGACACCCTGCGCTCCACCGGCCGCCTCACCCAGGCCGGCCCGCCCCCCGCCCCGCTCGACACCGACGCCCTGCGCGCCCGCCTCGCGGAGGATCGCGGCGCCTTCTACCGGAACCTCGCCGAACAGGGCCTCCCCTACGGCCCGTTCTTCCGCCGGGTCCGTCAGGTCTGGACCGGCACCGACGAAGTCCTCGGCCGGATAGGCGCCGTCGACGGCGACCCGGCGCACGCCCTGCACCCCGGCGTCCTGGACGCGGCCCTCCACACGTACGCCGCGCTGCTCGTGCGGCGCTCGCGGCCGATGCTCCCGTTCGCGGCGGACCGGGTCGACGTGTTCGGACCGGTGCCGGACAGCGGCTGGTCGTACGTCCGGGAGACCGGCCCGAACCGCTGCGAGGCCCTGCTCTGCGACGACTCGGGCACGGTCCGGGTCCGGTTCGCGGGGCTGGCGTACCGGGAGGCGAAGCCGTCCGCCGTGGTCGTGCACCGGCCGGTGTGGACGCCTCAAGCCGCCAAGGGGCGGGCCGAGTTCGGGCGCAGCGTGCTGTATGTGGGCGAGCCCGTCGCGGAGTTGCACCCCGGCGCCGACGTCCGCCGCGTCCCGCTCGGCTTCACGGACGCCGAGATCGGCACCCCCGACCTCGTGTACTTCTTCGGTACGGCACCGGCTCAGGACCCCGTGGACCGTTCAGGCGCACGGGAGTCGGCCGACGGCGGTCCGCTTGCCCTGTACCGGCTGGTGCGCGCCCTCGACCGGTCCGGCGCGCTGGAGCGAGGCGTGCGGCTCAAGGTCGTCACCACCGACGTCCACCCGCTGGCGGACGACGACGCGTCGTCCCCTTGGGCGGCCGGGCTCTTCGGTGTCGCGGCCGTCGCGGCGAAGGAGTTCCCGGCGCTGCACGTCTCCCTGGTCGACGTACGCGCCGCCGAGGCCGGGCAGCTCGCCGGGACGATCGTCGCCGAGCCTTTCCCGGCGAAGCCCGTGCCGGTGTCGATCAGGGGCGGTGTACGCCGGGTACGGACTCTGGAGCGGGTCGAACTGCCCTCCGGGGAAACGCTGTTGAGGAAGGGCGGCGTCTACCTGATCGTCGGCGGTCTCGGCGCGGTCGGCCGGGACACCTGCCTGCACCTCGCCCGGACGTACGGCGCGAAGCTGGTCGTCGTCGGGCGCTCGCCCCTCGACGAGGAGCGGCGCCGGGCGGTGGCCGGGCTGGAGAAGGCGGGCGCCGAGGTGCGGTACCTGGCGCTGGACGCCACCGACCCGGCCGCGCTCACCGGCGCCGTCGATCTCGCCGTCCGTGAATTCGGCGCCCTGCACGGGGTGTTCAACGCGGCGATGGTCCTCGTCAACCGGGTCCTGCGGGAGCTGTCCGAGGACGAGATGCGGGCCGCCCTGGAGGTGAAGACCGGCACGGCCTGGGCGTTGCTGCACGCGGTGCGTGAACTGCCCCTGGACTTCGCCCTGTTCTACTCCTCCGGCGTGGCCTTCGAGGGCAACCACGGCCAGGCCGGGTACGCGGCGGGCTGCGCCTTCGCCGACGCGTACGCGGCCCACGCCGCCCGCACCCTGCCGTTCCCGGTGCGGGTCCTCAACCTCGGCTACTGGCATGCGGCCGGGGACGCGGAGCGGGCGCGCGTCCTGACCCGCTTCGAGGCCGCCGGCATCCGGCCGCTCAGCGCCGAGCGGGGCATGGCGGTCGTCGAGCGGACCCTGGGGGCCGGGCTGCCTCAGGTGTTCGCGCTCGACGCCGACCGGGCGATCCTCGACAACCTCGGGATCGACTCGGACCGCACCCTGCGGGTGGCCCCGGGCGAGGTCCCGGGCACGCTGCCCGAGGTGCGCTTCCCGGCCGGACCCGACCCCGAACTCGCCGCGCATCAGCGGGCGGTGGCACAGGCCGAGGTGCTGGCGGAACGGCTCCTGGCGGCGGTGCTGCGCCGGGCGGGGCTGACCGACCCGGGCCAAGTGGTCCCGGAACACCGGGCATTGTTCGCCGTACAGCTCGCCATCGCCGGGGCACGGTCTCCCGAGGAGGCCACCGAGGCTCAGCTCGTCGCCGAACTGCGCGCGTTGGCTGAGCATCACAGCGCGCTCGCCCCGGTCGTCGCCCTCCTCACCGACTGCCTCACCGCTCTTCCCGACATCCTCACGGGCCGGCGCCCCGCCATGGAGGTCCTCTTCCCCGACGGTTCCACCGAGCGCGTCGCCGCCGTCTACCGGGGCGACCCGGTCACCGACCGGTGCAACGCCGAGGTCGCGCGGATCGTCGTCGAGCAGGTCACGTCCCGTCTGGCGCAGGGCACCGGCCCTGTTCGGATCCTGGAGGTCGGCGCGGGGACGGGCGGCACGACCGCCGCCGTGCTCGCGGCGCTGGCGCCGTACGGGGATTCGGTCGAGTACGTCTTCACCGACGTGTCCCCGGCGTTCGTCCGCAAGGCGGGGAGCCGGTTCGGGGCGCGGTATCCGTTCGTGCGGTTCGAGGTGCTGGACATCGAGGCCGGGGCGGCGGCCGGGGAGTACGACGTCGTGTTCGGGACGAACGTGCTGCATGCGACGCGGCGGCTGTCCGACACGCTCACCCGGGCCAAGGAGTCGCTGCGGCGGGGCGGGGTGCTGCTCGCGGTCGAGGGGACGCGGCCCAGGAGTCAACTCGCCCTGATCTTCGGGCTGACGGCGGGGTGGTGGCTCTTCGACGATCCCGAGCAGCGGATGCCGGGGTCGCCGCTGGCGAGCGAGCGGCAGTGGCGGGACGCCCTGGCGGCCTGCGGGTTCACGGGGATCAGCGTGGGGGCGCCGGAGAGCGAGGCGGGGGCGGCGTTCCAGAGCGTGATCGCGGCGGTGAGCGACGGGGTCGCGGCACGCGTGAGTCCCACGGCGGTCCCCGCCGCCGCACCACCGGCTGCCCCGGCCCTGACCGTCGAGGCCCCCGTGTCAGCCCCCGCCGACCCCCTCCACCAGGTCACCGACGTGTTCGCGAGGGTCCTGGAGATGGCCCCCGGGCAACTGGACCCCGACCTCACCTTCGAGAACTACGGCGTGGACTCGCTGGTCGTCCTCGAACTGACGCGAGCACTGGAGGCGGTGTACGGCCCGCAGCCGGCGACTCTCCTCTTCGAGCGCATCACGATCCGCCAGCTGGCCGACCACTTCCGGGCGAAGGCGACCCCCGATCCGGCGCCCCGCGCCGAGGAGGACGCGCCCCTCGACGAGGCCGAGCGCCTCATCGCCGGCATGTCCGACGAGGCCGTGGAAGAACTCCTGGCCGAACTCCTCTCCCAGCAAGCGAAGTCCGAAGGGGGCGACCGATGACCGCCGCACCGTTCACCTGTGTCGTCATCGGCGAGGAAGCCCTCCTGGTCGAGTGCACCCGCCTCCTCCGGTCCCGGGGCCACACGGTCGCCGCCGTGGTCTCCCCCGCCCCCGACCTGCTGGCGTGGGCGCAGAGCGAGGGCCTGTCCGCCGTCCCCTTCGGCAAGGACCTCGCCGCCCGCCTCCAACCCCTCGCCTTCGACTACCTGTTCAGCATCGCCAACCTCCGTATGCTCCCGGACGAGGTGCTGAGCCTCCCCGCGAAGCTCCCGGTCAACTTCCACGACGGCCCCCTCCCGAAGCACGCCGGTCTCTACGCGACGAGCTGGGCGATCCTGGACGGCGAGCTGGAGCACGGCGTCACCTGGCACGTGATGAACCGCGAGGCCGACACGGGCGACCTGCTCAAGCGGCGCGCGGTCCCGGTCCCCCCGGCCGCGACCGTGCACGACCTGGACGTCGCCTGCTTCGACGCCGGCATCGAGTCCTTCGCCGAGCTGATCGACGAGCTGGCGGCGGGCACGGCCGTCCGCACCCCGCAGGACATGGCCCTGCGCACGTACCACGCCCGGTACGACGGCCCGCCGCGCGGCGGTGTCTTCGACTGGCGCTCGGAGGCCGCCGGGCTCGACGCCCTGGTCCGCGCGACGGCGTTCGGCAGGCGCCGCAACGACTTCGGCACGGCCCTCCTCGCGACCGGCGACGACCTGGTGGCCGTCCGGGCGGTCGAGGTCACCGGCCACCCGTCGACAGCGGCCCCCGGCACGATCGTCACGGTCACCCCGGACACCCTCACGGTCGCGACCGCAGACAGGGACGTACGCCTCACCGACCTGGCCACCCTAACCGGCGAGAAGCTCGAACTCCCGGTGCTGGCACGGCAGTTGGACGGCCGTTTCCCGCACCTCTCCGAGGAGGAGGCGGCCGGACTGGAGCAGGCGTCGAGGGCGGCCCACCGCCGCGAGGCGCGCTGGCTGCGCGCCCTGGGCGACCTGGAGCCCGTACTCCCGCCGAGGCTGGGCCAGTTGACCCCGACGACGAGCCAGGCGGCCCCGGTCCCCCTGCCCGCGCCGCTGCGCACGGCCCCGGAACAGACCGCCCTGGCAGCCGCGCTGGCGTTCCTGACCCGGCTCGCACGCGGCGGCGAGCGTACCGTGGCGATCTCCGCGCGGCCCCGGGCGAGCCGCGTCCTGGCCGCCGAACTCCCCCTGGACATACCGGAGAACCCCCTCGCCCGCACCCTCGCCGACCTCTCCGCCAGGCTCGGCCCCCGGCTCGACAGGCTGCGCACACAGTCGCCGTACCGCCGGGACATCCACCTCCGCCACCCCGCCCTCCCCCACACCACGCTCCCCGTCGCCGTCCTCCTCCAAGGCACCGACACCACAGCCGACACCACGACGGACGACCGCCCCCTGACCGTCCACATCGACCCCACCGGCACCGTCCGCTTCGAGGCCCGCGCCCACGCCCCCTGGCTCGCCGACCGCTACGCCCTGTTCCTCGACGGCATCGCCGCCGACCCCGAACGCCCCCTCGCCACCGTCCCGTTGCTCACCGACGAGGAGCACCGTCTCGTCCACGGCAAGTGGAACGACACCGACGAGGAGTACCCCCGCCACGCGACGGTCACCTCCCTCATCGGCAACCTCGCCGACGCCTCCCCGGACGCCGTGGCCGTCCGCTTCGAGGGCCGGGAGCTGACGTACGGCGAACTGGACGACGCGACGGACAGGTTGGCCCACCACCTCACCGAACTCGGTGCCGGACCGGGCCGTTTGGTGGGCGTGTTCCTGGAGCGGTCCCCGGAGTTGTTGATCAGCCTTCTCGCCGTGCTCCGCTCGGGAGCGGCGTACGTTCCGCTCGACCCGATCTACCCGCCCGCCCGCATCGGCCACATGCTGAAGGACTCCGGGGCCGAACTGGTCCTCACGGACGCGGCGTTGGGCGGGGTGCTCGCGGACTTCCCAGTCGAGCCGGTCGTGGTGGCCGAAGCCCTCGCGGGCGCGCGGGCGGCCCACGTCGACCACTCCGACCCGGACTCCCCCGCGTACGTCATCTACACGTCGGGGTCGACCGGTCTCCCGAAGGGCGTCCAGGTCGGCCACCGTGCGCTGGTCAACTTCCTGTGGACGATGGCCCGCAGGCCCGGTTTCGGCGCCGGTGACTCGCTGCTCGCGGTGACCACGGTCTGCTTCGACATCGCGGGCCTTGAGCTGTACCTCCCGCTGGTGCGGGGCGGCACGGTCGAGATCCTGCCCGCGGCGGTCGCCGCCGACGGAGTCGCCCTGCGTGAACGCGTCGAGCGGGCGTCCCCGACCGTCCTCCAGGCCACCCCCACGACCTGGCAGATGCTGCTGGCGGCGGGCTGGCGGGGCGACCCGGCGCTGAAGGCCCTGTGCGGCGGCGAGCCCCTCCCCGCCGAACTCGCCCGCACACTGGCCCCGTTGGTGGCCGACCTGTTCAACATGTACGGCCCCACGGAGACCACCATCTGGTCCACCGTCGACCGCGTGGAACCCGGCGCCGAGGTCACCATCGGCCGCCCCATCGGCAACACCCGCGCCCACGTCCTGGACGAGCGCGGCACCCCCGTACCCCCCGGTGTCCCCGGCGAACTCCTGCTGTCCGGCGACGGGGTGGCCGACGGCTACCTGCACCGCCCGGAGCTGACCGCCGACCGCTTCGTCCCGGCCCCCGAGGGCGGCACCGGCCGCGCGTACCGCACCGGTGACCTGGTCCGCCACCTCCCCGACGGCCGCCTCGAATACCTGGAGCGCGTCGACGGCCTGGTGAAGCTGAACGGCTACCGGATCGAACTCGGCGAGGTCGAGTCGGCGCTGCGTGGGCTCCCGGGTGTCCAGGCGGCGGTGGCGGTCGTCCGCGAGGACCGGCCGGGCGAGCGCAGGCTCACCGGGTACGTGACCGGCGTACCCGACGGCGCCGCCCTGCGCACCGCGCTCGCCGAGCGGCTCCCGGCGTACATGGTCCCGTCGACGGTCGTCGCCCTGCCGGGGCTGCCGCTCACGCCGAACGGCAAGGTCGACCGCAAGGCGCTCCCGCGCCCCACCGGCGTCGGTGCGTCAACCGCGCCCGCCCGTACCGACCTTGAGCGCCGTATCGCCGAGGTCTGGTGCGCGGTGCTCGGTCTCGAACGGGTCGGCGCCGAGGACAACTTCTTCGACGCGGGCGGGGATTCGCTGCGGCTGACGTCGGTGGTGGCGGCGCTGCGGGAGCGGCTCGGGCTGAGCGTCACACGGCTCGACATGTTCGGCCACCCGACGGTGCGGGCGATGGCGGCCCACGTCTCCGGCGGCGCGGGGCCGGCTCCGGCGAGGCCGCGGCGTACGCGGGACGTGTCGGCGCTGGCCGGCCGCCGCGACCGTACGCGGCGACGCCCATGACCACCATGCCCACCCATTCACCCGCTGTCCCAGGGAGTTCCGTGTCCAGTTGCCAGGTCTGCTCGCTCAAGGGCGACCACCCGGGAATCACGCTCGACGACCAGGGGGTGTGCAATCTGTGCAACCTGGATTTCGCCGAGGACCTGCTCATCAACTACCGCTACACGAGTGAGGTGTTCACCGAGTTCCAGCAGGCGCCGGCCGCGAGCGGGGAGTACGACTGCCTGTTCATGTACAGCGGCGGCAAGGACAGCACGTACATGCTGGACAAGTTCGTCAACGACTACGGCAAGCGGGTGCTGGCGTTCACGTTCGACGTGCCGTTCGAGAGTGTGCACGCGGCGCAGAACATCGCGCTGGCCAGGGAGAAGATCCCGGCGACGTTCGTGCTGGACGCGGACGACGACAACATCAAGCTGATGATGCGCGAGGTCTTCAACCGTCCGGTGCCGAAGACGTCGGGGAAGTACCTGGACGAGAAGCTGCCGTGCGTCTCGTGCCGGACGTTCTTCGTGCTGCGGGCGATCCTGATGGCGTACGAGCGGAAGATCCCGTACATCGCGCTGTGCGCGGACCCGCAGCAGATCCTGACGATGGAGTCGAACGTCCGCGAGGTGGTGCGCGGGTTCTACAAGACGTTCGGGGAGCGGCTGACGGACACGCTGTTCGCGGGCCGTCTTGAGGAGTTGCTGTTCGACGACGACGAGAACCTGCCGAAGATCGTGTTCCCGTTCATCGCGATGCGCCACGAGTACGACCCGGACCGGATCGTCGAGGAGCTGCGGGCGAAGGGCTTGTACGCGTCGTCGCCGATGGAGACGCACTGCACGCTGTTCCCGCTGCTGAACTACTACTCGTACAGCAATTTCGACTGCATGTTCTACAAGCTGAACGCGGCGAGCCACGTCCGGTCGGTGAAGCGGAACGCGTCCTACGACCGGAACACGTTCAGCATCAAGTTCCCGCGTTCGCTGGACCTCGCCGATGTGGAGGCGCGGCTCGGCGGGGTCGTGAAGGCGATCGCGGCGGGTGAGGGGGACGCGGCCGAGCACGAGCGGACCCTGATCGACCTGTTCCAGCGGATGGACGCGGGCGAGGACGCCGCCCGGTTCGTCGCGCGCAGCTTCCTCGACATGCGTTCCGTCGCCGCCGACCTCGGCATCCGCCTCAGCTGAGACCCGCAGGAGAGCCATCACCATGACCGTTTCCGATTCCGACATCGCCATCATCGGGATGGCGTGCCGCTTCCCGGGCGCCGACTCCGTCGACCGGTTCTGGGAGGTCCTCAGCGAGGGCCGCGAGACCCTGACCCGGTACACGGACGAGGAGCTGGCCGCCGCCGGGGTCCCGGCCGACCGGCTCGCGGACCCCCGGTACGTCAAGGCCGCGCAGACCATCGCGGGTACGGACCTCTTCGACTCGGAGCTGTTCCGGTTCGCGCACGACGAGGCGGAGATCCTCGACCCGCAGCACCGGGTGTTCCTGGAGTGCGCGCTGGAGGCGCTGGAGCGTTCGGGGTACGACCCGCAGCGCACGGACGCGCAGATCGGCGTGTACGCGGGCGCCGGCATGAACACGTACCTGCTGCACAACCTGGGCGACCGCTACCGGGGCGCGTCCTCGGTGGACCGGTACCGGCTGATGCTCGCCAACGACAAGGACTTCCTGTCGACGCGGGTGTCGTACAAGCTCGGCCTGACCGGCCCGAGCGTCAACATCTCGACGGCCTGCTCGACGTCCCTGGTCTCGGTGCACACGGCGTGCCTGGCGCTGCTGGGCGGGGAGTGCGACATGGCGCTCGTCGGGGCGGTGCACCTGAATCCGCCGGGTGAGGGGTACCAGTACCAGGAGGGCATGATCTTCTCGCCCGACGGGCACTGCCGGGCCTTCGACGCCCGGGCGCAGGGCACGGTCATCGGGAGCGGCGCCGGGGCCGTCGTCCTGAAGCGGCTCAAGGAGGCGCTGGCCGACGGGGACTGGATCCACGCGGTCATCAAGGGCTCGGCGATCAACAACGACGGTTCCGCGAAGACCGGTTACACCGCGCCGAGCGTCTCGGGGCAGGCTGCGGTCATCGCGGACGCGCACGAGGTCGCGGACGTGGAGCCGGACACGATCGGGTACGTCGAGGCGCACGGTACGGGGACCCCGCTGGGCGATCCGATCGAGGTCGCGGCGCTGACCGAGGCGTTCCGGCACGGCACCGAGCGGACCGGGTACTGCGCGCTGGGGTCGGTCAAGACGAACGTCGGGCACCTGGACACGGCCGCGGGCATGGCCGGGCTGATCAAGACGGCGCTGATGCTGGAGCACCGGACCCTGGTGCCGAGCCTCCATTTCACCGCCCCGAACCCGGACATCGACTTCGCGTCCAGCCCGTTCTTCGTCAACACGGCGCGCACGGAGTGGCCGTCCGCCGACGGGCCGCGCCGGGCGGGCGTCAGCTCGTTCGGGATCGGCGGGACGAACGCGCACGTGATCCTCCAGGAGGCTCCGGCCCGCCCCGACGCCTCCCGTGAGCAGCGGCCCGAGCTGCTGGTTCTCTCGGCTCGGTCCGCGGAGGCGCTGAAGCAGGCGCAGGGGGCGCTGGCCCGTCATCTGCGTTCCCGGCGGGATCTCGACGTCACGGCTGTGGCGCAGACGCTGGGTCTGGGGCGGCGTGCGCACGCGCACCGGCTGGCGCTGGTCGCGGACGGTACGCGGGGCGCCGCGATGGCGCTCGCGCTGGGGGACGGCGAGGGGATTCGGCGGGGTGTGGCGGGGGAGGTGGCGCCGGTACTGGTACTGACGGGGGAGTCGTCTCCCCAAGCCCGTGAGCTGTACGCGGCCGTGCCCGCCTATCGGGAGGCCGTCGACGCCTGTGCCGAGGCCGTGGGGCTGGTCGGCGGGGGTGAGGCGCTGCTGAGCGGGAAGTACGCCGGGTTCTGTCATGCGTACGGGGTCGTGCGGGCGCTGCTGTCGTGGGGGGTCGCTCCGGGGGGCCTCGCCGGTACGGGTACGGGGCTGGCCGTGGCCGCCGCCGTGAGCGGGGCCCTGGTGCTGCCGGACGCGTTGGCGCTGGCCGTGGGGAGTGCTCCGCCGCGGGTCTCGGCGCCCTCTCTGCCGGTGCTGTCGGCGGTCACGGGAGCGCGGCTGACGCAGGACCCGGCCGACTGGACGAGCGGAGGGCCGGTCGCCGACGGTGCGGGCTGGGTCCGGATCTCCGCCGCCGGATACGCCGACCTCCTCGCACTCGCCGGGGAGTTGTGGGTGCGGGGCGGTCAACTCGACTTCGCCGCCCTGCATGAGGGTCGGGACATCCGCCGAGTTCCGTTGCCCACGCACCAGTTCGAGCGGCGACGGCACTGGGTCGAACCGGGTGCGCAGACCGGCCGGCCCACCGCCCCCGAGCGGGACCGGCTGCTGGCCCGCTTCGCGGCGGACGACCCCGCCCACAACGTCGGACTCGTCACGGACTTCGTGACCGACGAGGTGGGGAAGGTCCTCGGCGGACGCCATCTCGCCGCCCTCGACACGAACCTGTTCGACCTGGGGCTCGACTCGCTGGTGCTGATCGAGGTCGTGGCGAAGCTCGGCGAGGAACTGGACTTCGAGGTGCCGGCGACAGCGTTCGTGGAGTTCCCGACGATCCGCTCCTTCGTGGACAACCTGGCGGAACTGATGGGCCTGACGGAGCCCGGAGGCCCGGCACCGGCCGCCGCGGGGCGTACTTCGCGGCGGGCTCAGCGGGCGGAGGCACGGCGGGCGGGGCAGGGCTGAGCCGCCTGACGCCTTGCGCGGATGACGTGAGGGGCGGGAATCCCGGACCGGGATTCCCGCCCCTCCGGTCGTCCGCCTAATTCTTGAACGCTCCGCAGCGCTCCTCGATCAGTTGGGCCGTGGCCGCCATCAGGCGGTCGGCGACGGTGTCGACGTTGCGGTTCTGCCAGGGTTCGAGGCTGGTGCCCTTCACCCATTGGTTGAAGGCGCCCAGTGCCGGGCCGGAGTGCACGAGGTAGTCGACTCGCCGTCCGGGGGCGCCTGTTCGGGCGAGTGTGAAGCCCTCGTCCAGGTAGGAGCGGAATGCCAGTGCCAACTTCCGTTTGGCGTCCGGTTCCTGGCCGCCGGGGTGCGCCGCGCGCCACGCGTCCTCGAAGGGGCGGCGCAGGTAGGTGTCCTCGATCTGGCGGCGTGTGTCGGTGTCGATGTCCTCGAACGAGGCGTGGGTGCGCCAGAGTTGGTAGAGGCGGTCGGCGCGGGCCGGGAGGAAGACGCCGCGCTTGACGGCCCGTGCGCGGACGCCGAGTTCGAACATCTCGGCCCAGGGGGCGGGTTCGGTGTCCTGGACGTCCAGGGCCTGGAGCATGTCCTTGGCTTCGGGGCTGGTCGCCGCCTCCACCGTGCACTGGTTCACGGACCCGGTGACGAGGAACTCGGCGCCGAGCACGAGGGCCGCCGTCGCCGCTTCCGGCGTGCCGATCCCGCCGGCCGCACCGACGTGCACGCGGTCCCGGCCGGTGGCGAGGGCGTCACGCAGCCGGACGACGGTCGGCAGCAGCGTGGCCAGGTCCACAGGCTCGCTCACCCAACCGCCGCCGGCCTCGACGCACAGGTCGTCCGCCATGGGCAGGCCGCCCGCCCTCGCCGCCTCCTCCTGGCTCACCTCGCCCTGATCGAGGAGACCGCGTACGACGTCGGCGGGCGCCGGGCGCAGGAACGCCTCCGCGGTGTCCGTGCGGGTGACCTTGGCGATGATCCGGCCGCCCTTGAGGCGGTACTTGACCAGCGCCGGGGTGATCCGCAGGAACCCGGACGCCTCGACCGTACGGACCCCGAGCCGCAGCAGCAGGTCGACGAGCGCGCGCTCCTCGTCGGGGGCGGCATGGCGGTGCAGGATGCTCGCGCCGAAGGGTCCGTCGGGGCCCAACGCGGCCTGCACGCCCCGGACTTGCTCCTCGACCTCCGCGAGGGGCAGTCCGCCGGTGCCGAGGAAGCCCATCGCGCCGGCCTTGGCGAGCCGGACGACGAGCGCTTCGGAGGAGATGCCGCCGTACATGCCGCCCGCGAGGTAGGCGAGGCGGAGGCCGTAGCGGGTGCGGAAGGTGTCGGCGCCGAGGTCTTCGGGGGCGAGGGGGCGGCGGGGGGTGGGGACGGGGGCGGGCAGGGGGGTTCGCGAGGCCGGAGGCGCGGTCGCCGGGCTGGTGGCGGGGGCTCCGGGGGCTGAGGGCTCTACGGTGGCCGGGCGTTCGACGGCTGCCGGACGCTCGGCGGCTGCCGGGGGCGCGACGGTTTCCGGGGCCACGGTGTACGCCGGGTTCTGGGCCCGCGCCGGCTCCGGCACCCCGCCGGGCCGGCCGGCGACCGGTGCCGCCGCTCCCCCGGTCAGCGTGGTCGTCGCGACACCCCTCGCAGGCTCGGCCGACGCCTCAACACCCGCCGCCTGCCGCCGCGTTGACGCCCCGTGCTCTCCCAGCTCCTCCGCAGTCATCGGCGCGGCCCCCGCCCGCACCTTCGCCACCATCTTCTGAAGCGTCCGCCCCGGCCCCAGCTCGACGAACTCGAAGTCCCCCCGGGCCATCAGCCGCCGTACGGTGTCGACCCACCTGACCTGTCCGACGATCTGCCCGGCGAGCGTCTCGCGGATGCGCCCGGCGTCGTAGGGGCGCGCGTCGACGTTCGCGATGACCGGGATGCGGGGCGCCCGGAACTCGGTCGCGTCCAGGAGCCGCCGGAACTCGTCGGCGGCGTCGCGCATGTACCGGGAGTGGAAGGGCGCGCTGACGTTGAGGACGACGACCTGTGCTCCCCGGTCCTCGAACAGGGCGCGGGCGCGCCGGAGTTCGTCCTCGGGACCGGCGAGGACGATCTGTTCGGGGCCGTTGTGGTTGGCGATGTCGATGCCGGTCAGCCCGGCGTCGGCGAGGCCCGACCGGACGGTGTCGAGGTCCAGGCCGAGGACGGCGGCCATGCCTCCGCCCGAGGCGCGGCCCATGAGTTCACCGCGCCGGGCCACGAGCCGCAGCCCGGTGGCGAAGTCGAAGACCCCGGCGGCGAACAGGGCCGCGTACTCACCGAGGCTGTGCCCGACGAGGAAGTCCGGCGCGACCGGGTCCTCCTCGCTGTGCCGGAGATAGGTGAGCGCCTCGACGGCGTACAGCGCGGGCTGGGTGAACTCGGTGCGTTTCAGGCGTCCTTCGGGGTTGGTGAGGCACAGGTCGCGCAGGGAGTAGCCGAGGATCTCGTCGGCCTGGGCGACGAGGTCGGGGTAGGCGTCGAAGAGGTCGGCGCCCATGCCCTTGACCTGGGAGCCCTGCCCGGGGAAGCCGAACACTTTCACTTTGCTGCCGCCTTTCGCTGGGGCGCGGTCCCTCACGAGGGCCAACTGCCGTGTGTCACGGGTGAACGGGGTGAGCAGCGCCATCGACTCGGAGCCCGTGCCGGGGCGGGCGGCGAGGTTGGCGCGGACGAAGTTGTGGAGGGTGCCGGAGGGGCCTGCGTCGAGGTACAGGTACGGCCCTGACGTCTCCAACTCCCTCACGGTCGCCGCGAATTCGATGGGTTCGCGGGCGACGCGCCACAGGTGCGCGGCACTGACCTCGGTGAGTGGCCCGGCGGTGGCGCTGGAGACCAGCGGGATGTGCGGCGCCTTGAACTCGGCGTCCGCCCAGACCGCGTCGAAGGCGTGCCGGGAGGGGTCCATCAGGCGGGAGTGGAAGGCGTGGGCCACCGGGATGCGCTGGTGGGCGATCTCCCGTTCCAGGAGGAGCGCCTCGGTGCGGTCCAGGGCGTGCAGGGGTCCGGCGACGACGTAGTGGGCGTCGTAGTTGTGGGCGGCGAGCTCCAACTCCCGGTGCAGTTCGGGGTCCTGGTGGAACAGGGCCGGGTCGGTGAGGACGGCGAGCATGCCGCCGGGTGCCGACCCGGCCGCCGAGTGGGCCATGCCGACGAGCCTGCGCAGGCAGTCGCCGGGTTCGAGGACCCCGGCGAGGACGGCGGCCGTGAACTCGCCGAGGCTGGCGCCGAGGAGGAGGTCGGGGACGACGCCGTACGCCATGAGGGTCTCGGCGAGGGCGAGTTCGACCATGACGATCGCCGGGTGGGTGACCGCCGTGTCGGTGAAGGGTTCGGAGACGCGGCGGGCCGGATCGTAGAGGCGGGCGGCGACGGAGGTGCCGAGTTCGGCGTCCAGCCGGTCCAGGGCGTTCCTGAACACCGGTTCCTCGTCGTAGAGTTCGCGGCCCATCTGGTAGGTCTGCGAGCCCTGGCCGGAGAACATGAAGACGGTCCGCACGGTCATCGGCCCCCGTCCGCACCGGGGTGCCAGTGCCGCTCGCGGGCGAACGGGTACGTCGGCAGCGGCACCCGGCGCGGGCGCGCACCGGGCCACAGGCGCCGCCAGTCGAGGTCGCCGCCTGCGGTCCAGTGGTCGGCGAGGTCGGTCAACCGCCCGTCGGTGAGCCAGAGTTCGATGTCCTGCGGGGTTCCCGGAGCGCCCCAGGGGTTCCCGGCGCCACCGGCGAGGTACTTCTCCAGCGCCCCCCGCAACTCGCCCAGATCCCCGGCGACGAACGCGGCCCGGCTCGCCATCGGGACACGCCCGACCTGGAGGGTGTGGGCCAACTCCGCGAGGGACGGCGTCCGTTCACCGCCCAGGAAAGCGAGCAGCCGCTCGGCCGCTTCCCGCAGCCTGTCCCCGTCCCGCGCCGACAGCGGCACGATCTGCGGCCCGGACAAGGGCGGCCGGGCACCCGGCGTGTACTCCTCCAGCACGGCATGGGCGTGCGACCCGGTGGCGCCGTACGAGCTGATCCCCGCGCGCCGGGGAGCCCCCGGCTCGGGCTCGGGCCAGGGCCGTACGTCGTGCTGGAGCCTGAACGGCGTGTCGTCCAGGCTCAGCAGCGGGTTCGCGGTCTCGGAGTGCAGGGTCGGCACCAGGGTGCGGTGGTGGAGTTGCAGGACCGCTTTGGTGAGCCCGGCGACGCCGCCCGCCGACTCGGCGTGCCCGATGTTGGACTTGACCGAGCCGAGCGCGCAGAACCCGGTGTCGTCGGTGTGGCGGCGGAACGCCCGTACCAGGCCCTGGAGTTCGATCGGGTCGCCGAGTTTCGTGCCCGTGCCGTGCGCCTCGACGCAGCCGATCGTGCGGGCGTCGATGCCCGCTTTGTCCAGCGCGTCGGAGACCACGGCGGCCTGGGCGACCGGGCTCGGTACGGTGACGCCGCTGCCCGCGCCGACGTGGCTGACGGCGGTCGAGCGGATCACGGCGTACACGTGGTCGCCGTCCCGCTCGGCCGCGTCCAGGGGCTTGAGGACGACGGCGCCGACGCCCTCGGAGGAGACCCAGCCGTCGGCGTCCGCGCCGAAGGAGCGGGAGCGGCCGGTGGTGGAGTGCATGTCGACGGCGCCGTACGTGTGGTACTTCGCGGGGTGCAGCGACAGGTTCACGCCGCCCGCGACAGCGACCTCGCTCTCGCCCCGGGCGATGCTCTCGACCGCGAGGTGCACGGTCGTGAGGGAGGCCGAGCAGAGGGAGTCGACGGTCATGCTCGGGCCGTGGAAGTCGCAGACGTACGAGACGCGGTTGGCGATCATGCCCTGGTTGAGGCTGACGGGGAGCCGCTTGCCGCCGGCCTCCGCCGCCTGGGCGCCGATCAGGGCGTAGTCCTTGTGCATCGCCCCCGCGAACACGCCCACCGCGCGCCGCCGTTCGGGGCCCCGGGGCTCGACCAGGGTGGCGGGGGTGTAGCCCGCGTCCTCGATCGCCGCCCAGCAGGTCTGGAGGAACAGCCGCTCCTGGGGGTCGGTGATCTCCGCCTCGGCGCGGGGGATCCGGAAGAACTCCGCGTCGAACCGGTCGGCGTCGGAGACGAACCCGCCCCAGCGGGACGCGGTCGGCTCCGCACGCCAGTCCCAGCGGTCCGCCGGGATCTCGGTGACGGCGTCGTGGCCCTCGACGAGGTTGCGCCAGAAGGCGGTCACGTCGTCGGCGCCGGGATAGCGGCCGGCGAGACCGATCACGGCGACGGGGACGGGGCCGGACACGGGGCCGGGCTCACGCGAGCGCACGGCTTCCCGGTCCCCCGCGACGGCGGCTTGCTCATCCGCTGTGCCGACGGCTTGTCGCTCCGGTGCGGCGACGGCTCGCCGCTCTCGTGCGTGGTCGCTCGGCCGTCCTCCCCCCGCGCCCGCCCCCGGCAGCATCCGCCGCGCCAGCTCCGGCCTCTTCAACGCGGCCCGGCCACCCCCCGGCCCGCTCCAACCCTCCACCACCGCATGCGCGTTGGTCCCCCCGTCGGCGAAGCAGCTCACGGCGGCGACGAGCGGCGCGTGAGGCCAACTCCGCCTCTCCCGCGCGAACATGAACGGCGTGGCCGCGAAGTCGAAGTGCTCCGGCGGCTCCTGCCCCGACAGGAACGGCACCAGCTGCCGTTCCCGCAGCATCAGGACGACCTTGATGAGCCCGGCGATCCCCTCGGCGCACTGCGGATGCCCGATGTTCGGCTTCACGGACCCGAGGCTGCACGCGGCCCGCGAACCGTCCCGGTACACGGCCTGGATCGCCTTGAGTTCGACGAGGTCGTGGACGGCGGACCCGGCCGCGTTGGTCTCGATGTGCGTGACGTCCTCGGCCCGCTTCCCGCTGCGCGCCAACGCCTTGGCCATCACGGCCCGTTGAGCGACCGGGTTCGGCGAAGCGGGCCCGGCCGTACGCCCGTCGTTGTTGACGGCGATCCCCTTCAGCACCGCCTGCACCCGGTCCCCGTCGGCGAGGGCCCGGTCCAGCGGCTTCAGTACGACGACCCCGGCGCCCTCCGCGAGCACGGTCCCCCGCGCGCGCCGGTCGAAGGCGTGGAACGCGGGTTCGGGGCTCAACACCCCGCGCTGGTCGAAGAGTCGGTGCCCGGCGTCGTCCGCGAGGAGCGTCACCCCGCCGACGACGGCCGCCTCCGCGTCGCCGTCGCGCAGCGCCTGCGCGGCGGAGTGCAGGGCGACGAGGGCCGAGGAGCACGCGGTGTCGACGACGACGCTGGGTCCGCGCAGGTCGAAGAAGCGGGACACGTTGGCGGCGAGGTAGTTCTGGCCGACGGCGACGATCGGGTTCCGGGTCCGGCTGAGCGTCTCGTCGTCGGGGAGATGCCGGCTGCGGGCACCGACGTACACGCCGACCTCCCGCCCCTTGACGTCGGCGGGCGCGTACCCGGCGTCCGCGAGCGCGAACAGCGTCTCCTCCAGCAGGACCAGCGCCTGCGGGTCCATCGCCTCGGCGTCCTCGTCGGACAGCAGGAAGTACGCGGGATCGAACCCGTCCCGCTCGACGAGCCCGGCGACGAGACTCCCGTCACCGCCCCAACGCGCTGGCGGGACAGGGGAGATGGCCGAACGCCCTTCGCTCAGCAGCTTCCAGTAGGCGTCGAGGTCGGGGGCACCGGGGAAGCGGCCGGACATGCCGATGACGGCGATGTCGTGGGGCCGGGTGTCGTGCGGCGCCCGCTCATCGGCTGGCCGGGCCTCCGCAGCGGGCTCAGGCTCGAAAGGGCCAGCGTCTTCAGCCTCTCCCTCATCCCCGAACGCCCCTCCCGCATCCCCGAACGCCGCCGCGAACTCCCCGGGATGCTCCGCCGCCAGCCATGCCACGAACCCTTCGACCGTCGGATGCTCGATGAACGCCGTCGGATCGACCTCCACCCCCAGCCGCCCCCCGACCTTCCGCAGCAGCTGCACCATCACGATCGAGTCGGTCCCGAAGTCCTCGATCGGTACGTCGACGGCGAGTTGACCGGCGTCGAAGTGCAACTGCTCGGCGATCAGCCCGAGAAGCCAGGAACCGGCGGCCTCGACGGCCTCACCCCCGACCGGCGCGACCACGACCGGCTTCCCGGCACCGACCGGCTTCCGTACGACCGTCTCAGCCCGCTCCGCCTCGATTCGGCGCCCTGTCAGCGACTCGGGGCTCCAGTCGGCGTCGTGGACCACGGCAGGCAGCACGACAGGCCCGGCGCCCCGGCGCAGCAAGTGATCCAGCAGGGCCGTCCCCTCGGCCTCGGTCACGCTCCCGAGCCCGGTGCGCAGGTAGGCGGGCCCGGGGTTCTCGTCCCCCATCCCGACCCCGCTCCACGACGGCCACTGCACACTGAGCAGCGGCAGCCCGTGCGGCCGAGCGGCAGCGAGGTAGTCCTGATAGGCGTTGGCCATGGCGTAGTCGCTCTGCCCGACAGCCGCGCTCGGCACGGCGGCGGCGACGGACGAGCAGATCGCGAAGAACCGCAACGGGTGCCCGGCGAAGGCGGCCACCAGGGCATCGAGCCCGGCGACCTTGGGCGTCACGACGGCCCCGACGGCGTCCCCGGGCTTGCCGACGAAGGCGAGGTTCTCCCGGTCGGCGACCCCGGCACAGTGGATGACACCGCCGACGGCCCCCGACTCCCGTACGACACGCTCCAGTTGCCCCGACGCCGGACCGTCCAGCGGAAGGGACACCACCCGCACGTCCGCCCCGGCCCGCTCCAGCCCGAGCAGCGCCTCGAACCTGGCGTCGTCACCACGCCGGGCCTCCCACTGCGCACGGTCGGGGAACCGGCTCCGCCCGATCAGCACGAGCCGCCGAACTCCCCAGTGCTGTACGGCGTACCGGGCGAAGGCGAGCCCCAGACCGCCGGTCCCGCCGGTGATGAACAACGCCTCGTCGGCCCCGAACTCCCCGGTGAAGGGCGGCAGTCCGCCGACGCCGGGGTTCTCCCGCAGCACGGCCCGCTGCCGCTGCCCGGCACGGTGACGGACCTCCGGTTCCTCTCCGGCGCCGGCGAGTTCGGCGACGAGCTGCCGGACGGCGGTCACATCGTCGTCCAGCGGGTCCAGGTCGACGTGCCGGGAACGGACGTTGGCGTACTCGCTCTGGAGCATCCGGTACAGCCCGGCGCGCTCGGCGCCCGCGAGGTCGATCCGCTCGCCGCCCTCCAGTCCCCGGGTGACACCGAGCAGCACGACCGGTTCGGCGGCCGAGGCACGGGACACGAGGCGCTGGAGCCACGGCAGCCAGGCGTCGCCGCCGTACGAGCGCCCGCCGACCGGTCCGGTGTGCGCGCAGCCGGTCAGGTCGACGCAGGCACGGAAGCGGTCGGGGTGGGCGGACAGGTCGGTGACGACCTCGGCGTCCGGCAGTTCACGGGCGAGGCGATCGGCGAGGGCGCGCGAGCCGGGGGTGGCCAGGAGGGCCACAGGGCTGGGCAGTTGGCCTTGCGGGCCTGCGGCGGCGGGCTCCCACTCCTTGGTGAGCAGCCGCGTCCCTACCGGCGGCTGCGCGGCGACGGGATGGTGCTCGTCCAGGTATGCCGCGAGGTCCCGGATGGTCGTGTACTCGAACAACAGCGTGGGCGGCAGGCTCTTGCCGAGTTCCCGCTCCAACTGCCCGACCAGGTCCAGCACGCTGACCGAGTCGATGCCCAACTCGTAGTACCCGACGGTGGGTTCCAGCTCCCCGGCGTCCCGGTTCAACGCGTCCGCGATCAGCCGGCGTACGCGGTCCTCGGTGGCCGTGAGCGACGTCCCGCCGGCCGGTGCGGCCGTCGGGCGCGGTGTCTCGGAGCGGATCAACTTGCTGGCCATGCCCCGGAGTTCGGCGATCTTGCGCCCGTCACCGGACAGGAACTCGACGGTGATGCGGGCGATCTCGTCGCGACGGCTCACCGAGGACCGCAACACCCTTGCCGTGCACGCACTGTTGAGCGGAGCCGCCGCGCGGAACGACTCCACATACATCGGCAGGAAGAACCCGCCCTCGGCCACGTCCGCCAGCAACGCACCCGCCGCCACCGCGCCACCGAGCATCAGCCCGGGATGGAAGAGGTGCCCACTGCCGGCGGCACCCGGCGGCGGGGTCAGCTCGGCGATCAACTGCTCGCCGTCCCGCCAGACTTGGCCGCCGGCCCGCACGGCCCCGCTGTAGACCTGCCCGAGTCCGGCGTCCCGGTCGTACACGGCGCCAAGGTCCTGGACGACGGCCGACGGCGACGGAACGGCAGGGGGCTGGACCTCGGAGAACCTCACAGCCCCCGTCGACACCAACTCGGCGGTGGCGTAAGCCTGTCCGCCCTGCTCGGCGATGCGGATCGCCCACCGGTCCGGGGCGGACCGCTCGGCGTCCAGGGTGATCCGGACGGGGGATTCGGCGGTGACCGCCAAGGGACGCAGGACGGTCAGATCGCGCAGTTCCAGGCTGTCGTACGCGAACCCCCGCTTGCGGAACGCCTGGTGGACGAGGTCGACATAGGCGAGGGCGGGCAGCAGGAGCCGGCCCGACACGCGGTGCCCGGCGACGACGGGAGTCGCAGCCGTGAGGGTGAACTCCTCCTTGACCCTGACCGCTTCGGGCGCCTCGGCCACAGCCGACCCGTACCAGCACCGCACCCCCGCGAACGGGTACCCCGGCAACTCCACACGCGGCGGCGGCACTTCGTACAGCACACGCCAGTCCACAACCTCCCCGGCAGCCCAAGCGGCAGCCAGCGCACGCGGTTGCGAACCGGACGCGGCGGCACCCCGCGCGTTACGCCGCACGACTCCGGTCCAGACACCCGGAATCTCGGCGTCCCCCTTCACGAACGCGTCCAGCCGCCCCAGCAGTTCGGCCTTGTCCTCGTACACCACGGCGACCCGGTGGGCCATGGCCTCGCGCCCTGTCTGAAGGGTGTACGCGAGGGACGCCGGATGCGTGTCCTTGCCGTCGGCGCGGAGGAAGTCCGCCACGTCGGCGGCGTACACACCGAGTTGACCGGCGTCGCGGGCCGACAGGGTGCACACGTACGGAGTGCTGGCCTGCGGGTTCGGTCGGGGGTGGGCCGGCACGTACTCCTCCAACAGGACGTGGGCATTGGACCCGCCCGCGCCGAAGGCGCTCACAGCGGCCGTACGCGGCAGTGGACGCCCGCCCGCGTCGACGCGAGGCGCCCACACAGCGAGGTCGCGCTGGACACGCAGAGGCGCCGACTCGAAGTCGATGTTGGGATTGAGCGTGTCGGCGTGCAGCGAGGGAGCGAGCCGGCCGTGCCGGAGCTGGAGCAGCACCTTGGTGACGGCGGCCATCCCGGCAGCCGACTCCGCGTGACCGATGTTGGACTTGACCGAGCCGATCGGAATCTTCCGCCCACCGAGGTCCTGGCCGCCGAACGCCCGCAGCAGGCCGGTGACTTCGATGGGATCGCCGAGGGACGTCCCGGTGCCGTGGGCCTCGATGTAGTCGAGGTCGGCGGCAGTCCACCCCGCGCGCGCGAGCGCCGTACCGATGAGGTCGCCCTGCGCACGGGCGTTGGGCACGCTGAACCCCTTGCCCGCGCCACCGTGGTTGACGGCGGACGCCTTGACGACGGCGAGGATCCGGTCCCCGTCGCGCTCGGCGGCGGCCCGCCGCTTGAGCAGCACGGCCCCGGCCCCCTCGGCGGGCACATAGCCGTCACCGTCCGCGCCGAAGCTCCGGCACCGCCCGTCCGTGGACAGGAACCCGCCCCGGCTGAGCTGGAGGTACTTGAGCGGATGGCTGGAGATGTTGACGCCGCCCGCGACGGCCGTGTCGCAGTCCCCGGCCCGGATCGCCTGCGCGGCGAGGTGTATCGCCGTGAGGGAGGACGAACACATGGTGTCCAGGCCGACGCTGGGCCCGTCGAGGTCGAAGAAGTACGAGACACGGTTCGCGACGGACGCGTACGAGGAGGAGGTCGCGGCCCCTTCACCGCGCAGCGCCTCCTCTACGCCGTACAGCTGGTAGTGGCCGTACATCATGCCGACGAACACACCGGTACGGCTGCCGGCGAGCGCGGAGCGGGTGATGCCGGCGTCCTCCAGGAGGTGCCAGACGGTCTCCAGGAAGATGCGTTCCTGGGGGTCGATGTGCTCGGCCTCGACCTGGGACATGCGGAAGAACAGGGGGTCGAACCGGTCGACGTCCCGCAGGAACCCGCCCCACTTGGAGTAGGACGTGCCGACGGCGTCACGGTCGGGGTCGAACCACCGGGCGTGGTCCCAGCGGTCGCCGGGGATCTCCTCGACGGAGTCGACGCCTTCCCGGAGGTTGCGCCAGAACTCCCGGAGGTCGTCGGCGCCGGGGTAGCGACCGCTGACGCCGATGATGACGATGTCGTCGTCGGACACGCTCGCCGGCACGGCAGACGGGGCCTCTCCCGAACCGGCGTCCGCCACCGGCTCCTCGACCACCGAGTCCGCAGCCGGAGCCGGGCTCTCCACCAACTCCGCGAGCTTCTCCCCGTGTTGCTCCACGAAGTACCCCGCCAGCTCGGCCACCGTGAAGTACTCGAAGAACAGCGTCTTCGACAACTCCCCGAACCGTGCCTCCAGTTCCCGGGTCAGGCTCAACACCAGCAGCGAGTCGATCCCGTACCGATCGAACTGCTCGTCGGAATCGATCTCCTCCACCGGCATCTTCAGCTCACCGGCGAGCAGTTCACGCAAGAACCCCTCAGCCGCCTCCTGAAGCGCGGCACCCCCCACCTCCGCAGCCCGCCGACCGGCATCGGCCGACCCCTCACGCGGCGCCGCATGTTCACTCTCCAGCGCCCGTCGAATGACCCCGGCGTCCCCGGCGGCGAGCAGCAGCCGAGGCGCGGTACCCCCCAGCGCCCGCTCAAGCCCGTCGAGCGCGACCCCGGTGGCCAGCGGCCCGAACCCCAGCTCCCGTCGCATGGCCTGCTGAGCGGCCGTGTCCATGGTCATCCCGCCGTCCCGCCACAGGGGCCAGTTGACGGAGAGACTCGGCCCGGACCGCTCGCCCCGGGCGCGGAGTCGCTCGCGCCCCAGGACGAAGTGATCGAGGTAGGCGTTGGCGTAGGAGTAGTCGGACTGCCCGACGCTGCTCAACGCGGCGGCGGTCGAGGAGAACGCGGCGAAGTACTCCAGCTCTTCTTCCCGGGTCTCCTCGTCCAGCCACCGAACGCCCAGCATCTTGGGGGCGATCACGGCATCGGCCTCGTCCCGGTTCTTGCGCAGCACGAACCCGTCCCGCAGCACCCCGGCCGCGTGCAGCACCCCGGCGATCCGCCCGGAGTGCTCGCGGGCGGCCTGGACGAGCGCGGCAACGTCCTCGCGCCGGGTGACGTCGGCGGCGACGTGCAGAATCCGCGCCCCGGTCCCCGCGAGCCGGGCCACCCGCTCCACGACCTCGGCCGACGGCTGGTTCCGGGAGGCGAGCACGATGTCCGCGCCGTGCGAGGCGAGCCGCTCGGTGAGGTGCAGCCCGATTCCCCCGGTCCCTCCGGTGACGATGTGCGCTCCTGGCGCGGCGAACACCCCGGAGCCCGCGGCGGGAAGCTCCGCCGGGCGCCACGCGCCGACGAGCCGCCGCACGCCGTCCGCACGAACCTCGACCGGCGCCTCGGCACAGCCCAGTTCAGCGGCGATGACCGCCACGAGGTCGGCGTCCTCGGGGCACGCCACCGCACTCATCCGCAGCCCCGGATACTCCCCCCGCACGGCCCGCGCCAACCCGCTGATCGCGGCATGCTCGGGCGCGCCCTCGGGATGGACGTACAGATACCGGGCCTCCCCGCCACTGCGCGAGATCCACGCCCGGCACAGCGCGAGCGCCTCATGGAACCCGTCACCCGCCAGATGGACGATCCCGACGGGCCCGGCCAACTCCGACGGCTCGAACCCGGCACCGGGCTCGACGCTGACGACCCGGGCCCCGGTCCGCTCCGCGACCCGCGCCCCGATCCCCCGCCGGGCCCCGTCGACCAGCAGCACGGTCCTGGGCGGCGCGGCCGGAGCCGGAGCGCTCTCCCGCCAGTACGGCTCGAAGGCAGCCAACGGCTCGTCGGCGCTCTTCGCGGAGGGCAGGGCCCGCAGGGTGAACCGCTCGATCCGGGCGGCAACGACACCGTCGTCGTCCGTCACCAGGATGTCGAAGACCCGCACGCCGGGCGTCGAGCCGTCGTCGGTACGCCGGGCATGCGCGTGCCCACTCTCCGGCAGCCGCTCGGCGAGCAGTTCGACGGCCCCCACCGAGTACGGCAGGTGCGCGGGCGCGGCGGGATCGTCCTCGCCCGTGGCGATGCTCCCGGCGGTCTGGAGGGCCGCGTCCATCAGCGCGGGGTGGAACCGATAGGCGCCGGCCTCTTCCCGCAGGTGAGCGGGGGTGACGAGCCGTGCGAGGGCCTCCCGGTCACCGGTCGCGAGCCACTCGACGACCTGGAAGGACGGACCGTAGTGGAATCCGGTCGCGTCGACACGCCGGTAGTACTCGGCCCCGGTGGTCCGCCCGGCGCAACGCCCTTCCACCGCGCCGAGATCCAGCGTCCGCCGCTCCCCCTTCGCGGCGGTGACGACCGTACCGGTGGCGTGCGGCCGTCCGCCCCCGGTGAGCACCTCGAACCCGGTGCGCCCCGGCTGCCGGTCGAGCTTGATCCGTACGGTGACGTCTCCCGTGCCGGTACGGATGGGCGCGGCCCAGGTGACGTCCTCGACCCGCTGGGCCAACTGTCCGTCGCCGCCCGTGAGTTCAGCGGCGGCGCGGGCCATCTCCAGCAGGACGACACCCGGCAGGATCGGGGTCCCGTCGGCGCGGTGGTCGCGGAGGTAGAACTCGTTTCCGGTGAGGCGCTTGGCGCATTCGCCGGGGTCGACGGTGTCGAGGAGGGGATGCGCCGGCGTGGTCGCGGCGCCGCTCTCCACCCAGTGCCGGGCCCGGTCGAACACGTACGTCGGAATCCGCACCCGGCGCGCCCCGTCGGCGAGCCCCGACCAGTCGAACTCCTCGCCCTCCACCCAGAGTTCGGCGAGCGCTTCGAGCTCGCGCTCGGTGATCAGCGAGTCCAGGTACCGCCGCCAGGACGCGCTCTGCGCACGCCCCTGCCCGGCCCGGCCGCTGTGCCCCACCGGTTCCCCGGCGGCGAACGCGTCGAGCGCGGCGAGCGCCTCCGCCCGGTCGCCGGCGACGAACGCGAGCCGCTGCGGCATGGGTTCACGGCCGACCCGGAGCGTGTGGGCGACGTCCGCGAGCGACGTGCGGCCCTCGCGCAGGTGCGCGGCGAGCCGTCCGGCGTACGCGGTCAGTGCCGTCCTGCTGTGCGCGGAGAGGACCAGCAGCACCGGCCCGCCCTCATCGGCACCCGCAGCCTCCGACGGCGCCTCCTCCAGCACCAGATGCGCTCCCGCCCCGCCGAACCCGAACGAGCTGAGTCCGGCCCGGCGCGGCAGCGACCCGGCGCGCTCCCAGGGGGTTGCCTCGGTGACGATCCTGAACGGCCCCCCGTCCAGGTCGAGATAGCGGTTCTCCTCGACGACGTGCAGGCTGGCCGGGATCATCTCGTGCCGCATCGCGAGGACCACCTTGAACAGCCCCGCCATCCCGGCGGCGCCCTCCAGGTGTCCCACGTTGCTCTTGACCGACCCGAGGCCGACCGTCGGTACGGCGGGCACCGGGCGCCCGGCGTCCTCGTACAACCGCGTGAAGGCGGTGCGCAGTCCGGTCACCTCGATGGGGTCGCCGAGCGCGGTGCCGGTGCCATGGGCCTCGATGTAGCCGACGGCCGCCGGATCGGTCCCCGCGCTGCGGTGGGCGCGGGTGATGACCTCGGCCTGGGCGTCGGGGCTGGGCGCGGTGAGGGAGTTGGTGCGTCCGCCGTGGTTGACGGCGGAGCCCCGGATCACCGCGTGGACGGGGTCGCCGTCGCGCTCGGCGGCGTCAACCGCCTTGAGGACGACGGCTCCTACGCCCTCGCCGCGTACGTATCCGTTGGCGCGGCTGTCGAACGCCTTGCAGCGGCCGTCCTCGCTGAGCATCTCGTTCTTGCTGAGGGCGACGTACAGGGACGGGTCGAGGATGAGGCTGACGCCGCCCGCGACGGCGAGGTCGCAGGAGCCGTCGCGCAGCGCCGAGACCGCCTGGTGGATCGCGGTGAGGGAGCTGGAGCAGGCGGTGTCGACGGCGACGCTGGGCCCGCGCAGGTCGAGGAGGTAGGAGACGCGATTGGGGATGATGGACAGGGCGGCGCCGGTGATGGTGTGGCCGTCGGTCTCCTCTCCGGCGGCGCGCTGGACCTCCAGGTAGTCGGAGTTGGTGACGCCGAGGAAGACGCCGACGCGGCGCCCGGCGAGTTCGGAGGGCCGGATCGCGGCGTCCTCCAGCGCCGTCCACACGGTTTCGAGGACCAGCCGCTGCTGCGGGTCCATGAGCCTGGCCTCGCGCGGGGAGATCCCGAAGAACTTCGCGTCGAACCGGTCGACGTCCGGCACGAACCCGCCCCAGCGGGACCGGGACCCTTCGGCGGCCCGCCAGTCCCAGCGGTCGGCGGGGATCTCCTGGATCAAGTCGTCGCCGTCGGCGAGGTGTTGCCAGAAGGCGTCCAGGTCGGGGGATTGCGGGAGGCGTCCGGCCATGCCGACGACGGCGATCCCGGCGCTGTTCCCGGTCCGGGCGGCCTCGACGGGGACCGCCCGGGTGGCCGAGGTCTGGGCCCCGAAGCGGGCGCGCAACTGCGGGTGTGCGTGCAGGAGATGGGCGGCCATGCCGGTGACGGTCGGGTACTGGTAGAAGGCGGTCGGGTAGACCTCGACGCCGAGCACGGTGCCGATGCGGGTGCTGAGCGTCGTGAACCCGACGGAGTTCAGGCCGAGTTCACCGAGCGGCCGGTCCTTCGGGACGCGGTCCTCGGCGACTTCGGCGACCTCGGCGACGAGGCGGGCCAGTTCACCGACGAGAGGGCTTTCCGATACGGCTACAGCTCGCGCGGTGCTCGACTCGCCGTACGCGGCCCGGAGTTCGTCGAGGGGAGCCGACCCGAGCCGTACCCGGTCCGTCTTGGCGTTGAGTGTCTGCGGGAACTCCCGCAGGGGGACCAGCACATCGGGGACCATGTACTCGGGCAGCCAGGCACCCAGCGGCGCCGGGTCGACCGGCTCCCCGGTCCCGGTGTAGAAGCCGCGCAGCATCACCCCGTTGCCGCCCGCGGCTGCGGCCGGTACGACGACGGCCTCGGTGACCCCGGCCAGCCTCCGCATGGCCGCCTCGACTTCGCCGGTCTCGACGCGGTAGCCGCGCACCTTGACCTGGGTGTCCGCGCGGCCGAGGTATGCGAGCGTGCCGTCGGGCAGGGCGCGGACGAGGTCGCCGGTGCGGTAGAGGCGCGGGGAGAGGTCGGGGGCGATGGGGTTGGGGACGAAGCGTTCGGCGGTGAGGTCGGGGCGGTTGACGTACCCGGTCGCCAGTCCGTCGCCGCCGATGTGGAGTTCGCCGGGGACGCCGGGCGGTACCTGCTGGCCGTGCGCGTCGAGGACGAGGAGCTGCGTGTTGGCGACGGCCCGCCCGAGGGTGACCGGGCCGCCGGGGGTGAGGCGTCCGACGGCGGACCAGATGGTCGTCTCCGTGGGGCCGTAGAGGTTCCAGGCAGTGCGGGTGCGCTCGACCAGGGCGTCGGCGGTGTCCTGGTCGAGCGCCTCTCCCCCGCACAGCGCGGTCAGCGACGGGTCGCCGGCCCACCCCGTGGCGAGGAGCATCTTCCAGGTGCTCGGCGTCGCCTGCATGGCGGTCGCGCCGCACCTCTCCAGGTGGCGGCGGAGTCTGACGCCGTCCTTGGCGACGTCGGCGGGCGCGATGTCGACCTGCCCGCCGGTGATCAGCGGCAGGTACAGCTCCAGCGCCGCGATGTCGAAGCACACGGTCGTCAGCGCGAGCAGCGTGTCGTCCGGCCCGAACCCGGGCTCGTCCTTCATCGAGACGAGGAAGTTGACGAGCGCCCGGTGCGGTACGGCGACTCCCTTGGGGCGCCCGGTGGATCCGGACGTGTAGATGATGTACGCCGTGTCGTCGGGCCCGGCGGCCCGCCCCGGGATGTCGGCCCGCCCGGTGAGCTGGTCGAGCCGGAGCCTCGGTACGGTGATCCCGCCGAGCGCGCTCTCGGCCGTGGCGGTGGTGAGGACGAGGTGGAGTCCGGCGTCCTCGGCCATGTAACTCAGCCTGTCCAGCGGGAAGGTGGGATCGAGGGGGACGTAACTCCCGCCCGCCTTCAGGACGGCGAGCAGCGCGACGGGCAGGTGGCCCCGCTCGACGAGGACACCGACGGCACGGCCGGGCCGTACGCCCTCCGCCCTCAGGTGTCCGGCCAACGCGTCGATCTTCTCGGTCAGTTGACGGTACGTCAGGGGCTCGATGTCGCTGGTGACGGCGAGGGCGTCGGGGCGGCGTGCGGCCTGCTCCTCGACGAGGTCGGGGAGGGTCAGCTCACGCGGGTAGGGGCGGCGCGCCTGCTCCCACCGCCGCTCGATCTGCCGCCGTTCGTCGCCGGTCAACAGCGGCAGCCTGCCTACGGGGCGGGCGGGTTCGGTGAGCGCGGACCGCAGCAGGGCGAGGAAGTGTTCGCCGAGGCGGCGCACGGTGGCCTCGTCGAAGAGGTCGGGGTCGTACTTGAGGGTGTACGTGCAGTCGGCGGCGCCCTCGACGACCTCCAGGGTGACGTCGAACTCGCCCTCCTGGTGCACCCCGTGGAACACCTCGCGCACCGGGTCGCGGTCGCCGGGCTCCACCCAGTTCTGGAAGTAGAACGCGGTCCGGAAGAGGTCGGCGGTGTCGGTGCGGCCCGCCTGGCGCAGGGTCTCCGCGAGGGTGATCAGCGGGAGGTGGGCGTGTTCGAGGGCCTCCAGGACCGTGCGGTGCACCTGGCCGGCGAGGGTGCCGAAGTCGTTCTCCGGGTCCACATCGGCCTGGAGGACCACCATGTTCATGAAGTAGCCGAGGGTGTCCTCGAACGTCGCGGACGGGCGTCCGGCGGCCGGGGTGCCGACGCGGATGCCGCGCTGCTGGGTGTAGCGGTGGAGCAGGGTGAAGTAGCCGGAGAGCAGGACGGCGAACAGCGAGGTGCGCTTCTCGGCGGCGAACCGCCGTGCCAGGTCGACGAGTTCGGCGTCCATCCGGCCCTCGACGGCGGCGCCCCGGTAGCCGGGGACCTGGGGGCGCGGGCGGTCGTAGGGCAGGGCGAGGGGCTCCGTGGCCGCGTCGAGGCGGCGCAGCCAGTAGGCGCGCAGCCGGTCGCCCTCGGGGCCCGCGAGGAGGTCGCGCTGCCAGGCGGTGAAGTCGGCGTAGGTCGCCTCGGCGGGGGCCGTGCCGGGCCTGCGTCCGGCTCGCGCCTCGCGGTAACCGGCGGTGAGTTCGCGCAGGAACGCGGCGATGGAGACGCCGTCGAACACGATGTGGTGGAAGGCGAGGAGCAGGACCTGGGCGCCGTCGCCCTGGGTGAAGAGGGTGACGCGCAGGAGGGGGCCGTGTTCCAGGTCGAAGGGGCGGCGGGCCTCCTCGCGGACGCGGTCGCGTACGGCCGGCTCGTCGGTGACGGCCAGGTAGCGGTGCTGGAAGTGGAGTTCCTGCCACGCCGCGACCGTGCGGACGGGGCCGTCGGCGGTGGTGCGGATCGTGGAGCGCAGGCTGTCGTGCCGGTCGAGGATGTTCTGGAGGGCGAGGCGCAGGGCGCCGACGTCGGTGCCGGGGTCCAGGCGGAAGGCGAGGGGGAGGTTGTAGGCGTAGGTGCCGGGGTTCATCCGCTCGATGACCCACAGGGCGCGCTGGCCCTCGGAGAGGGGGTGATCGGTGGCGGGGCCGTCGGTGATGAGGATCGGAGGGAGGGGGGAGTGGACGGGGACGGGGACGGGGACGGTGGTGGCAGGGGCGGCGGCCGGGTCGCCGCCCGGAGCCCCGGACCCCTCTGCCCCCTCCGCGACGTCGCCCAAGGTCCCCGACTCCGCGTAGTGCTCGGCGAGTTCGCGCAGCGTCGGGTGGTCGTAGAAGTCCCCCAGCGACACGGTCACACCGAACTCGTCCGCGATCCCGGCCACGATCTTCATGCCGGTGAGCGAGTCGAACCCGTAGGAGGCGAGGGGCTGTTCGGGGTCCACGTCCTCGTCCAGCTTCAGGCACCGCGCGACGATGGCGGCGAGCCGGCCCTGAAGTCGCCCGGACGGCACGGCACTTACGGCCGCCTCGACGGCAGCCTCTTCAACTGCCGCTTCGCGCACGGCGATCGGCCGCAGCCCGTCGCTCTCCCCGACGATGACGTGCTGGCCCCGGGCCCGCCCGTCCGCGCCGGTCCCCCCGGTCACGGTGACGTCCCCGAAGCCCTGTTCCCGCAGCAGCCTGCGCCACGTGTCGGGGTGCACCAACGGCGAGTCCGGCAGCCGGAGTTCGCGGTCGTCGAACAGCCACCACCCGTCCAGTACTCCGCCCACGACGGTGGTGGAGTCCCGCACCTCGGTCAGCTCGTTGAGCACGAGCCAGCCGCCGGGCCGCAACAAATCCTTGGCCTTGCCGAGGGTCGCCCGCAGGTCGGCGGTGGCGTGGACGACGTTGGTCGCGAGGACCATGTCGTAGGTCCCGGGCTCGAACCCCTGCTCCTGGTGCCCCCGTTCGAGGTCGAGGACCCTGAAGTTCAGGAAGCCGGGAGCGTCGTACTGCGGACGCAGCCGTGCCTCGGCGTGGTCCAGGAAGTGCTGGGAGATGTCGGTGAACCAGTACGACACCCGGTCGGCGTACGGCGCGAGGACCGGCAGCACGGAGTCCGTCGTCGCCCCGGTCCCGGCGCCGAACTCGACGATCCGCAGCCGCTCTCCGGGGGCGAGCCGGGCGATCCGGTGTTCGAGGTGGACGGCGACGGCGTCGCGGACCAGTTCGTTGAAGGAGTCGGTGAGCGGGTTGGCCTTGTAGAAGTCGGCGACCAGGGCCATCGAGGAGCCCGGGAACATGATCTCGGTGGCGCGGATCTCGCCGCGCAGGATCTCGGCGTACTGGCGCAGGAAGAGCCGGGTCAGGGTGACCGTGGGCGCGAGGTCGGGGTGGTCGGCGGCGATCCGGTCGAACTGGGGCTCCAGCGCGTCACAGGAGTACGCCCCGGCCGGCCGCGCGGTGTGCGGCAGCCGTACGCGTGCCCCGTCGGACTCGATGTACCCGTTGTCCTCAAGGATGTTGAGCAGTGCCTCGTACAGCCGCCGGAACTTGGGCAACACGCCGAGCCGGTCGGCGAGTTGGTCGCGGTCGTGGCTCTCGCCCGGGGTGGTGAGGACGCCCATGCCCTGGAGGACGCCGAGGACGGCGGGGCGGCAGACCTCGGTGAGCCGCTCGTACCCGGAGATGACGCTGAGGACGCCGGGGGCGTCGTCGGCGCGCGGGGCCAGCAGGCTGGGGGCGGCCGTGCGCAGGGTGGGCGGGGCGTCGGACCGGTACTGCCGGGCGGGCGGGGCCATGGCGGCGCCGAGCGCGGTGAGCGCGGCGGTGTCCGCGTTGATCGGCAGCACCTGCGGGAGCCGGCCGCCGAGGGTGCGGGCGATGGCGGACAGGCCGTCGGGGACGGTGAGTTCACCGATGCCGAGCCCGTGGAACATCTCGCGCAGCCCAGGGCGGGCGCCGGAGCCGACCGGCCCCCAGTAGCCCCAGTCGATGACCCGTACGGGGTAGGGGCGCCGGTGGTCGAGGTGGAGCGCGTAGGCGTCCTGGACGGCTCCGGCGCAGCTGTAGGTGCCGTTCCCTGCGGTGCCGACGAGGGCGCCGACGGACGAGAAGAACACCATGAAGTCGAGCGGTTCGGCGCCGAACGCCTCGTCCGTGGCCACGCTTCCCTCGGCCTTCACCGCGAGCGCCGCCGTGAACGCGTCCTCGTCGAGCGCGGCGAGCGGGCCGGGGTCGAAGGTCATCGCCGCGTGCACGACGCCGTGGATCGCCCCGAACCTCGCCTTGGCCTCCCGCGCGGCCCGCTTGAGCGCCTCGGCGTCCCGGCAGTCGGCGCGCACATGCAGTACCTCACCGCCGAGTTCCCTCGCCCGGTCCGCGCACGCCCGCTGCTCGGGGCCGGGCGCGCTGCGGCTGATCCAGACGACCTTCGCGCGGTGCCGCTCCGCGAGGTGCAGCGTCAACTCCCGCCCGATGCCGCCGGTTCCGCCGACGACGACGTACACGCCGCCCTCGCGGTACGGCGCCTCCCTCGGCTCCGGCAGGTCGACGGGCTGCAACGCGGGGACGTACCGGGCGCCGTTCCGCAGGAGCACCGTCCGGCCGGTGGCGTCGCAGGGTTCGTCCAGTACGGCGGTCAGCAGGTCTTCCGGTGTGGACTCGCCGTGGGCGAAGTCCAGGCAGACGGCGCGGATTTCGGGGCGTTCCTTGACCAACACCCGGGTGAGGCCGTGGAGTCCGGCGGCGAAGGGGTTGGTGACGGGGTCACCGAAGGCGGCGCAGGCGTCGTTCGTGACGACCTTGACATGCAGGCGGGAGCCTCGCGGGGTGAGGTGGCGGGCCGCCTCGAACAGGGCGAGTACGCCTCGCCGGTGACTGGTCGTCAGGTCGCCCCGGGTGATGCCGCCGAGGTGGTAGACGCGGTCGACGCGGCCTGCTTCGGTGAAGGCGCGGACCAGGTCGTCGCGGTCGAGGTCGATGAGGCGGGTGTCGTCGCCCTGGTGGTGGCGGGCGATGCCGGTCGCGAGGGGGGTGGCGTCGGGGGTGGTGAGGATGAGGACTCTCTGCGGGGTCGCGGGGGTGGGTGCGGGCGTGGGGCGGGGTTCGGGGAGCCAGGTGGGGCGGTAGCAGGCCAGGGCCGGGGCGGGCTCGACGCCGGACTGCACCAAGGTGGTGGCCGGCTCGACGCCGGACTGCGACCGGGGGGTCGCGGACTCGGCAGGCTCAACGCCCTTCTGCGTCAAGGCAGTACGTGCCGTCACGGCCGCCGCGCTGACGGCCGGGCGCGGCAGCCAGTACCGCTTGCGCGCGAACGGGTACGTCGGCAGGCCCACCCGACGGCCGCCGTTCGGGGCCCACTCGACTCCGGCGCCGCGCACCCACTGCTCTGCGACCGTCCGCAAGTCGCCCTGCTCCAGGGCGCGTCGCAGACCGGCGTCCGGCGTGACGCGCTGGGCGGGTGCCGTGCCGGTGACCACCTCGGTGGTCGGCTCGCCGGCGGCGTACGCACGCAACAGCGCACGTGCCTCGGCCAAGTCCCCGGCGGGGAAGGCGAGTCGGGCGGGGAGTTCCTCGCGGCCGGCCTGGAGCGTGTGGGCGAGGTCCGCGAGGGTGACGGCCCTGGTGGCGGCCGGAGCCGGGGCGAGGTCGCGCAGGGCGGTCGCGCCCGTGAGGTGGACGCCCTGCCCGAACTCCGCGTCCAGCTTCTCCGCCAGCCGGGTCAACTCGGCGGCGCCGCAGCCGTATTCGTGAAGCGGGGTGAGGGGGTCGAGGTCGGCGGCGTCGACGCCCAGGACTTCGGCGGCGAGACGGAGGCGGGTCGCCTCGGCGTCGTCGTCGCCCTGGGCCGCGTCCGCGTCGAGGAAGTCGGCCAGGCGTCCGGCGTACACGCGGAGGCGTTCGTCGTCGCGGGCCGACAGGACGACGAGGTGGGGACCGGCCGACGTCGCAACCTCAGCCTTCCCGGCCCCTTCGAACGACCCGCCCCTCTCGTACTCCTCCACGATGAGATGAGCGTTGGCCCCTCCCCCGCCGAACGAACTGATCGCCCCCCGGCGCGGCAGAACCACCCGCCGCCCGTCCGTGTGGACCGCCTCGGCCCGCTCCCACGCCACCGCCTCCTGCGGCACGAAGAACGGCGTGCCCGCGAGGTCGATGTCCGGGTTCAGCTCGCCGGAGTTCAGGGACGGCGCGATCGTCCCGTGCTTGAGCTGCATCAGCATCTTCGTGAGCCCCGCGATCCCGGCGGCGGACTCCAGATGCCCGATGTTGGACTTCACCGAGCCGACGGCGCAGCGTTCGACCCCCTGGGCGAGGCTGTCGTCGAGGTGTTCCGCGAACGCCTCCCGCAGACCGGCGATCTCGATGGGATCGCCGAGCGGCGTACCCGTGCCGTGCGCCTCGACGCAGCCGATGGTGCGCGGGTCGATCCCGGCCCTGCGCAGGCTCGTACGGATCACCTCGGCCTGGGCCACGGGGCTGGGTACGGTGTAACCCCCGGTCTTTCCCCCGGAGTTGACGGCGGAGGAGCGGATGACGCCGTAGATGCGGTCACCGTCCGCGAGCGCCCTCTCCAGCGGTTTGAGGACGACGGCGCCGACCCCTTCCCCGTCCACGAACCCGTCGGCGCCCTTCCCGAACGCGCGGACGCGGTCCCCGGGCGAGGTCATGCCGTTCTCGGCGAGGGTGCGCAGGTGGGACTCGTGCAGGATCAGGTTGACGCCCCCGGCGACGGCGACCGAGCACTCCCCGGAGCGCAGGCTCTCGCAGGCGAGGTGCACGGCGGTGAGGGAGGCGGAGCACGCGGTGTTGACGGTGAGGCTGGGGCCCCGGAAGTCGAGGACGTACGAGACGCGGTTGGCGATGGACCAGTGGCTGGACCGGGCCGTGTTGGCGGCGCCGAGGGCGGTCGCCTCGCCGCCCATCCACTCGTAGTCGCTGTTCATGACCCCGGCGAAGACGCCGACGGGGTTGCTCGCGCGCGCGAGCCGCCGGGGCGGGTGCCCGGCGTCCTCCAGGGCGGCCCAGACGGTCTCCAGGAAGACCCGCTCCTGGGGGTCGATGCCGTCGGCGTCGACGGGCGCGATCCCGAAGAAGAGCGGATCGAAGGCGTCGGCGTCATCGATGAGCCCGGCCCAGCGCCGGGTGCCGGCCCGGCCCTCGGCGCTCCGGTCGGCGGGGAACTCGGTGATGCAGTGCTCACCGTCGCGCGTACGGACCCAGAGCTCGTCGGGGGTGGCGGCACGGGGATAGCGCCCGGCGAGCCCGATGACGGCGATCCCGGCGACGGACCCGGCCTGTGGCCGCGCGTCCCGGGGCCCACCCCGCGCCCCGGCATCCACCCCGGCCTCCCGCCCGCCCTCCGGCCGCCCGTCCCCGCGCTGCTCCTCCCCCGCCCGCGCCTCTCGCAGGAGCCGCAACAACGCCGTCCGTTTCTCGTCCATGCCCATGCCCCTGCCTGCCGTGCCGTCTGTCGTCATGTGATTCGACCGGCCCGGGGAATTACCGAGCGGTGAAAGAGCCGACTACGGAAATCCGTAGTCCCGTAGCGCAAATCCGCGTATTTCCGCAACCCCTTCCACGAGAAAGGATTGCGGCGCCGCCCGGTTCCCGGACCGATCCACCGTCCGGCCCCCAAGCGTGGCGAACCACCCCAGGCCGGACTTTCGGCGCAAGCCCCCTGTGACCCAGGGCACGATCAGCGAATATGCCGCCGCGGAACACCGCGCCGTTCAGGATTCTCGAACTGTGAGGCGCGACACCATTCATGAATGCCGGGCAGGGTGCCGATTCCCGCAAACCAGCCCCCTTCGAAGATCGAATATGCCGCGGCAGCCACCGGGGGGCCGCGCGCCCCGGCATCCACCTTCACCGCGGGATCCGGCCGGTGTCACCACCTGACCAGGTAGGTTTGCCACGAGGGGCAGGCCGCCCGCTACTCAAGCGGGTAGTGGGGTACGGCAGTTGGGCTCCGGGGACCGCGCGGCGGCCGGCAGGTTCATACCTTGCCGCCCCATCCGCCGTTTCCCTCCATTCACGGAGTTTTCGCTTCCGACGCGTAACGGGCGCACCAAGAAAGCGTGTTAATGTTCAACGGATCGCGTTAACCTTCAAGAACTCCCCCCCGCACCCTTTTGAAGGATCGTCAACTTCAACGGTACTCCGCACACCGGACGCACGATCCGTCAATTCCTCAGGTACGGGACCCACCTTCGTTCGATTCCCCCTTCCCGGACATGAACTACGTGAGGTCACGTGTCACACAGTCCCCTACGCGGCCGATCACCAGAAATGAGCCTCATACTCCAGGCCTTCGCCGAAGCGGAGTCCAGCCGCGGCGGCGTGATACTCGTCTCAGGAGACGAGGGTTTCGGGAAATCGCGCCTCGTCCATGAGGTCGGCCGCATCGCCGAGGAGCGTGAATTCCGCCTCGTCCACGCCGGTGACGGCACATTCCCGCCGCGTTCCGACGACCGCCCCACCCTGACCGTCCTCGACGACCTGCACACCCAGACCGACCAGGCTCTGCTGCGCCGGCTCACCGCCGACCTGGCGTCGCTGCGCCGCCGCCCGCACCTGTGGCTGCTGACCCTGCGCGACCAGGCGTACAACCTCGACGTGCACCGCTTCGTGCGGGCGCTGGACGACTGGGGCTGCACGCGCCTGACGCTCGGCCGGCTCGCCCCGGACGCGGTCAAGGAACTCCTCACCGACATCCTCGGCGCGGCCCCCGACGTCGGCCTGACGGCGCTGGCCGCCGAGGCGGAGGGCCACCCCCTGCTGACGACCGCGCTGGCGACGGGGCTGCGGGAGGACGGCCTGGTCCGGATCGTGGGCCGCCGGGCCGCCCTGCTCGGCACGACCGTGCCCACCCGCCTCAGGTCCACGGTGAACTGCCTGCTCAGGGAGCAGGGCGAGCAGGTGCGGGACATGCTCAGGACGGCGGCCGTGCTGGGCCCGCAGTTCAGCCTCTGCGAACTCTCCGCGGTCCTCGCCGACGTACCCGCCGTGGGCCTGGCCGCCCTCGTGCAGCGGGCCGTGGACGCCGGGCTGCTGGACTGCCACGACGACGGCCGGCTCGCCTTCCGCAACGAACTGCTGCGCAGGACCGTCGTCGACGGCACCGCGCCGGGTGTCCGCCAGGTGCTCCTGACCGCCGCGTCCGCGACCGACACCGGCGCCGCCTCGCCGCACCCGTCCGGTGAGCGGAGCGCGGCGACCCTGTACGCGCGCGCCGTCTCGTCCCTCGACGAGGGCCGCACCGACCGGGCCCAGGAGGCGGCGACCGCCCTGTTCCACAACCGCGCGGCCGTCGAGGACGCCTCGGGGCAGGCGTTCGCGCTGGCGGTGCGCTCCACCTGTGCCCGGCTCGACGGGCGCCCGGCGGAGGCGCTGCGCCTGAGCCGCGAGGCCACCGCGGTCATCCCGCCCGGCCGGGCCGACCTCATGGACCAGCAGGTGACGAACTCGGTCGCGCTGGAACTCTCCCTGCTGGGCGAGCCCTTCGAGGCCGAGCGGCTGCTGCGCAAGGCGGAGTGCTGGGCGGAGCCGTCCGGCCCGCCACCCCAGGGCCTCGCGCTCGCGACGGTCTCCGCGCGGCTGCTGAGCCTGAAGGGCGACCACCGCCGCGCCGACCGGTGGATCGCGGCGGCGCTGGACGAGGTCCGCGAACCCGACAGCGCCCTGCTGCCCCTGGCGACCACGGTCCAGGCGCTCGCGGCCCTACGCGGCGGCGATCTGCGCGACGCGGAGAAGCTGATGGCCCGCCGGCACGAGGAGCCGCTCCCCGCGCCCCGCGTGTTCTGCGCGCAGCCGGACTGGGTCGCCCTCCAGATCGCGGCCGAGCGGTACGGGGCGCCGCGCGCCGTCGAGCTGCTGGAGCGGCAGTACGCCGGCCTGGTCACCGAGCCGCTGCTGTTCACGGAGGAGCCGGGCGCCGCCGCCTGGCTGGTGCGCACCGCGCTCGCCGGGCGGGCCCCGCACCTGGCCGAGCAGGTCGTCCGTACGGTGCGCACGCTCGCCCACGACAACGCGGACTACGCCCCGCTGAGCGTCTCGGCGCTGCACGCGGCGGGCCTGCTGCACCGGGACGAGGCCGCCCTGGCCCGGGCCCGCCGCGAGCACCGCTGCTCGTGGGCGGCCGGCGGGGCCGCGGAGGACCTGGGCGTCCTGCTGCTGGCCGGGGGCCGGGGCGAGAGTTCGGCGCTGCGGCAGTTCGGCGCGGCGCGCGAGCTGTACGAGGAGGCCGGGGCGTTGCGGGACGCGGCCCGGGTCGCGGCGCGGCTCAGGCTGTCCACGGCGCCTTCAACGCGGCCCTCGAAAAACCGACCGGTCGGTCCGGAACAGGAGCTGACCCACTCCGAGCGGGCGGTCGCCGAGCTGGTCGTGCTGGGCATGACCAACCGGCAGGTCGCCGGGAAGCTGCACCTGTCCTCGTACACGGTCAACTACCACCTGCGGAACATCTTCCGGAAGTTCGGCATCAAGTCCCGGGTGGAGCTGGCGCGTTGCTACCAGGACGACGCCCCGGCCGTGCCCGAGCTGGCGCTGCGGCACGGCGCCCGTCCCGCGTAGCCCCCCGGCGACACCCCGCACAGCGAAACCCGCGAGAAAGCAGCAGAGAGCAGAGGAACAGGTGACGGTCATGCCCGCGAAGCCCTCCGACGACGTCTCCCCCATGAGCCGGGCGGCCCGCCTCGTCGCGGAGTTGTCCGCGCACGATCCGCAGTACCGGGCCGCGATGCCGCTCCCGGCGGTCCGCGAGGCGGTCCGGGAGGTCGCGCGCGACCAGGTGCTGTCGCGGACGGTGGCGACGGTGATGGAGGGGTACGCCGACCGCCCCGCCCTCGCCCGGCGTGCGACGGAGCTCGTCACGGACCCGGTCTCCGGGCGGACCCGCCTGCGAACGCTCCCCGAGTTCACGACCGTCACCTACGGCGTGCTGTGGGCGCGGGCCGGGGCGGTCTCGGCCGAGTGGGCGGCGGACCCCGCACTCCCGCTGTCCCCGGGCGACTTCGTGGCGCTCTACGGCTTCACCAGCGGCGACTACGTCACGGTCGACCTGGCGTGCCTGCGCCACGGCGCGGTGTCCGTGCCGCTCCAGTCCGGCGTGCCGGTCGCTCAACTCGCCCCGATCCTCGCGGAGACCGGGCCGAAGGTGCTCGCGGTGGGCCTCGAACTCCTCGACCGGGCCGTGGAGTTGGCCCTGTCCGCCGAACTCGCCCCGCGCCTGGTCGTGTTCGACTTCCACGCCGGGGACGACGCGCAGCGCGAGGCGTTCGAGGCGGCGTCCGCGAGGCTGACGGCCGCCGGGCACGCCGCCCCGCTGCCGCTGGAGGAGGTGATCGGACGCGGGCGCGCCCTGCCCCCGGTCCCGCTGTTCGTGCCGGGCCCCGACGAGGACCCGGTCCGCCTCCTCGTCTACACGTCCGGCAGCACCGGCACCCCCAAGGGCGCCATCCAGACGGAACGCATGCTGCACCGGGCGTGGGCGGGCGCCGTCCCGATCCCCGACGACGTGGCATCCATCGTCGTCAACTACCTGCCGCTGAGCCATGTCGCGGGCCGTTCCTCGCTGGTGGAGACGCTGCGCCGGGGCGGGATCTCCTACTTCACCGCGCACAGCGACCTGTCGGACCTGTTCGAGGACATCGCGCTCGTCCGCCCGACGGCCCTGCTGTTCGTGCCGCGCGTCTGCGACCAGCTGTTCCAGGAGTACCAGTCCGAACTGGTCCGGCGTACGGGCGAGTTCGCGGACCCCGAGGCGCTCGACGCGGCCGTGAAGGTGGACCTGCGGGAGCGGTTCCTCGGCGGCCGGCTCATCCAGGCGCTCTACGGCAGCGCGCCCCTCTCCGCCGAGCTGCGCGCGTTCATGCGCAGCTGCCTCGACCTGCCCGTCCTCGACGGCTACGGCTCCACCGAGACCGGCTCGATCCTCCTCAACACCCGCGTCCAGCGCCCTCCGGTGACCGACATCAAACTCGTCGACGTCCCCGAACTCGGCTACTTCGCCACCGACTCGCCGTACCCGCGCGGCGAGCTGGTCCTCAAGTCCGAGACCCTGACGCCCGGTTACTACCGCCGCCCCGAGGTGACGGCCGCCGCCTTCGACGCGGACGGCTTCTACCGCACCGGCGACATCATGGCCGAGGTCGGCCCCGACCAGTACGTGTACGTCGACCGCCGCAACAACGTCGTCAAGCTCGCCCAGGGCGAGTTCGTCGCCCTCTCCCGCCTCGAAGGCGTCTACGTCACGCATCCGCTGATCCGGCAGATCTACGTGTACGGCAACAGCGAACGCGCCTATCTGCTCGCGGTGATCGTCCCGGCCCGGGAGGACGTCACCCGCGAGGATCTCACCGAGGCCCTCCACCAGGCCGCCCGTGACGCCGAGTTGAACTCGTACGAGATACCGCGCGCGTTCCTCGTCGAGACCGAGCCGTTCTCGCTCGCCAATGGCCTGCTGAGCGACACCCGCAAGAACCTGCCGCCGCGCCTCAAGGCCCGGTACGGGGAGCGGCTGGAGGCGCTGTACGAGGAGTTGGCGCGGGACCAGGAGGACGCGGTGCGCGCCCTGCGCGACGAGGGCGCCGGGCGGCCGGTGGCCGAGACGGTCGAGCGTGCCGCCCGGGCGCTGCTGGGGAGTTCGGCCGCCGACGCGCGCTTCACCGACCTCGGCGGCGACTCGCTGTCCGCGCTGTCGTTCTCGACGCTGCTCACCGAGATCTTCGGGGTGGAGGTGCCGGTCGGCACGGTCCTGAGCCCCGCGAGCGACCTGCGCACCCTCGCCGCCCACATCGAGGCGCGGCTCGCGTCGGGGGCGAGCCGTCCGACGTTCGCCTCGGTGCACGGCGCGGACAGCACGGTCGTACGGGCCGCCGACCTCGCGCTGGAGAAGTTCATCGACGCCGACACCCTCGCCCGTGCGGCCCTCCTCCCCGGCCCGCGCGGCGAGGCGCCGAGGACCGTCCTGCTCACCGGCGCCAACGGCTACCTCGGCCGGTTCATGTGCCTCGACTGGCTGGAGCGACTCGCGGACGGCGGCGGCCGTCTCGTCTGCGTGGTGCGCGGCAAGGACGACGCGGACGCGCGGGCCCGCCTGGACGCGGCGTTCGACTCCGGGGACGCGGAACTCCTGCGCCGCTACCGCGAGTTGGCGGCCGGGCGGCTCGACGTGTACGCCGGGGACATCGGGGCGGAGCGCCTGGGACTGGCCGAGGAGACCTGGCGGCGCCTCGCCGAGGACGTCGACCTGATCGCCCACCCGGCGGCGCTGGTCAACCATGTCCTGCCGTACGAGCAGCTGTTCGGGCCGAACGTGGCCGGCACCGCCGAGCTGATCCGCCTCGCGCTCACGGCCCGCGTCAAGCCGTTCACCTATGTCTCGACGACGGCGATCTCCACCGCGCTGGACGAGACGTCCGACATCCGGGAGCTGATCCCCGAGCGCGCCCTGTCCGACGCGTACGCCGCCGGGTACGGCACGAGCAAGTGGGCGGGCGAGGTGCTGCTCCGGGAAGCGCACGCCCGTTTCGCCGTCCCCGTGGCCGTGTTCCGCTCGGACCTGATCCTCGCCCACCCCCGCCACACCGGCCAGCTCAACCCGGCCGACGTCCTCACCCGCCTCCTGTTCAGCGTCCTCAGCACCGGCCTGGCCCCCACGTCCTTCTACTCCGAGGAGGGCCGCGCCCACTTCGACGGCCTCCCCGTCGACTTCACGGCCGAGGCGGTGAACGCCCTGGGCGCACAGTCCACGCCGGCGCACCGCACGTACAACGCGGTGAACCCCCACGACGACGGCATCTCCCTGGACACCTTCATCACCTGGCTGGAGGAAGCGGGCCACCCCCTGCGCCGCCTCCCCCACACCACCTGGTCCCCCCGCCTCGAAACAGCCCTCCGAGCCCTCCCGGAACACCACCGCCCCCACACCCTCCTCCCCCTCCTCCACGCCTTCACCACCCCCCAACCCCCCACCCCCACCTCGACCGTCCCCGCCACCCGCTTCCACGAAGCCGTCCGATCAGCGGGCCTCGGCCCCTACAAGGACATCCCCCACCTCACCCGCGCCCTGATCACCAAGTACGCGACGGACCTACGCCAGTTGGGCCTGTGGTAAAGAGCCCCATGCGCACCCTGCACGTCGTCACCCACCCCGAAGCCACCCACCACGCCGACCGCCTCGTCGGCGGCTGGTACGACTCGGCCCTCACTCCCGGCGGTCTGCGAGCCGCGACCCGCATCGCCCGCGCCCTACGGGAGCGCATCCCACCGGAGGCCGAACCGGAGTTGTACGCGTCGGACCTCCTGCGCACCCGGCAGACGGCCGGCGAGATCGGCGAACTCCTGGGTGTGGAACCGGTGTTCACCAGCGAGCTCAGGGAGAAGTCGTACGGAGAGGCGGAGGGCAGGCCCCAGGAGTGGCTCGACCAGCGGTTCGTGGCACCGCCCGCTCAGGGGGAACGGCTGTGGCACGACGAGGGGGTCGAGGGGGCGGAGACCAAGGGGGCGTGTGTGCGGAGGGTGTACGCCGCCCTGGCCCGCATCCTGGAACGCCCCTGCCCGCACCAGATCGTGGTCACTCACGGCGGCTCGCTCACGTTCGTCGTGGCGGCGTGGATCGGCATGCCGGCCGAGGCTGCGGGACGCGTGAGTTTCCCGGTGCCCGCCGGGAGCATCACGACGCTGGTCGAGGACGACCGCTTCCACAACCGCCAGGTCACCGCCCTCGGCGTCCTGCCCGCCTGAACACGCGAACGGCGCCCTGGGGGATCCCCGGGGCGCCGACGTGATGAACCGTCAGAAGACGCTCACGCCGTACGCGTTGAGCGCCTCCGTGACCGGCTGGAAGAAGGTCGTTCCGCCGACCGTGCAGTTGCCGCTGCCGCCCGAGGTGAGGCCGAGGGCGGTGGTGCCGGGGAAGCTGGCCCCGGTCCGGGTCCCGAGGGTCGTGCTCTGGCCGGAGTTGGTGTACCAGGTGGAGCCGATGGCCGTGCAGTGCCCGGCGGTCAGGGCGCAGTATGTGTTCCCGCTGCGGACGTTGAACCCGAGGGAGCGGCGCCCGCCGGAGCAGATCGCGTCGCCGCCGGCGATGAACTTGCTGAACGTGCCGGGCGTGCGGTTGATCTGGAGTCCGCTCGCGCGGTCACCGGCGGCGGCCTTGATCTCGGCGATCTCCGCCGCGCTGGCGGTGGCGTCGGCGGTGACGACGACCTTGCCGCCGGCCGGGTCGGCGTACCAGGCCGTGCCGACGACGTCGGCGACCTGGGCGAGCTGGGCGCCGCTCAGTTTCGCGGGCGCGATGTCGGCCACCGCCGCGAGCACGGTGACCGCTGCCACGGCGACGAGACGGGCTCTCTTGGACAGGGTGCGGACAACTCTCACGGTGACCTCCGAAGTGGAGGAGGCCACCACGAGGGGGCCGCCCTCGGAGCCCGTGTCACCGCCAGTCGAACGCCCCCACGCCCCGCGCCTGTTCGGGCTCCGCGGGCGTCCGCGCCGTGTCCCACTCCGTACGCCCCATGACGACCTCCGGGTCGAACATCACGACGACCCCGGCGATCAGCAGCAGGATCAGCGGCCCGGCGAGCATGACCAGCATGAAGGAGAGCAGGGCGGCGGAGGACTGCCCGCTGACGGTGCCGTGCGCGGCGTGGACGCTGACCGCCGACATCCCCGTGTAGTGCATGACGGACACGGCGGCCCCCATGACGAGGCTCGCCCCCAGCGTCGCCCACACCGCGCTGATGGAGACGGCGGCCCACAGCGCGGCGGTCGCGGCGACCACGGCGATCACGACGGAGAGCAGGACGACCCCGCTGTCGTACCGGAGCCCGTCGACCTTGAGCGCGCCCATGCCCATGTAGTGCATCGCGGCGACCCCGAGCCCGGTGACCGTGCCGGCGACCCCCAGGGTGACGGGCCCCGACCCCCGGTAGCCGACGAGGAAGACGCCGACGGAGACGACGGCGATCGCGACGAGGAGGCTGAGGATCGTGAGGCCGGCGTCGTACTCCATGTGCTCGCCGTCGACGGTGAAGCCGATCATCGCGATGAAGTGCATGGTCCAGATCCCGCAGCCGAGGGACGTCGCACCGAGGGCGAGCCAGCCCCAGCGGCGTTCGCCGCCGCCGCGCCGCAGGGAGCGGGTGGTGCAGCGCAGGGCCAGGACGGAGCCGACGCACGCCATGACGAAGGCGGCGACGGGGGTGACGAGGCCGTAGTGGAACTCCGACAGGGTCGCGGTCACGGTGCCGATGCCTCTCTACACGGGTCCAGAACAAGCCACTTGGCCAATTCCTTCACCATTCAACCACGACTTGCTTACGTGATCATCACATCATCACCTCATGCGCCTATCTCTCACATCCGCCCCAGCCGCCCCCAGACATGCCGAATCAGCCCCCGCGCCCAGGCGCGGCGGCTGATTCAGACCTTCCGGACGCTCACCGCCCCGGCGGCGGAGCCGTGCTCTCCCGCACCACGAGCCGCGTAGGCACCAGCGTCGTCCCGTGCGCCGGCCCGTCGTGCCGCATCTTCCGCAGCACCGCCCGCACGCACAGCCGCCCCACCTCGGCGAAGTCCTGGTGCAGCGTGGTCAGCGGCGGCAGGAACGAGGACGCCTCGGGGATGTCGTCGAACCCGATGACGCTGACGTCCTGCGGCACCCGCCGCCCGCTCTCGTGCAGCGCCCGCAGCAGCCCGAGCGCCATCTGGTCGTTGGCCGCGAAGACCGCCGTGCAGTCCTCCCGCGCCGCGAGGTCGAGCCCCGCCCGATACCCGGACTCGGCCGACCAGTCCCCGCTGACCGGCGGCGGCACGGGCCGCCCGGCCTGCACGAGCGTCTCGCGCCACGCGTCCGTACGGCGCTGCGCGGCGAAGGAGTCCTCGGGCCCCGACAGGTGCCACACAGTCTCGTGCCCGAGCCCGAGAAGGTGCTGGACGGCGGTCCGGGTCCCCCCGGCCTGGTCGGTGTCGACGACCGTGTACCGCTCGCCCGCGTCGGAGTCGGCGACCACCACTTGGACGTACGGCGGCAGGTTGATCGTCGCCGCGTCGAGGAGGTGCACCTCCATGATGACGATCACGGCGTCGACGGCGAGTTCTTCGAGCCGCGTGAAGGCGCCGCGCACCTCGTCCTGGGTGGGGACGGCCACCGGCAGGAGGGTCACCGCGTACCCCTCGGCGGCGGCCGAGTTGGCGATCGCCTCCAGGGTGCGGACGTTCCCGGTGGAGGAGAGCGAGAACGTGATGACGCCGAGCGTGCGGAACTCGCCGCGCTTGAGGGCACGGGCGGCACTGTTGGGCCGGTAGCCCAATTCGCGCATCGCGTCGAGCACTTGGCGACGTGTCTCCTCAGTCACGCCCGCATAACCATTCGACACGCGCGAGACGGTCTGGGAGGACACGCCGGCGACTCTGGCGACGTCGGCCATCGACACGCTCGCGCGTCTTCCCCTGGTCTCGGCGGGTGCGGACCCCTGCGCCGGGATGCTGTGTGTCGTGTCCATTTTCAACCCCCGGCCTCTTCCTCTCGTCACCTCGGCCACACTCTCCCCCGGAGACCCTTGACCTGCGTCATCGGAGGAGTGTAGACATGCCGCCATCAGATGTTTACGTAAACATAACAGCTCAGGACTCTTTTTTTGCTGGCTGATGTTTACGCAAACATCGAGGCGGCGCCGCACTGGGAACCACGGGGCGTCGCGGGTTCCATGAGTGGACGAGCGAGGATCGATCATGAAGACGCTGCAACCGCCGGCCGCCGCCGAGCCGCGGCCGGCACCGCCTCCGGCGAAGAAGGACCGCCGTTCCTGGACCGGCTGGGGGTTCATCGGCCCCTTCGTGGCCGTGTTCGCCCTCGTCTTCCTGGCGCCGATCGCGTACTCGATCTACCTGAGCCTCTTCCGCGACCAGCTCATCGGCGGCAACCACTTCGTCGGCCTCGACAACTACACCCAGGCGCTCCAGGACTCCCAGTTCTGGGACTCCCTGGCCCGGGTCGGGCTCTTCCTGCTGATCCAGGTGCCGATCATGCTCGGCATCGCCCTGCTGGTCGCCCTCGCGCTGGACAGCGGCCGGCTGTACGGCAAGAGCTTCTTCCGCATCACGATCTTCCTGCCGTACGCGGTCCCCGCCGTGGTCGCCACCCTGATGTGGGGCTTCATGTACGGCACGAAGTACGGCCTGGTCCGTGACATCAACGACGCGTTCGGGGTCACGCTGCCGAACCTGCTCGACCCCAGCTGGGTGCTCGCCTCCATCGGCAACATCGTGACCTGGGAGTTCGTCGGCTACAACATGCTGATCTTCTACTCCGCGCTCAGGGTCGTACCGACCTCGCTGTACGAGGCGGCGGAGATCGACGGCGCCGGACAGTGGCGGATCATCCGCTCGATCAAGATCCCCGCGATCCGGGGTTCGCTCGTGATCGCGACGATCTTCTCGGTCATCGGCAGCTTCCAGCTCTTCAACGAGCCGAGCATCCTCCAGCCGCTCGCGAAGAACGCGATCACCACCGACTACACGCCGAACTTCTACACCTACTCGCTGTCCTTCAACGGCCAGCAGCACAACTACTCCGCGACCGTCGCGATCATCATGGGTGTGATCACGATGATCGTCGCCTACGTCGTGCAGCTCCGCGGCATGCGCAAGGGAGCGTGACGAACGATGACCACCTCTGTCACCACCGCTCCCGCGAAGAGCGCCCCGAAGCTGCGCACCCCGCGCAAGGGCAAGGCGTACAGCGCCGACAAGCCGCGCCGCAGCAAGCTGCTGACCGGCCTGATGGCCCTCATGGCCGTCTACACGGTCGCCCCCCTGGTGTGGCTGATCATCAGCGCCACCAAGACCCAGGAGGGCCTGGCCGACTCGAACGGCCTGTGGTTCGCGAAGCACTTCGCGCTGTGGTCGAACATCCACGACACGTTCACCTACCACGACGGCATCTTCGGCCGCTGGCTGCTGAACACCCTGCTGTACGTCGTCCTCGGCGCGGGCGGCGCGACGCTGCTCGCGGTGCTCGGCGGGTACGCGCTCGCGAAGTTCGACTTCCCCGGCAAGAAGGGCATCTTCGCCGTCGTCATCGGCGCGGTCGCCGTGCCCGGTACGGCCCTGGCGGTGCCGACGTTCCTCATGTTCAGCAAGATGGGCCTGACCGACACGCCCTGGGCGGTGATCATCCCGTCCCTGGTGTCCCCGTTCGGCCTCTACCTGATGTGGGTCTTCGCGGCCGAGGCGATCCCGGCGGAGCTGCTGGAGGCGGCCCGGATGGACGGCGCGGGCGAGGTGCGGACCTTCTTCCAGGTCGCGCTCCCGCTGCTGGCGCCGGGCATCGTCACCGTCCTGCTGTTCACGACGGTCGCCACCTGGAACAACTACTTCCTCCCCCTGATCATGCTGAAGGACCCGGACTGGTACCCGCTCACCCTGGGTCTCAGCTCCTGGAGCTCGCAGGCGCAGACGATCGGCGGTGACGTGATCTTCAACCTGGTGATCACCGGCTCGCTGCTGACGATCCTGCCGCTGATCGCGGTGTTCCTGCTGCTCCAGAAGTACTGGCAGTCCGGTCTGTCGGCCGGAAGCGTCAAAGAATGACTCCGGCGCCCCAAAGCCCCACAATTGCGCACACAACGCAGCACCCCCACCCTCACCTGTCCCACCCACGAAGAAGTGGAAGCACCATGCGCAGAACAACGAGCCGTGTCCTCCGCGGCGTCGCCCTCGTCTCCGTCCTCGCCATCGGCGCCACCGCCTGCGGCAGCTCGGACGACGACGACTCCTCGCAGAAGGCCGTCTCGGCCGGGGACCTCCAGGCGGCCCTGGACAAGGGCGGCGACATCACGGTCTGGGCCTGGGAGCCCACGCTGAAGACCGTGGCCGCCGACTTCCAGAAGAAGTACCCGAAGGTCAAGGTCAACCTGGTCGGCGAGCGCTCCGGCGACAAGCACTACACGGCGCTGTCGAACGCGATCTCGGCCGGCAAGGGCGTCCCGGACGTCGCCCAGGTGGAGTACTTCGCCGTCGGCCAGTACTCGCTCACCAAGGGCCTCACCGACCTGTCGAAGTTCGGTGCGGACAAGCTCGCCTCGAAGTACACGCCGGGCCCGTGGAACGCCGTCAGCGACGGCTCCAAGGTCTGGGGTCTGCCGATGGACTCCGGCCCGATGGCGCTGTTCTACAACAAGCAGGTCTTCGACAAGTACAAGATCGCCGTGCCCACCACGTGGGACGAGTACCTGGACGCGGCCCGCAAGCTCCACAAGGCCGACCCGAAGGCGTACATCGCCAACGACACCGGTGACGCGGGCTTCACGACCTCCATGCTGTGGCAGGCCGGCTCGCGCCCCTACAAGGTCGACGGCACCAAGGTCGGCATCAACTTCGACGACGCGGGCGCGAAGAAGTTCGAGAAGGTCTGGCAGACGCTGATCAGCGAGAAGCTCCTCGCCCCGGTCACCGGCTGGACCGACGACTGGTACAAGGGCCTCGGCGACGGCACCATCGCGACCCTCGCGACCGGCGCCTGGATGCCCGCGAACTTCGTCACCGGTGTCGCCGCAGGCGCCGGCAAGTGGCGTGCCGCGGCCATGCCGCAGTGGGCCAAGGGCGAGAAGGCGAGCGCGGAGAACGGCGGCAGCTCGCTGACCGTCCCGGCGCTGGCCAAGAACAAGGAGCTGGCGTACGCGTTCACCGAGTACGCGAACTCCGGCGCCGGTGTCGCCACCCGCGTCTCCGAGGGCGCCTTCCCCGCCACCAAGGCGGAGCTGGAGTCCCCCGCGTTCCAGGCCAAGAAGTTCGACTACTTCGGCGGCCAGGAGGCCAACAAGATCTTCGCCGAGTCCGCGGCGATGGTCGCGAGCGACTGGAAGTACCTTCCCTTCCAGCCGTACGCGAACTCGATCTTCAACGACACCGTCGGCAAGGCGTACGTCTCCTCCACCACCCTCGCGCAGGGTCTGAAGGCCTGGCAGGACGCCTCCGTGAAGTACGGCAACGAGCAGGGCTTCACGATGGAGAAGTAGGTCTTCTCCGCCAGCAGTTCAGAACGACCGGGCGGCGCGGCCCTGTGCCGCGCCGCCCCCGTGCACCACCCCTTGGGAAGGACCGCCATGATCTCCACCCTCCACGCCCGCGCCGCGCGCGGGACGGACGGTGACCTCGCCCCGCGCTTCTCCTACGGCGCCGACTACAACCCCGAGCAGTGGCCCCGGGAGGTGTGGGAGGAGGACATCCGCCTGATGCGGGCGGCGGGCGTCAACGTCGTCTCCGTGGCGATCTTCTCCTGGGCGCGCCTCCAGCCCGGCCCCGACAGCTGGGACTTCGGCTGGCTCGACGAGGTCATGGACCTGCTGCACGCCGGCGGCATAGGCGTCGACCTCGCCACCGCGACGGCCTCGCCGCCGCCGTGGCTGACGACCGCCCACCCGGAGATCCTGCCGGTCACGCAGACCGGCGAGACCCTGTGGCCGGGCGCCCGCCAGCACTGGCGGCCCACCTCCCCGGTCTTCCGCGAGCACGCCCTGCGCCTGGTGCGCGCGATGGCGGACCGCTACAAGGACCACCCGGCGCTGGTCGCCTGGCACGTCTCCAACGAGCTGGGCTGCCACAACATCTACGACTACTCGGACGACGCCGCGCGCGCCTTCCGGGGCTGGCTGCGCGCCCGCTACGGCACGCTTGAGGCCCTCAACCACGCCTGGGGCACGGCGTTCTGGTCGCAGCGCTACACCGACTGGGAGCAGATCCTGCCGCCCCGGCTCGCGGCCTCGCACCCGAACCCGACGCAGCAGCTCGACTTCAAGCGGTTCTCCTCCGACGTCCTGAAGGACTACCTGCGCGCCGAGCGCGACATCCTGAAGGAGATCACCCCGGACGTCCCCGTCACCACGAACTTCATGGTGATGGGCGAGACGAAGGGCATGGACTACGCGGACTGGGCGGCGGAGGTCGACTTCGTCTCCAACGACCACTACGTCCACCCCGGCCCGCAGTCCCGCGACGAACTGTCGTTCTCCGCGAACCTGACCAGCGGCATCGCGGGCGGCAAGCCGTGGTTCCTGATGGAGCACTCCACCAGCGCCGTGAACTGGCAGCCGGTGAACGTCGCCAAGCGCCCCGGCGAGCTGGCCCGCGACGCGCTGCTGCACGTGGCGCACGGCGCGGACGCCGTCTGCTACTTCCAGTGGCGCCAGTCCGCCGCGGGCGCCGAGAAGTACCACTCGGCGATGGTCCCGCACGCCGGTGAGGACAGCGAGGTCTTCCGCGCGGTCGCCGCCCTCGGCGCGACCCTCAAGACCCTGGCCCCGGTGGCCGGTTCGGACCGCGAGGCGGCCCGCGTCGGCATCGTCTTCGACTGGGACTCCTGGTGGGCGAGCGAGCAGGACTCGCACCCCACCGCGCTCCTCAAGTACCGCCAGGAGGGCCTGGACTGGTACTCGGCGCTCCTCGCGCTCGGCGTGCGCGCCGACCTGATCACCAAGCGCACCGACTTCTCCCGCTACGACGTGCTGATCACCCCGGTCCTGCACGTCATGCCGGCCGGGCTGGCCAAGGAGCTGACCCGGTACGCCGAGCAGGGCGGCCACCTGATCGCCACCTACTTCTCGGCGGTCGTCGACGAGAACGACCACATCTGGCTCGGCGGCTACCCCGGCGCCCTGCGCGACCTGCTCGGCATCCGCGTCGAGGAGTTCGGCCCGCTCCTGGCGGACGAGTCGGTCGCCCTGGACGACGGCACCACGGGCACCCTGTGGACCGACCGCATCACCCTCACCGACGAGGCCACCGAGGTCCTCGCCCGCTACGAGTCCGGCGACCAGTCCGGGCGCCCGGCCGTCACGCGCCGTACGACGGGCGGCGGTTCGGCGTCGTACGTGTCGACGCGCCTGGGCGTCGAGGGGCTCACCGCGCTGCTGCCGAGGCTCCTTCAGCCCGCCGGCGTGGAGAGCGAGCTGCCCGCCGCCGCGCGCGGGCGCGTGGAGCTGACCGTGCGCAAGGGCGCCGAGGACAGGTTCCTGTTCCTCGTCAACCGCACGGACGACGAGGTCGACCTGAGCGGCTTCGCCGGTGACGTGCTGTACGGGTCGCTGGTCCTCGGACCGCGTGAAGTGACCGTCGTACGCCGCCCGTCGGTCTGATCCCCCCCTTTTTTCCGACTCCCCGGGCGGCGCCTGTCCGTGCGCCCGGGGTCACCCTTCCCTGCCCGTCCGGCGGGGAGGGGCCACCGCAACGTTTCCACCTATGAGAGCTGGGAGCACACGATGGCACGACTCACCCGCAGCAGACGGTTCCTGGGAACCGCCTCGATGACCGCACTGGCGACGGGAGCGGCTCTGCTCACGTTCCCGGCGCCGCTCGCGCAGGCCGACACGGTCACCCCGACCGTGACCGTCCAGCCGGACCCGTCGTACAAGCAGGACAAGTTCGAGGGCTGGGGCACCAGCCTGGTGTGGTTCGCCAACGCGACCGGCGACTACCCGAAGGAGATCCGCGAGAAGCTCGCGAAGCTCCTGTTCGGGGACGACGGGCTCGCGCTGAACATCGCGCGTTACAACATCGGCGGCGGCAACGCCCCTGATGTGAAGGACTACTTGAGGGCCGGCGGCGCCGTCGAGGGCTGGTGGAAGGCCCCGGCGGGCACCACCCGTACCGACACGAGCTGGTGGAACGCGGACGACCCGGCCGACTGGAACCCGAAGGCGGACGCGACCCAGCGCTGGTGGGTCGACCGCATCAAGAAGGACATCACGCACTGGGAGACGTTCTCCAACTCCCCGCCGTGGTTCATGACGGTCAGCGGCTACGTCTCCGGCGGCTTCAACGCCAACGACGAGCAGCTGAAGGAGAGTTCGGTGAACGACTTCGCCGCCTACCTCGCGGGGGCGACGAAGCGTCTGGAGAAGTCCTCCGGGATCAAGGTCGACACGGTCGACCCGTTCAACGAGCCCAACACCGGCTACTGGGGCACCCGCCTCGACGCGAACGGCCAGCCGGTCGGGGGCCGTCAGGAGGGCGCGCACATCGGGCCCGCCATGCAGGAGAAGGTTCTCGCGGCGCTCGCCCCCGCGCTGAAGAAGGCCAAGGTCGGCGCCGAGATCTCGGCGATGGACGAGACCAACCCCGGTCTGTTCGCGACGAACTGGAACTCCTACTCGCAGGCGTCCAAGGACCTCGTCGGCCAGATGAACGTCCACACCTACGGCACCGGCCAGCGCACCACCGTGCGCGACCTCGCCAAGGCGGCCGACAAGCCGCTGTGGATGAGCGAGGTCGAGGGCGACTGGGGCGACGGGCAGAGCTTCACGGACATGCGTCCGGGTCTCGGCCTCGCCCAGCAGATCGTCAACGACCTGCGCGAACTGGAGCCCAAGGCCTGGGTGTTCTGGCAGCCGGTCGAGGACTACGACAACATGAAGCCGGGCGGCGAGTCCGCCAAGGGCGGCAACTGGGGTTCCATCCAGCTCCCGTTCAGCTGCACGTCCAAGGACACGCTGAAGTCGTGCCCGATCTACACGAACACCAAGTTCGACACGGCCCGTAACTTCACGCACTTCATCAAGCCCGGCGACAGCCTGATCAAGGTGGACGACACGTCCAGCGCCGCCGCGGTCACGAAGGACGGCAAGGGCGCGTCGCTGGTCCACGTCAACTCGACCACCGCGCCGCGCACGGTCGTCCTAGACCTCTCCCGGTTCGGGAAGATCGACCGGAAGGCGACGGTCACCCCGACCGTCACGGACGCCGACGGCAAGCTCGTGAAGCAGGCCGCGGTCAAGGTCGTCGACGGCAAGGCGTCGTTCACCGTGCCCGCGCAGTCGGTGACCTCGTTCGCCGTCAAGGGCGTCTCCGGTGTCGCCAAGGACGCGAGCCTGTTCAGCAAGGGCAAGGCGTACACGCTGACCGGCGTGCAGTCCAACAAGGCCGTCACCCTCGGCGCGAACGGCACCAGCCTGACCATCAACTCGGCGAACGGTGGGGTCGCCCAGCAGTGGCGTCTGGAGCAGGTGTACGGCACGACGGGCAACCGTCTGCGGTACGTCTTCGCGAACCCGGCGGAGGGCAAGCGGCTCGCCGTCCGTAACGACGTGCCGGTGGCCGAGCCGGACACGGGTACGCGTGACGCGGCGACCGAGTGGATCCTGTCCACCACGGGCGACGGCACCTGGACCCTGGTGAACGCCGCCACGGGCCGCCTGCTGGAGGTCGGCGGCCAGGCGACCAACGAGGGCGCCGCCGTCACCACCTGGTACGGCAACTCCGGTGCGAACCAGCGCTGGCGCGTCGCCCGCGTAAACTGACCCGGTACGGGGCTCCTCGCCGGAGGGGCCCCGTTCCTCATGCGGTGGGTACCGGGCTCGGCCCGCTCCCGGTGAGCCGCACAATCTCCCCGCCGATCTCGGGCTGAAGCCTCTTCAGCACCTCGGCCTTCCCGCCGACGGCCCACTGCGGCCCCACGATGTAGGTCCCGCCGTAGATGGCCGCCGCGTCGAGCCAGGTGTCCTTGAGGGACTCCTTCGGGAACGTCGTGATGATGTAGTCCCCCTGCCCGGTCCGGCAGCTCCCCTCCCGCAACTCCGCCGCCTGGATGCGGATGGTGGCGGTGCACCCCGTCATCCCGGCGATGATCTCGACCTTCGCGGGCGCGACGACCTGCGCGGCGGCGGGCTCAGCCGGCTGAGACGCCTTCGCCGCCGGCTTCCCGTCCCCTCCCCCGCAAGCGGTGAGCAGCAACAGCAGGGCGCCTGTGGCGACGCCTCGGGCGGTGTGGGGCACGGCGACGGCTCCGGGGTCGGACGGGGTGCGTACGCCCACTGGTACGGACGTACGGGTACGGGTGTTCAGCGGCGTCCGCTCCCCGGGTGCCGCCGGTGCGGGTCGAACAGGGTCGCCGCCATTCCCGCCGCCACCAGGCCCGTCGCCAGCACCAGGCCGTGCGGCAGCGCGATGCCGATGAACAGGAGGGCGCCCGCCGTGCCGAGGGCCCACCAGGCGCGGCCTCTGCGGTACTCGCGGGGCCGTTCCGGGTGGCCCTCGGCGAGGGCTCGGGCGAAGCGGGCGTCGTCGCGTTCGGTGGCGGACGCCAGGGCTTCCAGGCGGTCGTCGTGGCCGTCGGACACGGGTCCTCCTGTCCGGGCCCGTGCGGGGGCCCTTCCTCCGAGGGGCCGTTACCGGTCGGGGGCGGTGACGGGGTCCCTCGTCTCTCGTGTGAGTTCTTCCGCTTCCGCGGGCTTCTCAGTCGTCGCCGGGCCCTTCGGCTCGCGGTCGTCCGCCGCGTGCACGCGCCCCGCCGCGAGCGGCCCGAGCACGGCGAGGACGAGGACGTACCCGGCGATGAACGGCGCGAGCCGGCTGTCGAGTCCGGCGTTCGCGGCCATGGCGGCGAGGATCAGCGCGAACTCGCCGCGCGCCAGCAGCGTCGTCGCGATCAGCGTCGCCTCGCGCGCCGCGTACCCGTACAGCCGTGCCACGACGAGCCCGGCGGCGACGTTCATCGCGAGTGTCAGCACGACGGCGATCACGACGGGTACGGCGACGGCGGCGAAGTCCCCCGGGTCGATGGCGAGTCCGAAGGCGAAGAAGAAGATCGCGGCGAAGGCGTCCCGCAGCGGGTGCACGAGCCTGCGGATGCGCGGCCCGGACGGGGTGGCGCCGAAGATGAGGCCGACCATGAACGCGCCGATCGCGTCGGCGACCCCGAGGTACTCGGAGACGCCCGCGACGAAGACGGCGGCCCCGAGGAAGCTGATGACGAGGAGTTCGTCGTCGCGGACGTGGATGAGCCGGGCGACCAGGCGTGTCCCGTAGCGCGCTGCGGTGGCGAGCAGCAGCAGGAACCCGAACGCCTTGGCGACCTGCCAGGCGATCTCCAGGCCGCCCTCGGCGCCGCTGATGACGGGTTGCAGGACGGCGAGGTAGAGCGCGAGGAAGATGTCCTCGACGACGATGACCCCGAGGACGATCTTTGTGCCGGGGCGGCCGATGCGGCCGAGGTCGATGAGGATCTTCGTGACGATCGCGGACGACGAGATGCCGAGGACCCCCGCGAGGACCAGCGCCTCCCGCGCGCCCCACCCGAGGCCGAACCCGAAGGCGAGTCCCGCGCCGACGTTCAGGACGAGGTAGCTGCCGCCCGCGAGGAGGAGGCGCCTGCCGCCGTTCTTCAGGTCGTCGACGTGGAATTCGAGGCCGAGGTAGAAGAGCAGCAGCACGAGCCCGAGCGCGGAGAGCATCTCGAAGTCGTGCGCGTCCCGCACCAGCACGAGCCCCGGCGTGTGGGGGCCGAGCAGGATTCCGGCGAGGGTGAACAGGGGGATGGTGGGGAGCCCGAACCTGTTGCCGAGCCGGGCGAGGACGGCGGCGGCGAGGAAGGCTCCGCCGAGGGCCAGCAGCGAGTCAGCGTGTCCCATGGGTCACCTCCCGCCGGCGGGCGTCGGGGCGGGGTCGTACTGCGCGTGGGGAGTGGATGGGGCTGTCCTCCTGGAACGAACGACAAGGGTGGACGACCCGGGTCCGGTCAACCCGGGCCTGAAAGCCACCCTGTCATTCCGGAGGCGGTCCCCGGTATCGGGGACGACACCCATTCGGCGGGCTAGCCGCCCAGCGCGTCCAGCACGACGGTGCGGGCCTCCTCCTGCACGCGGGCGAGGTGCTCGGGCCCGTTGAAGGACTCGGCGTAGATCTTGTACACGTCCTCGGTGCCCGAAGGGCGGGCGGCGAACCAGGAGTTGGCGGTCGTCACCTTGATCCCGCCGAGCGCGGCCCCGTTCCCGGGCGCCTCGGTGAGCACGCCCGTGACGTCCTCCCCGGCGAGCGTGCGCGCGGTCACCTGGGCCGGCGACAGCTTCGCGAGGAGCGCCTTCTCCTCCCGGGAGGCGGGCGCGTCGATGCGGGCGTAGGAGGGGGCACCGAACGTCTCGGTGAGCCCGGCGTACAGCTGCGAGGGCGTCTTCCCGGTGACGGCGGTGATCTCGGAGGCGAGCAGCGCCAGGATGATGCCGTCCTTGTCGGTGGTCCACACGGAGCCGTCCCGGCGCAGGAAGGACGCGCCCGCCGACTCCTCGCCGCCGAAGCCGAGGTCCCCGCCGACCAGGCCGTCGACGAACCACTTGAAGCCGACGGGGACTTCGACGAGGGTGCGGCCGAGGCCGGCGGCGACGCGGTCGATCATCGACGAGGAGACGAGGGTCTTGCCGATCCCGGCGTCGGCGGGCCAGCCCGCGCGGTGCCGGTAGAGGTAGTCGATGGCGACGGCGAGGTAGTGGTTGGGGTTCATCAGCCCGGCGTCGGGGGTGACGATGCCGTGCCGGTCGGAGTCCGCGTCGTTGCCGGTGGAGATGTCGAAGCGGTCGCGCTGCGCGATGAGGGAGGCCATCGCGTCCGGGGAGGAGCAGTCCATGCGGATCTGGCCGTCCCAGTCCAGCGTCATGAACCGCCAGGTGGGGTCGGTGTGCGGGTTGACGACGGTCAGGTCGAGGCGGTGCTCCTCGGCGATGCGTCCCCAGTAGGCGACGGAGGCGCCGCCGAGCGGGTCGGCACCGATACGGACGCCGGCCGAGCGGATCGCGTCCAGGTCGAGGACGTTCGGCAGGTCGGCGACGTACGTGCCCAGGAAGTCGTACCGCCCGGTCGTCCCGGCGGTCAGCGCCCGCGTGTACGGGACGCGGCGGACGTCCTTCAGGCCGGCCGCGATGATCTGGTTGGCGCGGTCCTGGATCCAGGAGGTGGCGTCGGAGGCGGCGGGGCCGCCGGACGGGGGGTTGTACTTGAAGCCGCCGTCGGCGGGCGGGTTGTGCGAGGGGGTGACGACGACGCCGTCCGCGAGGCCGGTCGTGCGGCCCTTGTTGTACGCGAGGATCGCGTGCGAGACCGCCGGGGTCGGGGTGTAGCCGCCGGCGCTGTCGATCAGGGTGGTGACGCCGTTCGCGGCGAACACCTCCAGGGCGGTGACCTGGGCCGGTTCGGAGAGGGCGTGGGTGTCGGCGCCGAGGAACAGCGGTCCGTCGGTGCCCTGCGCGGCGCGGTACTCGCAGATCGCCTGGCTGGTGGCGGCGATGTGGTCCTCGTTGAACGCCGTGTTCAGCGCGGAGCCCCGGTGCCCCGAGGTGCCGAAGGCGACGCGCTGGCCGATCTCCGCCGGGTCCGGGTGCAGCGCGTAGTACGCGGTGACCAGCCGGGCCACGTCGACAAGGTCCTCGGCTCCGGCCGGCCGGCCCGCTCGCTCGTGCCGCATGGGTGGGTTCCTCCGCATCGGTTCGTTCCCTGGTGAAGGTCATCTTCCCTCGTCAGGAAGGTAACGGGGAACCCAGGGGCAGAACTGTCAGCATCCTGTCACCGCCCTGAGCCCGACCGGCGTTCAGCGCACCTCCACCAGCAGGTCGCCGCCCTCCACCTGCTGGATGCGGTTGATGGCGAGCCGGGTCACGCGGCCCGCGCCCGGTGCGGTGATCGTCGCCTCCATCTTCATCGCCTCGATGGTCGCGACGGTCGCCCCGGCGGCCACCTCGTCCCCTTCGGCGACGGCGAGGGTCACCACGCCCGCGAACGGCGCCGCGACGTGCCCGGCGTCGGACCGGTCGGCCTTCTCCGTGGCCGGGATGTCGGACGCGGCGGCCCGGTCGCGGACCTGGATCGGGCGGAGCTGCCCGTTGAGGCCGGCCATCACCGTCCGCATCCCGCGCTCGTCGGCCTCGCCGATCGCCTGGAGCTCGATCAGGAGCCGCACGCCGGGCTCCAGGTCGACGGCGTACTCCTGGCCCGGGCGCAGCCCGTAGAAGAAGTCCTTGCTGTCGAGGACGCTGGTGTCGCCGTACGCCTGCCGGTGGGTCTCGAAGTCGCGGGTCGGGCCGGGGAACAGGAGCCGGTTGAGGGTGGTCCGGCGGTGCTTCTCCAGGCCCTCGCGGTCCTCTGTGGTCAGCTCCTGGACGGGCTTCGCGGCGGGCCGCCCCTGGAGGGCGCGGGTGCGGAACGGCTCCGGCCAGCCCCCGGGCGGCGTGCCCAGCTCGCCGCGCAGGAACCCGATCACGGAGTCCGGGATGTCGAACCGGTCCGGCGTCTCCTCGAAGTCCTCGGGCGCGACGCCGGCCCCGACGAGGTGCAGGGCGAGATCCCCGACGACCTTCGAGGAGGGTGTGACCTTGACGAGCCGCCCGAGGATGCGGTCGGCGGCGGCGTACATGGACTCGATGTCCTCGAACCGGTCCCCGAGCCCCAGCGCCACCGCCTGGGTACGGAGGTTGGAGAGCTGGCCGCCGGGGATCTCGTGGTGGTAGACGCGCCCGGTGGGCGACGCGAGCCCCGCCTCGAACGGCGCGTAGACCCGCCGCACGCTCTCCCAGTACGGCTCCAGGTCCCCGACGGCCTGGAGGTCGAGCCCCGTCGTGCGCTCGGAGTGGTCGGTCGCGGCGACGATCGCGGACAGCGACGGCTGCGAGGTGGTCCCCGCCATGGACGCCACGGCCCCGTCGACCGCGTCGACCCCGGCCCCGATCGCCGCGAGGTACGTCGCGAGCTGACCGCCCGCCGTGTCGTGCGTGTGCAGGTGCACCGGCAGCCCGAACTCCCGGCGCAGCGCGGTCACGAGGGTCGCGGCGGCCGGCGCCCGCAGCAGGCCGGCCATGTCCTTGACGGCGAGGACGTGCGCCCCGGCGGCGACGATCTTCTCCGCGAGCCGCAGGTAGTAGTCGAGCGTGTAGAGCCGCTCCCCGGGGTCGGACAGGTCGGCGGTGTAGCAGAGCGCGACCTCGGCGACCGCCGTACCCGTCTGCCGTACGGCGTCGATCGCGGGCCGCATCTGGCCGACGTCGTTGAGCGCGTCGAAGATCCGGAAGATGTCGATCCCGGTGGCCGCCGCCTCCTGCACGAACGCGTCGGTCACCTCGGTCGGGTACGGCGTGTAGCCGACGGTGTTGCGTCCGCGCAGCAGCATCTGGAGGCAGATGTTGGGTACGGCCTCGCGCAGCGCGGCGAGCCGCTCCCAGGGGTCCTCGGCGAGGAAGCGCAGGGCCACGTCGTAGGTCGCGCCGCCCCAGCACTCCAGGGAGAGCAGGTCGGGGAGGGTGCGGGCGACGAGCGGGGCGGAGGCGAGCAGGTCCTTGGTGCGGACGCGGGTTGCCAGCAGGGACTGGTGGGCGTCCCTGAACGTCGTGTCGGTGACGCCGAGCCGGGGAGTCTCGCGCATCCAGGAGGCGAAGCCCTCGGGGCCCAGCTCGATCAGGCGCTGGCGGGAACCGGCCGGGGGTTCCGTGGCGGGCGTGCCCGGCAGCTTCGCCAACGGGTCGAGGAGGTCGGGGCGTTCGCCGTGCGGCTTGTTCACCGTGACGTCGGCGAGGTAGGTGAGGAGCTTCGTGCCCCGGTCGGCGGAGGTGCGTGCCGTCAGCAGGTGGGGGCGCTGCTCGATGAACGACGTGGTGACGCGGCCCGCCTGGAAGTCGGCGTCGTCCAGCACGGCTTGCAGGAACGGGATGTTGGTCGCGACGCCCCGGATGCGGAACTCCGCGACCGCACGCCGGGCCCGGCCGATCGCGGACCTGAAGTCCCGGCCCCGGCAGGTGAGTTTGACCAGCATCGAGTCGAAGTGCGCGCTGATCTCCGTACCCGCGTGGGTCGTTCCGCCGTCGAGCCGGATGCCTGAACCACCCGGTGAACGGTACGCGCTGATCCGGCCGGTGTCGGGGCGGAAGCCGTTGGCGGGGTCCTCGGTGGTGATCCGGCACTGGAGGGCCGCGCCGTGCAGCTTCACCGTCTCCTGGGACAGCCCGAGGTCCGCGAGCGACTCGCCCGAGGCGATGCGGAGCTGTGCCTGGACGAGGTCGACGTCGGTGACCTCCTCGGTGACCGTGTGCTCGACCTGGATGCGCGGGTTCATCTCGATGAAGACGTGGTTGCCGTCCCGGTCGAGGAGGAACTCGACGGTGCCCGCGTTGCGGTAGCCGATCTCGCGGGCGAACCGGACGGCGTCCGCGCAGATCCGGTCCCGCAGCGCCGGGTCCAGGTCGGGCGCGGGGGCCAGCTCGATGACCTTCTGGTGGCGCCGCTGGACCGAACAGTCGCGCTCGTAGAGGTGGATGACGTTCCCGTGGCCGTCCGCGAGGATCTGCACCTCGATGTGCCGGGGGTCGACGACCGCCTTCTCCAGGAAGACCGTCGGGTCACCGAACGCGGACGCCGCCTCGCGGGACGCGGCCTCGATGGACTCCCGCAGGGCGGCCGGGTCCTCGACGCGCCGCATACCGCGCCCGCCGCCGCCCGCGACCGCCTTCACGAACACCGGGAAGCCGATCTCCTCGGCGGCGGCCACGAGTTCGCCGACGTCGTTGGAGGGCGCGGACGAGCCCAGCACGGGGACGCCGGCCGCGCGGGCCGCCGCGACCGCGCTCGCCTTGTTGCCGGTGAGTTCCAGCGTGCGGGCGTCCGGGCCGACGAAGGTGATCCCGGCCTCCTCGCAGGCGCGGGCCAGCTCCGGGTTCTCGGAGAGGAAGCCGTACCCCGGATACACCGCGTCGGCCCCCGCGCGCCGGGCGGCGGCGACGATCTCCTCGACCGACAGGTACGCGCGCACCGGATGCCCGGGCTCACCGATCTCGTACGCCTCGTCGGCCTTCAGGCGGTGCAGCGAGTTCCGGTCCTCGTGCGGGAACACGGCGACCGTACGGGCTCCCAGCTCGTACCCGGCGCGGAACGCCCTGATCGCGATCTCGCCTCGGTTGGCCACCAGCACCTTGCGGAACATGCCGAATCCCTTCGCCGCCGTCGGCACCCATGGTGTCGGCGCCGGGGTCGGAGGTCCATGTGACCCGGGCCACCTTGTCGGCCGTCCGGGGAGCGAGCACACGATCGGCGGTGTCGGTGGGCCGAACTATGCTCCGCGCATGAACGACGCGGACAGCCGCAGGCGGGTCGTCGACGGGCGCTTCCAGTTGGAGGCGCGGCTCGGCGGGGGCGGCATGGGAATGGTGTGGCGGGCCACGGACCTCGTGCTGCGCCGGAGCGTGGCCGTGAAGGAGGTCCGGCCGCCGGACCCCGACCTCGCCGAGTACGACCCACCGGCCGCGCACCAGCTGCGGCAGCGGGTGCTGCGCGAGGCGCGGGCGCTGGCCCGGCTGGACCATCCCGGGGTCGTCACGATCCACCACATCGTGGACGAGGGTGACGGCACCTACCCGTGGATCGTCATGGAGCTGGTGCCCGGCGGCTCGTTCGCGGACCGGCTCGCGCAGGGGCCGATGGGCCCGGTCGAGGCCGCCCGGATCGGCCTCGGCGTCCTGTCCGCGCTGCGCGCCGCGCACGACGCGGGCATCCAGCACCGGGACGTCAAACCCGCGAACGTCCTGATGCGCCCCGACGGCCGCCCCGTCCTCACCGACTTCGGCATCGCCGCGATCCGCGAGGCGACGGCCCTCACCGCGACGGGCTCGATCATCGGCACACCGGACTACATGGCCCCCGAGCGCGTCTCCGGACAGTCCGGCGGCCCCTCCTCCGACCTGTGGTCCCTCGGCATGATGCTGTACACGGCGGTCGAGGGCCGCCACCCGCTGCGCAGAGGCACGACGCTGGCCACCCTCGCGGCCGTCCTCAGCGAGGACATACCCCCACCGCAGCACGCGGGCCCCCTCGCGGACGTCCTCACCCGCCTCCTCGACCGCGACCCGGCGGCACGCCCCGGCGCCCAGACGGTGGAGCGGCTGCTGACGGAGGTGGTGGAGGGCGGTACGGCGGGGCGGGGCGCGACGACGTCGTACCCGTTGCAGGCGCCCGAGCCTCCGGCGGAGCCGCAGATTCGCACCACGACGCCGACCGTCGCGGACACCCCCGCGCGGCGGCGAAGATGGCCGGCCGTGGTGCTGCCGGGGCTGGGGGTCGCCCTGGTGGGCGTGCTGGGCTGGAACCTCCTGCCCGGGGGCGCGAGCGGCGCGGCGGGACCGGCCAAGTCGCCGGTTTCGTCGGGGAGTTCGGTGCCGTCAGGGTCGCCTTCGGGCAGCACGGGGAGCGGGTCGCCGGACGAGACCACCGCCAAGAGCGGTACAGGTCTGCTGACGCCGGACGGCATCCGGACGGCGATCGCGGCGATCGAGGAGAAGACCGGGCGCAAGCGGTTCGGAGCGCTGTCGGTGTACGAGGACTACGTCTCGGCGGACGTGATGGTGGACGGCAGCGACACCAGCACCGAGTCGTACACGTACCGTCCGGGCGAGGGGGCGCGGGAGGGCATCGTCAAGAAGAGCATCTTCCCCGGCTCCAGGCCCTTCACCGTCGACGGGTTCGCGTGGGACAAGGTGCCGGCGCTGCTCGCCGAAGCCGCCAAGCGGCTGAACGTCCCCGACCCCGAGACCCGCTACCTCCTGGTGAGTCCCCCCAGAAAAGTCGTGTTCGACATCCCGGTCACCCTCAACGTGTACCTCACCGACGAGTACGGCAGCTCGGGATACCTGGAGGCGGACTCCCGGGGCAAGATCACCAAGGTCTATCCCGCACCCAAGTGACCTGCGGTTAAGGTCACTCCATGCGTCTCGCCCTCTTCGATCTCGACGGCACCCTCGTCGACCGTGCCGCCGCTCTCTCCGCCACCGTCGCCGGCCTGTGCCGGGACCACGGGTACGACCCGGCGGTCGGGGAGTGGTTGCTGGCCGAGCTCGCCGAGAACGGTGGCCGGGACGTCCTCGGCCGGCTGCCGGAGGCGTTCGGCGTCGCGGAGTCGCCGGAGCACCTGTGGCGCGTGTACGTGGACCGGATGGCCGCGTCGGTGGTGTGCCGCCCGGACGTGCTGGAGAGCCTCGGCCGGCTGAGGGAGCACGGCTGGAGCGTGGGCGTCGTGACGAACGGCTCGTCCGACCTCCAGCGCGCGAAGATCCGCTCGGCGGGCCTCGCGGACCTGGTGGACGGCATCGCCGCGTCCGGCGACATCGACGTACGGAAACCGGACGCCCGCCTGTTCGAGCTGGCGGCGGCGCGGTGCGGGACGCAGCTGACGGCCGGGGACTGGATGACGGGGGACGACCCGGTCAAGGACATCGCGGGGGCGGCGGGGGCGGGGCTGCGGGCGATCTGGGTGCGGGGCCGGGCCTGGCCGGACGGCCTCGACGTACCGCATCACGGCGTCGCGGACGTCGTGGAGGCCGTCGGTCATCTGCTGGAGCGGTCGGGCGGGTAGGCGCGGTCGGCGGCGGTGAGGTGTTCCAGGACCTCGGCGAGTTCCTCGCAGGCGCGTTCCACCGAGCGGCGGGTGTTGCGCTGTTCGGTGATCACGGCGGACAGCAGGAGCGCGGTGAGGGCGGTGGCCCCGTTGAACGCCTGGAGTTTCAGCATGACCTCGACGTGCGTGAGCCCCGCGAAGGGCCCGGCCCGGTCGGTCGCGGCGACCGTCGCGAGGACGGACGCGAGCAGCGCGCACGGCATGCTGCCGGGCAGCTCGAACCGCAGGGCCGCCCAGATCAGCACCGGGTAGCTGAGGAACAGCATGTTGATGTGGTTGTTCGTGGCGACGGGTACGACGCAGCAGGCGGTCACCGCCAGGGCCGTCGCCTCCTTCCAGCGGGCCGTGCCCGGCAGGCCCCGTGCCCGGTACGCCAGCAGCAGCAGCGGCGTCACGATCAGCACGCCCATCGCGTCGCCGACCCACCACGCGACCCACACCGGCCAGAAGCTGTCCTCGGGGAGGTCGCCGGTGAGGACGGCCACCCCGACGCCGGTCGTCGAGCTGATCAGCATCGCCGTGAGGGCGCCGAGGAAGACGAGGGCGACGCCGTCGCGCAGCCGGCTGAGGTCGGTACGGAAGCCGACGCGGCGCAGGAGGAGGCAGGCGCAGACGGGGGCGGCGACGTTGCCCGCGAGGTTGGCGATCATCGGCGGGTGCATCTCGCCCGAGGTGAGGTGCAGGATCACGAACAGGCACCCGAGCGCGATCCCGGCCCACGCCCGCACGCCGATGACCAGCAGCCAGGTCAGCGCGACGCCGGTGGGCGGCCACACCGGCGTGAACACCGTGCCCTCGACGGTCAGCCTGCGCAGCAGCCCGAGCCGCCCGGCGCCGTAGTAGGAGGCGGCCACGGCGAGCGTCTGCGCGACGAGGACCGCCGCTCGGCGCGGGTTCCAGGTGTCCACCACATGATCCATCAGACACCGTGACCACGGGGACGGCCAGACGAGAGCGGCCACTCCCCGCCCCTACCCCGGTTCGTCGTACCCCACCACCAGCACGGCGGCGTCGTCCTCGTGCCCCACCCGGGTGGCCCCCTCGATCACCGCCGCCGCCAGCGACTCCGTGCCGAGCCCCGCGACAGCCGCGATCCCGGCCAGCTTCACGACCTGGGAGAGCCCCTCGTCCAGCGGCATCGCGGGCCCCTCCACGACGCCGTCCGTGAGCAGCACGAAGACCCCGCCGCTGGTCAGGTGGTGCCGGGAGACGGGGTACCGGGCTCCGGGCTGGATCCCGAGCGGTGGCCCGGGCTCGTCGTCGGCGATGCCGGACCGCCCGTCGGCGGTGGCCCAGACGAACGGCGTGTGCCCGGCACGGGCGCTCTCCAGCACCCCGGTGACCGGGTCGAGCCGCAGGAACGTGCAGGTCGCGAAGAGGTCGCTGCCGAGGGAGAACAGCAGGTCGTTGGTCCGGGCGAGCAGTTCGCCGGGGTCGCTGGTCACGGACGTGAGCGCCCGCAGCCCCACCCGGACCTGCCCCATGAACGCGGCGGCCTCGATGTTGTGCCCCTGCACATCCCCGATGGACAGGGCGAGCCGCCCGCCGGGCAGCGAGAAGGCGTCGTACCAGTCCCCGCCCACGTTGAGCCCGTAACAAGCGGGCTCGTACCGCACGGCCAGCCGCACCCGGGGCGGACACGGCAGGTCCCTCGGCAGCATCCCGCGCTGCAAGGCGATGGCCAGCTCCACCTGGGACCGCTGCACCTCGGCCCGCTCCCGCGCCTGGGCGGTGAGCGACCGCAACCGCAGCAGCAGCTCATCGCCGTCGTCGCTCGTCACACGAGAATCTTCCAAAAGGAACCGGCCCTCCGCACCCGCACCCTCTGTTCGGTATGTCGGACATTGTTCGAGACCTCTTGACGCGCCTCCACACCCCGTCCGACACTCTCGCAACACGACGTCACACAGCTGTAACCGCACGGTCTTCCAGACGAAAGGCCGTGCGGTCCTGTCACGCCCTCCCCCAGTCCCTTCGTGTCCTCGTGTCTTCCGACAGGGAATCAAGAACATGCCGCAGCACAACGCACCCCCGGGCGCCCGGAAAGGCCGCGCGAGACGTCTGGCGGCCCGGCTCGCCGGTCTGACCGCCGCCTCGCTGGTCATCGGGCTCGCCCCGGCAGTCTCCGCGCAGGCCGCGGACGCCGACACCCTGACCGACGGCCTCGCCCTCTGGTACAAGCTCGACGCCTCCTCGGGCACCGCCACCGTCCCGGACGCCTCGGGCCACGGCCGCGACGGCGTCCTGAACGGCACGGGCTCCTGGTCGGACGGCCTGACGTTCAACGGCTCGGACACCTACGTCAAGCTCCCGGACGACGTCATGAAGGGCATGGACGCGATCAGCGTCTCCTTCGACGTGAAGATGGACCCGGCCCAGCAGGCCCCGTACTTCCTGTACGGCTTCGGCAACACGAGCGGCACCGCGGGCAACGGCTACCTCTTCACGACCGGCAACGCCCTGCGCACCTCGATCGCGTCGGGCAACTGGTCCACGGAGCAGAACACCAGGGCGGACGACGGCCACAACCTGGCCAGGGGCGTCTGGAAGCACCTGACGTACACCCAGTCGGGCACGACGGGCATCCTGTACGAGGACGGCGCCGAGGTGGGCCGCAACACCTCGGTGACGCTGACCCCGGGCTCGATCGGGGGCGGCGCGACGACCGCGAACTACCTCGGCAAGTCGGTGTACCCCGGCGACAAGCTGTTCCAGGGCACGATCCGCGACTTCCGCGTGTACGACCGCGCGCTGACCGGCACCGAGGTGGAGACCCTGTCGCTGCCGGTCGCCACACAGGGCGTCGCGGCGGACAAGGCGGCGCTGACGCTGGGCGACACGAGCGCGGTGACGGCGGACCTGACGCTCCCGAAGTCGGGCCCGGCGGGCGGCTCGAACATCACGTGGGCCAGCGATGCCCCGGACGTCGTCTCGGCGGCCGGCAAGGTCACGCGCCCGGCGGCCGGTGAGCCGAGCGGCCACGCCACGCTGACGGCGACGCTCCGCAAGGGCGCGGTGAACGACACGAAGTCCTTCGAGGTGACGGTCCTGCCCACGTTCGACGACGCGACGGCGGTCCGGCAGGCCGCCGACTCCCTGACCGTCCACAACCTGGACGACGCCCGCGGCAACCTGACCCTCCCGTCGACCGGCGCGTTCGGCACGGCGGTGACCTGGACGTCGGCGAACCCGGACACGGTCTCGGCGGACGGCGTCGTCCACCGCCCGGCGCACGGCGAGGGCGCGACGACCGCCGCCCTGACGGCGACGGTGACGAAGGGCTCGCAGAGCACGACGCGCGTCCTGACCGCGAAGGTCCCCGAACTCCCGGCAGCGCAGAAGCCGGAGGGCTACCTCTTCAGCTACTTCACCGGCGAGGGCACCTCGGACGGCGAGCAGCTGTACTTCGGCCTGAGCAAGGGCAACGACCCGCTGCACTGGCGGGAGTTGAACAACGGCCGCCCGGTCCTGACGTCGACGCTCGGCGAGCGGGGCCTGCGCGACCCGTTCATCATCCGCTCCCCCGAGGGCGACAAGTTCTACCAGATCGCCACCGACCTCAGGATCTACGGCAACGGCGACTGGGACGCCTCGCAGCGCACCGGCAGCAAGTCCATCATGGTGTGGGAGTCCACCGACCTGACGCACTGGACGAACCAGCGCCTGGTGCGGGTCTCCCCGGACAGCGCGGGCAACACCTGGGCCCCCGAGGCCTATTACGACTCCAGGCTCGGCGAGTACGTCGTCTTCTGGGCGTCGAAGCTGTACGACAACGAGGCGCACTCCGGCGACACGTACAACCGCATGATGTACGCGACGACGCGTGACTTCTACACGTTCAGCGAGCCGAAGGTGTGGGTGGACCGGGGCTACTCGGTCATCGACTCGACGGTCATCAAGCACGACGACACGTACTACCGCCTCTCGAAGGACGAGCGGAACAACACCTCGTCGACGCCGAACAGCAAGTTCATCTTCGAGGAGAAGAGCGACTCGCTGCTCAACACCTCGTGGACGCCGGTCGCCGAGGGCATCGGCAAGGGCACGATGAGCGCGGCCGAGGGCCCGCTGGTGTTCAAGTCGAACACCGAGGACAAGTGGTACGCGTTCCTCGACGAGTTCGGCGGCCGTGGCTACATCCCGTTCGAGACGACCGACCTCGACAAGGGCGTGTGGACCCCGTCCGCGAACTACGAACTCCCGGCCCGCCCCCGGCACGGCACGGTCCTGCCGGTGACGAAGGCCGAGTACGACCGCCTCCTGCGCGCCTACCAGCCCGACCAGGCGGTGGAGAGCGTCCAGGACGTCACCGTGAAGACGAGGACCGGCCAGGCTCCGGTGCTCCCGGCGACGGTCATCGCCCGGTACGCCGACGGCGTGGACCGCCCGGTCGCGGTCACGTGGGACGCGGTCCCGGCGGACGCGTACGCGAAGCCCGGCACCTTCGAGGTCAACGGCAAGCTGGCGGACGGCACTTCGCTCAAGGCGACGGTGACCGTCTCGGCCGAGGGCCCGGACGTCCCGGCGGACCTCCTGGTCCACTACAAGTTCGACGAGACCAAGGGCGACATCGCCGTCGACTCCAGCGGCCACGGCAACCACGGCACGTACGTGGGCTCCCCGGGCTTCGGCACGGGTGTGCAGGGCGGCTCGGTGAAGCTGTCCGGCGGCTCGTACGTCAAGATCCCGAACGGCGTTCTCAAGGACGCGGGTTCGGTCACCGTCTCGACGTACGCGAAGTGGCAGGGCGGCGCCGGCTTCCAGTGGCTCTTCGGGCTCGGTCCGGACAGCGACAAGTACCTGTTCGCCACGCCCTCCAACGGTGGCTCGACCCTCTACTCGGCCATCACCAAGGCGAGTTGGGGGGCGGAGTCGAAGCTGACGGGCAACTCGGCGCTCACGGCGGGCCAGTGGCAGCACGTCACGGTCACGCTGGACGGGGCGACCGGGACGATGGTCCTGTACGCCGACGGTGTCGAGGTGGCCCGCACGACGACCGGCATCAAGCCGTCGGAGCTGTACGACGCGGCCAAGGACTACTCGGGCTACATCGGCAAGTCGCTGTACGCGGCGGACCCGGCGTTCGCCGGTGAGGTCGACGACTTCCGTATCTACGGGCGGGCGTTGAGCGCCGCCGAGGTGATGGAGATCAGCGGCAACACGACGGGTATCGCCCGTGTCACGCTGCCGCAGCTGAAGACGGACGCGATCGTCTCCGACGGCAAGGTCACCCTGCCGGTGAAGCCGGGCACCGATCTGCGGCGCCTGGCACCGGAGTTCACGATCGCGCACGGCGCGGCGATCAGCCCCGCCTCGGGCAGCGTCCAGGACTTCAGCAAGCCGGTGACGTACCAAGTGACCGGCGGTGACGGCAAGAAGCGCACCTGGACCGTGTCGGCGGTCGTGATGAAGAGCCCGGTGCTGCCCGGTCTCAACGCCGACCCGAACATCGTCCGCTTCGGCGACACCTTCTACATCTATCCGACGACGGACGGCTTCGAGGGCTGGAGCGGTACGCAGTTCAAGGCGTACTCGTCGAAGGACCTCGTCCACTGGACGGACCACGGCGTGATCCTGGACCTCGGTCCGGACGTCTCCTGGGCCGACAGCAGGGCGTGGGCGCCGACGATCGCCGAGAAGGACGGCAAGTACTACTTCTACTTCTGCGCCGACGCGAACATCGGCGTCGCCGTCTCCGACTCCCCGACCGGCCCGTTCAAGGACGCCCTCGGCAAGCCGCTCCTCAAGGCGGGCCAGGCGCCGGGCCAGATGATCGACCCGGCGACGTTCACGGACGACGACGGGACGAACTACCTCTACTGGGGCAACGGCCACGCGTACGTCGCCAAGCTCAACGCGGACATGACGTCCCTGGACATGTCGACGTTCAAGGACATGACGCCGAGCGGCTACAACGAGGGCACGTTCGTCGTGAAGCGCAAGGGCACGTACTACTTCATGTGGTCGGAGAACGACACGCGGGACGTCAACTACCGTGTCGCGTACGCCACCGGGCCCTCCCCGACCGGTCCGTGGACCAAGCGGGGCGTGATCCTGGAGAAGGACCTGTCCCTCGGCATCAAGGGGCCCGGCCACCACTCGGTCGTCCAGGTCCCGAACTCCGACGACTGGTACATCGCCTACCACCGCTTCGCGATCCCCGGCGGTGACGGCACCCACCGCGAAACCACCATCGACAAGATGGAGTTCGGCGCGGACGGCCTGATCAAGAAGGTCGTGCCGACCCTGTCGAGCATCGACCCGGTGACCGTCGTGCACGCCGGCCCGGACGTCTCCGGCACCGAGGGCGCGCCGATCGCCCTGCGCGGTACGGCCTCCGGCGCGCCGGGCGCGAAGTGGTCCGTGGCGGGCGGCGCGCCGTGCAAGGTCGCGGACCCGGCGAAGGCGGCCACGACGGTGACGTGCGCGGACAACGGCACGTTCCAGCTGGCCATCGCGGGCGGCGGCAGCCGCGACACGGTGACGGTGACGGTCGCGAACGCGGCGCCGGTCATCACCAAGGCGTCCGGCCCGGCGCCGGTGGCCATCGGTCGACCGGCGTCTGTGACCGCCTCGTTCACCGACGCGGGCGCCCGTGACACCCACACCTGCACGATCGACTGGGCCGACGGCAGCAAGCCGTACACCGGTCCCGTGTGCAGGGCGGAGCACCGCTACACCAAGGCCGGTATCCGCCGTCCCGTGGTCACGGTCAAGGACGACGACGGCGGGACCGCCACGACGACCCTGCCCGAGCTGGTCGTGTACGACCGGGCGGGCAAGGCGTCCGGCGCGGGCCTGCTGCTGTCGCCCAAGGGCCGGGGGGCGTTCTCCTTCGCCGCCGCGTACGGCACGAAGGCGACCGTCCCGACCGGGCGGGTCACGTTCACCGCGCCCGGCGTGTCGCTGCGCGGCACCGGCTCGGACTGGCTGGTCGTCACCGGCAGGCAGGCCGTCTACCAGGGCACCGGCACGGTGAACAAGGCGTCCGGGTACGCCTTCCGGATCACCGCCACCGACTCCCCCGACACCTTCCGGATCAAGGTCTGGCAGAAGTCGACGGGCAAGGTCGTGTACGACGGCGGCAGCATGGCGGGAGGAGTGATCACCGTGGGCCGCTGAGGCCGCACGCGTGAGGCGGGCCCGTGCCCGGGGGGCTCCACCCCTTCGGTACGGGCCCGCCTCTTTTCAGGGCGCCCGGGTGCGTGCCAGGACTCCCCAGTGATCCTGGACCGGCCTCGGGACGTGTGTGCCCTGCGCGATGATCACCAGCATGGTCCATGGGCCGGGCGCGTGTCGTTGGCGCACCGTCCACGGACCTGACGCACTGCGTCCACCGCCCCGCCTACGGGGCCCCGGTGCGCGACAATCCCCCGCGGGCCGCCCGGGCCCGCACCTCGCTCGGCGTGTCGCCGTACGCGGAGCGGAACGCGCGCGTGAACTCGGCGGCGCGCGGGAAGCCCCAGCGTGCGGCGACCGCGTGGATGGGCAGGGCGTGCAGCGCCGGGTCCGTGAGGTCGCGGTGCGCGTTCTTCAGGCGCTGCTCGCGCAGGTAGGCCGAGACCGTGAGGCCCTCGGCCTGGAAGAGGCGGTACAGGTAGCTGCGGGAGACGTGGTGCGCGGCGGCGATCGTCGCGGGGCTGAGGTCCGGATCGGCCAGGTTGCGGCGGACGAACTCCTTGATCCGCAGCGTCAGTGCACGCGCCCTCGTCTCCGGGGTCATCGCCCGCTCGGCGTCCAGGAGGTGCGCGAACAGGGCGGTCACCAGGTCGATGACGACCGTGCCGAGGCGTGCCGCGTCCGACGGGTGATACGGCGCCGTGTCGTCGGCGAGCTGCATCAGGAACTGGGTGAGCAGCGCGCCGAGCCCGGTCTTGCCGTCGACCCTGCCGAGCACCCGGTCCTGCGCGCAGCGGCCCGGCAGGACCACCGCGCTGCGGGGTATCTCCACGCCGACGATCGACACCGGGTCGGGGCCCGTCGCCACCTCGAACGCCCTCGACGAGTGGCTGACGTGCAGATCCTTCACCCGGTACGCCGCCTGTCGGCCACCCCAGTCCGCCGCGCCCTCCCCGCGCAGCAGCAACGACAGGTGGTACACCTCCGGGTCCGACTGCCGCACCAGACGCGGGGTCCGCTGGAAGACGAGGTGGTCGAAGGAGGCCGGCCAGATCGTCACCTCGCCGAGCGGGATGAGGCGCTGGACCCCGTGGTAGTCGTGCGCGCGGTCGCTGAGCAGCCGCATCGGAGCGTGCGTACGGCCCAGCCGTTCCGTCCATGCCTCGAACCGATCGGCGGCAGGCAGTTCCTTCGTTCTCAGCACCGATTCGTGGAGCATCCGCGTAGTCAACCACACGTACCGGCAACGGTTTTCGGCCGATCTCCGGTACGGGAGAGCAGCAGGAATCCGGCCGCGGCGAGGGCCTGGCACCCGGCGGCGGCCGGCAGCGCCCCGCCGGGCGGGCAGACGGCCGCGGCTCCCGCGCCGGCCGCGTACCCGCTGATCTTCAGGCTCGCCCCGGTACTGAAGATCTGCCCCCGCAGCCGCTCGGGCGCTTCCCGGTGCCGGATCGCGAAGAGGGCGACGAGCTGGGGCCCGGCACCGAGCCCGGCGAGGAAGGACGCGGCGAGCGGGGCGGCCGGCGCGGCGAGGAAGGCGGCCCCGAGAACGAGGGTGCTCGCGAGGAGGACGGCGTCGGGACCGAGCACATCGGGGCGGCGGGCCAGCGCGAGGCTCGCGACGAGCGACGCGAACGCGAGGGCGGCGAGCAGGAAGGCCCCCGCGCTCTCGGCGCCGAAGGCCCGGACACCGAGGACGGGGGTGACGGCCGTGAAGGCGCCGAGCCCGGCGTGCGAGAGGGTGGAGGTGAGGGTGGCCCGGGCGAGGGGGCGGATACGGAGGAGGGCGGCGAACCCGTCCCGCACCTCCCCCGCGATCCCGCGAGCCCTCGTCACCCGCTCCCCCGAAGCCCCCGTCGCCCTCCCCGGCAGGCTCCACGCCGCCGGGAGCGCGCACGTGACCAGGGCCACGGACGTCAGCAGTGCCGCCTCCGGGCCCGCCGCCAGGGCCGCTCCCCCGGCGAGCGCGGGGCCCGCCAGTGCCGCGAACTCGTACGACGCGGCGTCCAGTGCGCCGGCGCGGGGGAGGTGTTCGGGGGCGGTGACGCGCGGGAGTTGGGAGGTCCAGCCCGCCGCGAGGGACGGGGCGAAGAGGCCGGCCGTCAGGGCGAGGGAGAGGGTGGCCGGGAGCGGGAGGGTGCCCAGGGACCACCACACCAGGAGGAGGGTCGTCGCGTACGCCGCCAGTGCTCCGCCGAGGAGGCGGCCGGGGTGGGGGGTGCGGTCGAGGAGGGTGCCCAGGACCGGGCCGCCGAGGGCCGCCGACGCGGTGAGCGCGGCCAGCAGGGGCGGTCCGGAACCGGCGAGCGCCGTGCCGGTGAGGAGCAGGGCCGGGGCGGACATCTCGTCGCCGGTACGGGCGGCGCCCGCGCCCAGGAGGTAACGGGACAGGGGGTAACGTCTTCTCATCCACCTGACGTTACGAAGTAACCCAGCATCCGGCCAAGGCCGTTACACTCGCCCGCATGGAGCCCTCCCCCGACGACTGGTTCACCCGCCACTCCCCCGCCCGCACCGCCCACCGCACCGTCGCCCTCGTCAACGTCCTCACGGCCGGCGAACCCCGCACGGACGCCGTCGCCGAGGTGCTGCGCGAGTACGGCGAGGCCGAACCGCTGGACCTGTCCCCCGAGGACATCGCCGGTATGCGGGACGCGGCCCTGCGCCTGCGCGAGGTGTTCGCCGCCGACTCCGCCGACGCCGCCGCCGGACGCCTCAACCGCCTCCTCGCCGAGGGCTGCGGCCCCGTACGGCTCACCTCCCACGGCGGCGCAACCCCCTGGCACCTCCACCTGGACCGGCACGACGAGGCCCCCTGGGCGGAGTGGTTCCTCGCCTCGTCCTGCATGACCCTGGCCGTCCTCCTGTGGGACCGCCAGCTCCCGCCGGGCGGCGTCTGCGCGTCGTCGGCCTGCGAGAACGTCTTCGTGACCAGCACGGGAGGCTCGACCCGCCGCTACTGCTCCGCCCGCTGCGCGACCCGGGAACGGGTGGCGGCACACCGCAGGGCGCGGAATTCGGGTGCGGACGGCCCCGGTCCTTCCTAGCCTGACCGGCATGACGGACGAGGCGTACACGCATCCGAGACTGGCCGCCTTCTACGACCCCCTCCACAGCGACCGCCCAGACCTCGACGTATACGCGGGCATCGCGAGGGAGTTGGGCGCACGTCGGATCCTGGACGTCGGCTGCGGCACCGGCACCCTGGCGCTCCTGCTGGCCGAACAGGGCTTCGGCGTCACGGGAGTCGACCCGGCGGGCGCGTCACTGGACCTCGCGCGCGCCAAGCCCGGTGCGGACAGGGTGCGCTGGCTGCACGGAGACGCCACCGGGCTGCCCGGCCTCAGCGTGGACCTGGCCGTCATGACCGGCAACGCCGCGCAGGCCGTCGTGGACGAACGAGTCTGGGCCGCGACCCTGCGCGGGGTGCGCGAGGCCCTCCGCCCCGGCGGCCGGTTCGTGTTCGAGACACGGGACCCGGCGCGGCGGGCCTGGGAGGAGTGAACCCCCGAGCGCTCCCGCCACTCCGTCCACGTACCCGGCAGCGGCGAGGTCGCCGTCGCCCTGGAGTCCCACGGGTTCGCCGTGGAGGAGGTGAGAGACGCCCCCGACCGCCCCGGCAAGGAGTTCGTGTTCTTCGCACGCACCCCCCGAGAAGTGGTGTCGCCCCGCCGACGGTCGTAGCGTCGGCAGTGGACGACGAACGGCCCAGGGAGCGGACCATGCCCAGGTACCTCAAGAGAACCGCCCTGGCGCTGTGCGCGGTGGCGTCCCTGGCGGCGGCAGGCACCACCACGACCCACCACCCCCGCACCGTCCTCCTGGACTGCGCGGGACAACCCCGGACCCGCCCGACCGACTACATCCTGGCCTGCGGCGACGGCAACAGCCGTCTGACGGCGCTGCGCTGGTCGCGCTGGACCCCGGCCGAGGCCGAGGGACACGGCGTGAACGTGGTCAACGACTGCGTCCCGTACTGCGCGGCGGGCACGTTCCGCGGCTACCCGGTGACGGTCCGCCTGGACGCCCCGAGCGCGGGGCAGGTCCGGCACTACACCCGGGTGACGCTCACGTTCACCGCGGACAGACCGGACCTGGCGCCCCGTACCGTCTCGTACCCCCTGCCCTAGCCGTGCCCGAGCCTGCTCAGGCGGGCGGCGGCGCGCATGCGGGCCACCTGGAGCACCGAGAGGAGCACTTCGCGGCTGGAGTTGCGGTCCCGCACGTCGCACAGGACGACCGGGATGCCGGGGTCGAGGTCGAGGGCGGCGCGGACCTGTTCGGCGGAGGCTTCGCGGCGTCCGTGGAAGCAGTTGACGCCGACCGCGAAGGGGATCTCCCGGGACTCGAAGAAGTCGATCGAGGCGAACGACGCGTCGAGGCGGCGGGTGTCCGCGAGGACGATCGCGCCGAGCGCCCCGTTGGCGAGGTCGTCCCACATGAACCAGAAGCGGTCCTGGCCGGGCGTGCCGAAGAGGTACACGACGAGGTCGGAGGCGACGGTGATCCGGCCGAAGTCCATGGCGACCGTGGTGGCCACCTTGTTCTCCACGCCGGAGAGGTCGTCGACCCCCCGGCTGACCTCGGTCATGCGCTCCTCGGTCTCCAGCGGCGGCACCTCGCTCACCGAGCCCACCATCGTCGTCTTGCCGACGCCGAATCCGCCCGCGACGAGGATCTTCAGTGCCGTCGGCAGGACGGGTTCAGAGTTGACGGATGGCATCCATCACCCTTTCGATGAGTTCGACGTCCGGCTGGCTTTCCTTGCCGGGCGGCGACTGGACTAGGATCAGCGAGGTATTGAGGAGATCTCCGCACAGAATCTTCACGACGCTCACGGGCAGGTCCATCAGGGCGGCGATCTCGGCGATCGCCACCGCCCGGTCCCGGCACAGCTCCAGGATCTTGGCCGCCTCCGGCTCCAGCGCCTCGTGGTCCATGTCCTCCACGGACCGCGAGACGATCTGGGTGATCAGCGTGAAGGCGTGCTGGGAGTGACGGGTCCTGCCGCCCGTGATGGCGTAGGGGCGTAAGTAACGCCCCCCGCCGGACGCTTCCGACCAACGGGACTCAGACATCCTGGCCCAGGCCGCCGGGAGGGCCCTGCACCCGGGGCGGAGCACTCAGATAGGTGCCGACGCGCTTGACCAGGGTGCCCATCTCGTAGGCCATCATGCCGATGTCCACGCTGTCCGAGGCGAACGCCGCGAGGCGCGCGCCCTGGCCGGCCGCCGTGATGAAGAGGTACGCCTTCTCCATCTGGATGACCGTCTGCTGGACGGGCCCGCCGTGGAAGTGGCGTGCCGCGCCCCGGGCGAGGCTGTGCACGCCGGAGCCGACCGCCGAGAGGTGCTCGGCGTCGTCGCGGCGGATGTCCTTCGACTTGCCGATGAGAAGGCCGTCCCCCGACAGCACGACAGCACAACGAATCTCGGGGATTCGGTCCACCAGGTCGTCCAGCAGCCAGTCCAGCTGCGGACCGGGGTGTACCTGCTCACTCATTCCGTAACGTTCCTTCACCTTGGGTATGCATCAGGGCCCTTCGTCGTCGTACTGCCCGGGAGGCGGAGGGTCCGTCTCGGGCGACTGCGCTCGTTTCAGGCCCCGCTGGATGGCGCTCAGCGCGCGGGCCGACACATCGGGGGAGATGACGCTCTCGTCGGGCTCCCCGCCCTCGCCGAACTGGGCGGCCTCCTTGCGCAGTTGCTGCGCGAGGGCGGCCCCACGGGTGCGCCGTGGCAGTACGTCGGGGGTGGTCAGGGGGGAGTTGCCGGTCGTGGGGGCCGCCGCTTGGGGGGTCGTGGGGCGGCTCTGCTGCTGGTACTGCCCGGCTGCCGGGGTCGCGGCGGTGTCGTAGCCGTACTGCGGGCTCTGCGGCGGTTCCGGGTAGGACGGGTCCCGGTAGGAGGGCTCCTCGTAGGAGGGCTCCTGGTAGGAGGGCTCCTGGTAGGAGGGGGAAACCGCTTGCTCCGCGTACAGCCCTGTACCCCCCGGGCCGTAGGGCCCGGGTGCCTGCGGGGGGTACGGCTCGTAGGGCGCCTCGTACGCCGCCGGGGCGTCGTATCCCGCCGGGGCCTCGGGGGCGGTGAGGCCGCTGCCGTAGGTCTCGGAGGAGACGTTGTCGTAGGAGGCGGCGGCGTCGTAGGACGCGGCGGGTCCGGCGGGCGGGGGGTCGTAGGCCGCCTGCTGGTAGCCGTACGGCTGCTGGGGTTCGGGGTGGCCGGAGACCGGCGGGAGGAGGCCCGCGCCCGCGTACTCGGGGAAGCCGTCGTAGTCGGCGAGGCGGGTGTGGGTGGGCAGGTCGAAGCCGGTGGTGACGGCGCCCGCGCCGACCAGGGCGTGTTCGGCGCCGGCCGGGGCCCGCTCGGTGTCGGCGGCGAGCCCCGGGCGCTCGGGCGCGGTGAGCGCGGCGTCCATGGTGGCCGCGGCGGCGGCCTGGAGCTGGTCGAGGACCGGGGAGCCGACCTCTTCGAGGAGGTCGACGGGGACGAGGACGATGCTCAGCGTGCCGCCGTAGACGGACTCGCGCAGTTCGACCTTGATGCCGTGGCGCTCGGCGAGCTTGGCGACAACGAAGTGGCCGAGGCGGGGGTCCTCGCCGAGGGCGGTGAGGTCCAGGCGCGGCGGGTTGGCCAGCAGCTGGTTGGCCCGGTGGCGCTGGGCTGGCGGGATGCCGAGGCCGTGGTCCTCGACGTGGATGGCGAGGCCCTTGGCGACGCGGATCGCGCTGACGGCGACCTGCGTCTCGGGCGGGGAGAAGCTGGTGCCGTTCTCGATCAGCTCGGCGAGCAGGTGCGTGACGTCCGAGACGGCGCGCGCGGCGAGGGCCGTACGGCGGTCGGCGGGGGCGTTCTTGACCTTGACCCGGGTGTAGGCCTCGGTCTCGGCGACGGAGGCGCGCATGACGTCCGTGATGGGGACGGCGGCGTTGGTGCGGCGGCCGGTGGGCGTGCCGCTGAGGATCATCAGGTTCTCGGCGTGCCGGCGGGCGCGGGTGGCGAGGTGGTCGACCTTGAAGATGTCGTGCAGGAGGTCGGAGTCCTCGTGCTTGCGCTCCAGGTCGTCGAGGAGGGCGATGAGGCGGTGCAGCAGGATCTGGGTGCGCCGGATGAGCTGGGCGACGACCTTCTCGGTGCCCTCGCGGCCCATGTGCTGGCGTATCGCGGTGTCGGCGGAGACGAGGGCGACGCGGTCGATGACGGCGGCGAGGCGGGCGATCTCCTCGGAGCCGCGCCGGCGGGTGCCGAGGCCGAGCGCGGTGGCGGGGTCGACGCGCTCGCCCTTCTCGACGCGGGCGAGGACGTCGGGGAGGCGGCGGCCGGCGAGTTCCTCGGCGTAGGCGTGCAGGTCGCGCAGTTCGCCCTCGGAGGCCCGCTTGCGGCGCCGGGCGACGAGCCAGGCGGCGAGGACCGGGGCGAGGGCGGCGACGGCGCCGGTGAGCGCGCCGATCAGGAGGGCGTCGGCGCGGACGCCGATGACGGCGGCGAGGTCGGTGGAGGGGGCGGTGCGGGCCGTGAAGTCCGTGAAGACGGCGGGGTGCCGGGCCTCTGTCCCGAAGCCGCTGCTCTGCTGGAAGGTCGCCGGGACGGTGTGGGTCCCGGCCGCCTGCGCGAGGTCCGCGCGTATCGCCCGGTACTCCTCGATCAGCGCGCTCTCCTCGGGCGCGGTGGCGCGCGCGGAAAGTCCGCCGGTCGCGGAACCGAGGAGGACCGCGGGCGCGTCCTGCCCTCCGAGGGGCGCGGAGACGGGGGTCTCGGCCCGGAGGGGGGCGGACACGTCGTGGCTCCGCTCGTCGGCCGGCTGGGCCGCCGTGTAGCCCCACAGGCAGGTGAGGCAGACCGCGGGGACCACGAAGGGGACGACGAACGAGGAGCGCAGTCGCGGACTGCGGGTGGCGGAGCGGTAACGGGTCCGCCGGTCGCGGATGCCTGGCATCTGATTCCTCGTACAGCAGCGACACACCTGGACCGGCGGACGGTCGGTCCCTGTGGGGGGTCTTCCCGTCCGGCCGGTTTACTCGGCGTGTTCGAATGTCGGCGATGAGCTGCACCGTATCAGGATCATGGCGCAGCGTCAGCATACGCCTGAGGCAACTTCCGCACGTCACGGCAGAGTTGGCTCCGGCACAAGCCCGGCGAAGGGCGGGCAGGTCCGGGCAAGGGGTCACAGGAGGTCGAGGAGCCTCGGTGTGAAGAGCGCGCTCGCCGGGGCGATCCCGGCAACTGTGTCGAAATAGATCGAGGTGAGTTCCTCGTCCTGCTGGACGGCTCTGAGCACGGAGAGCCGTGATTCCTGCGGGTCGAGGCGGGCGACGCCGAGGGTCGCCTCGTAGCCGCCCATGAGGGCCTGGTCGCGGTCCTCGCTGAAGTCCTTGAGGGCCGTGTCGAGGACGGCGGGGTCGTCGCCGAGGGCGTCCGCGAGGCGTGCCGCGAGCAGTTCGACCTGCTGGTAGCCGTCGCTGATGCCGCGCGCGGTGATGGAGTCCTTGTGGTGTCCGGCGTCCCCGACGAGGACCCAGCCGGGGCCGTTGGCCTTGCGGAAGAAGTTCTGCTGGCGGCCGGTGCCGCGCAGTTTCTCCAGCGGTTCGAGGCCCTGGATGCGGCCGTACAGCTCGGGCGCGGTGTCCTCGACCTGTTTCAGGTAGGCGGCCTGGGCGTCGGCGCGTACCTCCTGGTAGCGGTCCTGCGGGAAGTAGACGAGGACCAGGGTGGCGTCGCCGTGGGTGGGGACGGCGGCCACCCAGCTGCGGGGCTTCTCGTAGAGTTCGAGGGCGTCCGTCACCTTCGGGTAGTACGCGTAGTAGGCGCAGGTCAGGCGGGGGTGCTCGACGGTGTACGGCGCTCCCACGAGGGCGCCGACGGTGGAGCGCATACCGTCCGCGCCGATGACGAGGCGGGCGGTTTCGGTGAAGGTCTTTCCTCCGGATCTTCCCCGTACCCCCACGACGCGCCCCGTGTCATCGTGCAGCAGCCCGTTCACTTCGTACCGTTCGCGGTATTCGGCGCCGTCCTCCACGGCGGCGTCGATGAGCAGCGGGTCGAGGATGGTGCGGCGTGGGGAGTACGCCGCGCGCTGGCCGTCCACGCCCCGGGCGCAGCCGTCGAGCCGGATGTCGCCGACCTCGTAGCGGACCCGCTCGATGGGCGGGCAGCCGGTCTCGCGCAGGGTGTCCAGCAGGCCCCAGCGCGCCAGGGCGGCGACGCCCGGCTGGTGCAGCAGATGGGTGGAGAGCGTGTCCGTGCCGTAGGCCGCCTTGTCCACTATGAGGACCCGGAACCCGGCTCGGGAGAGCAGCATGGCGGCGGGCGCACCGGCGCAGCGCGCCCCCACCACGATGGCGTCGAACATGTCGGAGCCTTACATGTCGGCAACTAGGGGATGAGGTGTGGGGGGTGGGAGGAGCCGTGTGCTCCTCCGGTTGTCACAGGCCGTGCCCCAGCGTGGCGAGCAGGGCCCGCCGGTCGATCTTGCCGTTGGCGTTGAGCGGCAGTTCGTCGAGGACGGCGATGCGCCGGGGCATCATGTACGGCGGCAGTTCGCCGCCGATCGCCTCGTACAGGGCGTCCGGGGTGCGGTCGGTTCCGCTGACGGCGGCCAGCAGCTCCGGTTCGCCGTCGGCGGCGGTCGCGGCGACCACGGCGGCGTCGCGGACGTCCGCCTGGCGGCGCAGGGCGGCCTCGATCTCACCCAGTTCGACGCGGTGGCCGCGGATCTTGACCTGGTGGTCGGTGCGGCCGAGGTGGACGAGGACGCCGTCCCTGCGGGCGACGCGGTCGCCGGTGCGGTACCAGTGGCCGTCGGCGGGTGGTCCGGCGGCGGGGCGCAGGTCCTCGTCGAGGAAGCGTCCGGTGTTCTCGGCGGGGTCGAGGTAGCCGGCGAAGCGCAGCGCGCCGCGCACGCAGAGTTCGCCGCTCTCGCCGGGGTTGCCGTCCTCGTCGAGCAGCACCGCTTCCACGCTCGGGTGGGGAGTCCCGATGGGGGCGGTGCCGCCCGGTGTGTCGGGCCAGTGCGCGGGGTCGTCGGGCAGGAGGTGGCCGGTGCAGGAGATGGTCGCCTCGGTGGGGCCGTACAGGACGTCGACCCGGCTGCCGGGGGCGGCCTCGCGCCATTCCCGCGCGGCCTGGAGGGGCACGGGTTCGCCGCCGAAGACGCTCCACCGCAGCGTCGGCATGGCTCCTGGGGTGAGCGTGCCGAGGCGGGAGGCGAAGGAGATGAGGGAGGGGACGGAGAACCAGTGGGTCAGGCGCAGGGTGTTGACGGTCCTGACGGGGGACATGAGCTGGGCCCGGCGGGGCACCACGAGCGTGCCGCCGGCGGCCCAGGTGACGAACAGGTCGTGCACCGAGGCATCGAAGGTCAGCTCGAAGCACTGGGAGAGCCGGCTGCCGGGTCCGATGCCGTAGCGGCCGGCGAGGTCGTCGAGGTAGGCGCAGATGTTGCGGTGCGCGACGGGCACGCCCTTGGGGCGGCCGGTGGAGCCGGAGGTGAAGATCAGGTAGGCGGCGCTGTCGGGGGCGGCCGGCGTGTACGGCCGGGCGGGGGCGTCCGTCACGGCCCAGGCGACGGCCTCTTCGGCGGAGACGGTGACGACGGGGACGCCGACGTCGCCGATGCCCTCCTCGGCCGCGTCGGCGAGGATCAGGTCGAGTCCGGCCGAGCGGCCGATCTCCGCGACGCGGGCGTCGGGGTGCTCGGGGTTGAGGGGGACGACGGCCGCGCCGGCCCGCAGGACGGCGAGCCAGCCGACGTACGCCGGGAGGGTGCGCGAGGCGAGGAGGCCGACCCGTTTCACCTGGCCGATTTTTTCGGCCAACTCTTCGGCCGCACACCGGAGTTGACGGTACGTCAGTTCGGTTCCGGCGACTTCCAGGGCCGTTTCGTCCGGGTGCTTGTCGGCTGCCTCGGCGAACCGGCCGTACAGATCGTGCGGTCGGCTCATCGGGTGGCCGCCTGGAGGGCCCGCGTCCACGTGCGCAGTTCGCCGACGGTGCGGACCTGGCCCAGTTCCTCGGGGTCGACGTCCTGGCCGGTGCGTTTGGCGAGGTCGACGACGATGCGGAGCTTGGCGAGGGAGTCGATGCCGATGTCGGTGAGGGTGGAGTCCTCCTCGAAGCCGGTGCGGGCGTGCTCGCTCAGCACCCAGGAGGCGAGGTCGTCGCCCTCGGCCGCGCGCTCGCCGGCCCAGTACCGCTTGGTCTGCCAGGGGTAGCCGGGCACGGGCACGTACCGGCCTTCCTTGCCGACGGCCGCCTCCCAGTCGACGTCCTCGCCGACCGTGTAGCGCGCGGCGAGTTCGGCGAGGGGGCCCTCGGCGTGGGCCGCGCCGCTGATGAGCGCCTCGCGCAGGTCCTTGTGTCCGGTGCCGACGACGGCCAGCCGGTGGCCCTGGTGGTGGTCGCGGCGCAGGGCGGCGGTGTGGCAGATGTCCCGGACCGGGTACGCGGCTCCCGCGCCGTCGGGGGCGAGGTAGCGGACGTAGGCGGCGACGAGGTCGGTGAGCGCCTCGGCGCTACGCGCGGAGAGCGCCAGCAGGTAGGGGGTGCCGGCGGCCTCGGTGTCCTCGGCGGGGTCGGGCGGGGCGGCCTCGCTGAGGACGACGTGGGCGTTGAGGGCGGCGGAGCCCTGGCCGGAGACGCCGGCGTAGGCGGGGCGGCCGTCGCGCTCGGGCAGGTCGACGGGCTCGCCGGGGACGCGGACGGGGAGGGCGTCCCAGTCGAGGTCGGGGCGCGGGGTGTTCAGGTGCAGGCTCGCGGGTATGCGGCCGTGCTCCAGGCAGAGCACCGCCTTGATGATCCCCGCCATGCCGCCGGCGGCCTCGCCGTGCCCGACGTTCGTCTTCACCGAGCCGACGAGCAGCGGCCGGTCGGCGCGGCGCCCGGCGCCCAGGACCTCGCCGAGCGCGGTGAGTTCGAGGGGGTCCAGGGACGGGGAGCCGGAGCCGTGGGCCTCGACGTAGTCGACGTCGGCCGGGTCCACGCCGGCGTCCTCGTAGGCCCAGCGCAGGACGTCGAGCTGGCCCTGGAGGGAGGGGTTGAGGACGGTGTCGCTGGTGCGGCCGTCGTTGCCGACGGCGCTGCCCCGGATGACGGCGCGGATGCGGTCGCCGTCGGCCTTGGCGCGGTCGAGGCGCTTGAGGACGAGGACGCCGACCGCGTCGCCGGGCGCGTGGCCGTCGGCCGCCGCGTCGCCGAAGCGGCTGCGGCCGTCGTGGGAGTGGCCGCCGGCCTGGCTCATCACGATGGCCTCGTCGGGGCGCAGCACCAGGTTGACGCCGGCCGCGAGCGCGAGGGGGCTCTCGCCGGCGCGCAGGCTCTGCACGGCCTGGTGGACGGCGACCAGGGAGGAGGAGCAGGCGGTGTCGACGACGACGCTCGGGCCGCGCAGGTCCAGGAAGTGCGAGACCCGGGCGGGCAGCAGGGAGCGGAAGTTGTTCAGCTGGGCGGCGTCGGCGCCGTCCGCGCCCTGGCGCAGGGCGATCTCGAGGTAGTCGGAGCGGGCGTTGCCGACGAAGACGCCGGTCCGGGTGCCCGCCAGTTCGGCGGCGGTGCGGCCGGCGTCCTCCAGTGCTTCCCAGGCGGTCATCAGCAGCAGGCGCTGCTGCGGGTCCAGTTGGACCGCTTCTGCCTCGGACATGCCAAAGAAGGCGGCGTCGAACTCTCCCGCCTCCGCGACGTAGCCCGCACGGCGGGCGGTGATCCGGCCCGGGGCGCCCTTGACGGAGTGCAGGGCGTCCGCGTCGTAACGCTCGGCCGGGGTCTCCCCGGTGGCGTCCACGCCGTCGAGCAGCAGCTCCCACAGTTCGTCGGCGCCGGCGGCGCCGGGCAGCCGGCAGGCCATGCCGATCACCGCCACGCAGCGGGCATCCGCCTCGCAGCTGTTCATGAGCTGACTCCATTTCATACTCGGCCACCGTCGTTGCGCGACAGCAGTGTTGATCTTGCCCGCAGAACGGCGAAAAGACGACGAGATCTCGGCAACACCTCAGGCCGGAGGCGTACGCCATGGGTGACGGCCGTCACCGCGGCGCGACGGCGCACGGCAGCGGTCGACGAAGTCGAAGGGACAAACCCACGCCCGACAGGCGTGTGCCTGGGGTCTGTTCAGCCTGCGCGGACCCCCCGCTCCGCACACCGGTCCCCCACCGGAACAGCTCTTCCCCCTGCGCCGGGCGCGTCCCCCCTGGACGGGAACGCCGCACATCGGGCTCGACACCCCATTTTCAGACACACTTTCGATTCCTCGATGTCATGGCGAGTCGAACACGCTAGCGTCGAAAACACGCCCGTCGCACGATTGTCGTACGCCCCAAGCACATCGCGCGACGGCCGCCGCAAGGAATGACGGGAAGTGATCGGCCCTGGTTGAAACACGGTGCTTTTTGGACAGAATCGAAAGTTGAGCACCCGTCAACCAGGCCCCGGGGGCCACTTGGCAAGGGCTTCTTCCGCCAACCACCGCAGGTGACAAGCCGGTTACGCCCGGGGCTGAAGTGTCCGGGATCGCCGGGGGAGGCGCGTCGCGCCACGCGGAGTTCTGCTTTGATCTGATCTCATGGACTCCCTCTCACCTGAAGAACTCCGTCTGGCGGGCGAGCAGCGCCGGCTGCGGTTGCAGATTCTCGGCCTCAATGCGGTCGGCGCGGAGGCCACCTTCGACCGGGTGGCGCGGCTCGCGGCCGGGTTCAGCCAGTCGCCACTGGCGATGGTCAACTTCATCAGCGACGAGCAGCAGATGTTCCGCGGCATGTACACACCCCCCACCGATCCGGGCGCGCGCACCGACGCGGCGGGCAACGCGGTCACCTTCGACCTCTCCAACCTCGCCCGCGAGGCCCCCGGCGACTACGGCTTCTGCCCGCACGCCGTCGCCATGGGCTCCCAGCTCGCCCTCGACGACGTGTTCGACTACCCGCGCTTCAAGGGCAACGCGCTCGTCAACGACCTCGGTGTGCGCTCCTACCTCGGCACCCCGCTGCGCGACAACACCGGCATGATCCTCGGCACCGTCTGCGTGGCCGATTTCAAGCCGCGTACCTGGGACGCGGGCATCCGCGAGGGCATGAAGGAGCTGGCCGACACGCTGCTGTCGGAGTTCCGGCTGCGCGACAGCCTCCTCGCCCAGCAGCAGGAGCTGTTCGCCGTGTTCGACGGCGCACCGTTCCCGATCATGCTGACCGAGGGTCCCGAGCACCTCCTGCGCTACGCCAACGGCAAGCAGGGCCAGGCGTTCGGCATGGTCCCGCAGTTCAGCCGCGGCCGGCACGTCCTGCCCGGCCTGGAGGCGATCGGCGTGTTCAACGCGATGGACGACGCGTTCCGCAGCGGGCAGACCACCACGCTGGGCGGCGGCCGGATCAAGACGTACGACTCGCCGTCCCCGCAGGAGTTCGACTTCCTGTGCACGCCCGTGCGCACCTCACCGAGCGCGCCGGTCAGCGGGATCCTCACGGTCGCCATGAACGCGGGCGGGCACAGCTCCGCCAAGCAGTCCCACGCGTTCGCCGCCAACGTGCAGCAGCGGTTCGAGCAGATGGGCAACGGCGGGGCGAACGGCGCGACCACCCCGGTGGACTTCTTCGGTCCGCGCCACTGAGTCACGCGGGAGTCCGGTGCAGGCGCGCGGGGCCGGGAGACAGTACGACCTCTCACTCCGTCAGGCCCGCCGCCAGCGTCGCTCCCAGCTCCCAGCACGCCTCCACGTCCCGCCTCGACGGCTCCCCCGTCACCGTCACCGGCTCCACGGCGCGCTTCCACCCCAGCCCCGTGGTGATCGTGTCGAGCGCCCGCAGCGCGCCCGTGACGTCGTTGCCGCCGTGGACGTACGCGCCGTAGGGGCGCCCCCGTGTCGTGTCGAGGCACGGGTAGTACACCTGGTCGAAGAAGTGCTTCAGCGCGCCGGAGACGTAGCCGAGGTTGGCCGGGGTGCCCAGGAGGTAGGCGTCGGCGTCCAGGACGTCGGAGGCGGTGGCGGCGAGGGCGGCTCTGCGGACGACGCGGACGCCCTCGATCCCGGGCGCGCTCGCGCCGGAGAGGGCCGCTTCGAAGAGGGCCTGGCAGTGGGGGGACGGGGTGTGGTGGACGATCAGCAAGGTGGGCACGGTCCGTACCGTGCCCGGGTGGTGGGGGCGCCCGCAAGCCGGCGTGCCCGGCGTGCATGCGCCCCCTGCGGTCAGCGGGCCAGCGCCGCGATCCCGGCCGCGTCCAGGGCCTTGCCGTACACGCGGACGTCGTCCAGGGCGCCCTTCAGGTACGGGTCGGCGTACTGGGAGCGGCCGAGGTAGGCGGCGCGGATGTGGTTGCCGAAGTGGCGGGGCTCGACGGTGACGGCGGTGTTGCGGCCTGCCTCGGCGCCGTCGACGTACAGGACGGCGGTCCCGGCGCCGTACGTCACGGCGACGTGGGTCCAGCGGTCGGTGGCGAGCGGGGGTGCGTCGATGCGCTGTTCGGCTCCGCCGCCGCCCGCGGTGATCGCGTACCGGAGGGTTCCCGAGTCGCTGCGCGGGGTGAGGAACATGTTCGCGGTGACGCCGGTGCCGAAGTCGAAGATCCTGGTCCACGCGGCGGGTTGGCCGCTCAGGCGGACCCACGCGGCGACGGTGTAGACGGAGGCGCCCGCCAACAGGTCGTCGGCCAGAGCGACATGGCCGTTCACGCCGTCCAGGGCGACCGCGCCCCCGGTGTGCCCCGGCGTCCAGCTCGCGCCGCCCGCGAGGGTGGCCGCCCTGCCGTTGCCGGTCGCGTCGGCGGCGCTCGTGCCGGACGTCTCGTCGAAGGGGTGCCAGGCGGCGAACTCCGGGGGCGGGGGCGGGGGTTCGCCGGTCTGCCAGTACACGCTGTAGTGCTGGTGGTGGACGCGGGCGATCGGCAGGAGGGTGACCTGTTCACCGTCCGCGCGCGCCGTGAACCTGAGCGGGTCGGCCGACTCCCGCCGCACGCTGGGGAGTTCGAGGCGCGGCAGCCAGGGGTTCGCGCGGTCGCCGTACACGCCCGCGAGGACGACGGGGCCGTGCAGGACCGCCTGGACCTCGGGGTCGTCGGGGGTCGCCTCGACGGTGGTGCGCAGCGGGAGGGTGACGTCGACGCGGTCGCCCCGGCGCCAGGCGCGGTCGAGGGTGAACCAGGTGCCGGGGGCCGGACGGTCGGGCAGGGTACGGCCGTTGAGGCGGACGCGGGCTCCCTGGGCCCAGCCGGGGACGCGGACGACGAGGGCGTGGCGGGCCCGTCCCGCGGTGACCGTGAGGGTGGTCGTGTCCTGGTCGGGGAGGCGGGTGGTCTGGCGCCAGGTGATGCCCTTGGCCTTCCAGTCGACCTCGGAGGGGATGAACAGGTTGACCAGGAGCCGCTGTTCGTCGTGGGTGTAGATGGTGTCGGCGAACTTGGCGTGGGTCTCCATGCCGGTGCCGTGGTCGCAGGAGAAGTTGGTGTAGTCGGTGGAGTAGGCGTCCTCGGGGCTCATGAAGGACGGCTGGCGTTTGACGGAGCCGGGGGCGAGGCCGGTGTAGTAGATGTTGAAGCCGTGCGCGGAGTCGGGGTCCTGCTCGCCGAGCATCTGGTTGAAGAGGGTGCGCTCGTAGTAGTCGAGGAGGTCGGTGCGGCCGGGGGCGTGGAAGTGCATGAGCCGGGTCAGCTTGAGCATGTTGTAGCTGTTGCAGTTCTCGCAGGTGCTGCCCGACAACTGGCCCGCGATGACGTCGGGTTCGTGGAAGCCCTCGCCGTTGCTGTTGCCGCCGATGACGTACGTGTGGTGGCCGGTGACGATCCGCCAGAAGTTCTCGCCGATCGTCCGGTACCGGACGTCCAGCCCCTCCTCCCACATCCTGAGCGCGCCGACCATCTTCGGGATCTGCGTGTTGGCGTGCAGCCCGGCGAGCCGGTCCTCGCCGCGCGCGAGGGGGTCGAAGACGCGGGCGTGGGCGAAGCGTTCGGCGACGGTGAGCCAGCGGGTGTCGCCGGTGATCCCGTGCAGGTCGGCGAGGACGTCGTTCATGCCGCCGAACTCGGTGTCCAGCACCCGCTGCATCCGCTCGTACGACAGGCCCGCCGTCCGCCGGTCCACCCAGGCCGCCTTGCGCAGCACCACGTCCAGGGCCTGTTCACTGCCGGAGAGGCGGTACTGGTCGACGAGCCCGGCCATGATCTTGTGCAGCGTGTAGTACGGCGCCCAGACGCCGGTCCCCGCCTCCAGGCGGTCGAAGAAGCTCTCCGGGAACGCCGACAGGTACCCGGCGTCGAACCCGGCCGCCGGTGACGCCGCCTGGCACTCGGTGAGCGCGGCGACCAACCTGCGTCCCTTGTCACGGAGTTCGGTGTCTCCGGTGGCCGCATGGGTGAGGGCGAGGCCGGACAGGAGGTGGCCGGTGGAGTGGCCGCGCAGTTCGACGTCCGGGCCCTCCCAGCCGGAGCAGGGCTGCGCGGTGGACGGCAGGCCGACGTTCAGCCGGAACGTGTGCAGCAGCCGGTCGAGGTCGACGAACCGCAAGTAGGCCGTGTTGCGGCGCTGGTTGTCGCGGAACGGGCCGTCGAGGAGCCGGACGTCCGTGAGGGGGAAGGGAGTTGTCGTGGTGCCGGGAGCGGCGTGCGCCGCGGCCGTGGGGATGCCGGTCAGCGTCAGGGTGGTCGCCGCCACGAGGAACGGGCGTCTGCCTAGGGGGGTCAACAAAGCCTCCGCCGTACAGTTCGAAATATCGAATATCGGGCGATTCGCTGTGCGGGGTCCACGGTAGGCATCGGGTCGGTGGTGTCAACGGGGTCAGGGGGGCATGGGTGATTTCCGGTCTCCGGGAGTCGGCGACCGGTCGTTCCGCGCCCTCAAGTACGGGCCTGCGGCGCGGCGCGTTCAACGCCAACTGCGGTTTCCCGGAAGGAATTTCCGACACTCGGGGGCAGAAGCGCACAACTGGCGGAGCGATTCGCGGGGAAGTGACCCTCGACCGTGCGAGAGCGGTCGATGACGGTGTGTACTGTGCTGCGAGTGCCCCGCCGGGGCGCTGGTGACCTCTTCCCCTGCCCGTGTGTTCCCGTCGGGCGCCCGGCCCCTCCTGGATACCGATTCGATGATCGAACTACCGGACCTGGCCGTCGGTGGTCTCGCCGCCGGCACGTTGTCCGCGCTCGTGCTGGGCGGCGGCCTGCTGCGCGCCCGACGCGGGCAAGCCCGGCAGCGGGCCGAGATCGCCGCGCTGCGCACCCAGCTCGACGGTTCCGTGCGGGCGTTCACCGCCGAGGTCGAGCACCTCGCCGGGTCCCGGCTGCCCGCGGCGGCCCGCCGGGTCTCCCATCCGCACCTGGAGATACCCGGCCCGCTCCAGCCGCTCACCGCGGGCACCCCGCTCGGGGTCGCGCTGGAGAAGGTCCTGGAGGCGCTGCGCGTCGAGGTCACCGCCCAGCGGGGCAGGGTCGACGCGGCGGCGCAGGCCGGGATGCGGGGCGCGACCCGCGAGATCCAGGCCGCGCTCTACCGGCTCCAGGACGCCCTGCGCGGGCTGCAACAGCAGTACGACGAACCGGAGTTGGCGCAGACCCTGTTCCGGCTCGACCACGAGAACGAGCAGTCGCTGCGCCGGGCGCAGGTGACCGCCGTGGTGTGCGGGGCGTGGGTGGGGCTCGCGCGGGAGGAGTCGCACCTCGTCGACGCGGTGACCGGAGGGCAGGCCCGGCTCGCCGGGTACCACCGGGTCACCGTCCACAACCACCTCGAACCCGGTACCGCGCTCGTCTCGCACGCCGTCGAGCCGGTCGCGATCATCGTCGCCGAGCTCCTCGACAACGCGCTGCGGCACTCCGCGCCGGACACCGACGTCGTCGTCGGGCTGGAGCACGTCCACCACGGGGTGTGCGTGACCATCGACGACGCGGGCGTCGGCATGACCCAGGACGAACGGGAGCGGGCGCAGCGGCTCGTCGCCGGGGACACGCCGATCCACCTCACGGAACTCGGCGACCCGCCCCGCATGGGCCTCGCCGCGATCGGCCGCCTGACCCGGCAGTTCGAGCTGGCCGTCGACCTGACGTCCGCTTCGCCGTACGGCGGGGTCCGCGCGGTCCTGCGCATCGGCACGCACCTGCTGACCCGCCTCGACCCGACGCGCCGCCCCCCGTCGGTGAGCGCACCCCGCACGACCCGCAAACACCCCGAACCCCGGAAGGCCCCCGGCACGGCGCCGGCATCAGCATCGGCCGCTCCCCACCCGACGGCATCGGCACCGCACGCCGCACACCCGGCGGCATCAGTACCGCCCGCTCCCCACCTGACGGCATCCGCACCGCACGCCACGCATCCGGGGGCATCGGCACCGCACGCCGCACACCCGGCGTCATCCACACCGCACGCCGCCCCGCACCAAGCGCCCCCGGCACCGGCACCGTCCGCCACACCGCCCTCGGCGGCCCGGCCCACGCCTCCGCCCGCCCCGCCCGCCCCTCCGGCACCGACGCCGCCCCCTCCCCCGCCGCCCCCGGTCCCGGCCCCGCCGGCACCCCCGCAGCCGACGCCGGCATCGGCCTCCGCGTACATAACCGCCCCCACCAACCCCGACACCCCGGACGACGACTTCGACTTCGGCGACCTCCCGCAGCGCCGCCGCCGCAACCGCTCCGCGCGCCCCGCGCCGAGCGGCAGCACCCCGCAGGGCCCGGTCGGCGGCCAGGAGTGGTCCTCGCCCCGGCGCCCCGCGCGCACTCCGGAGGAGTCGGCGGCGGCGCTCGGCGCCCTCCAGTCGGGCACGGCGGCGGCCCGCTCGGGCCGGGACGGCACGGCAGCCGCACCGCAGGAGCACTGGACGGCGACGGCCCCGCCCCGGGACGGCTCCAGCACCGAGACCCTCCGTCTCACCCCGACCCCCGACTGGGACCACACCCCCGCCCAGCCGATCCCCCGCCCTCCGGTCACCCCGGACCCGGCGGACGACTGGTCCAACGACGACACCCCGCCGCCACCGCCCCCGGTCTGGGCCTCCCCGGACCTCGACACGCCGGACGACCCGGCGATGGACGAGACCCACGAGTGGCCCCACGTCCCCGTACCGGCCCCCGCCGAGGACGACACCCACGACCGCCCCGTCACCGAGGGCACGTCGTACGACTGGTCCCGCGTCACCGCGCCTCTCGCCGACCCCCTCCAGGAACCGGACACAGTCCCGCACACGGGCACGGAAACACGACCGGAACCGGAACCCGGCCTCGGTCTCGACCCCGGCCCCGACTTCGCCCCCGAAGCCACCCCCGCGCCCGAACCCCGCTTCGAGTACGTCGCCTTCTCCCTCTCCGAGCCCACCCCGGACCCCCGGCCCGCCCCCACCACCGCCCCCGCCCCGGAGCGCGAGCGTGAACGCGAGCCCCACCACCCCGACCCCCACCCAGACTTCGAGCGGACCGAACGCCAAGGAGACCCCACGCGATGACCACTCCCGAGACGGGTGACAACACGGCCTGGGTGCTGGAGCCGATTCTTGAGGTGCCGCAGGTGATCGCGGCGGTGATCCTGACCCGCGACGGCCTGATCACCGGCTACACGGACGCCCTCTCGCAGCCCTCGGCGGAGCGCGTCGCGGCGATCACGAGCACCGTGCAGGGCGCCTGCCGCACGGCCGCCGCCGCGTTCGCCGACGCGGAGCGGGCCGTCGTCCGGCAGGTGGTGATCGAGTCGGACCACGGGTACGTGCTGATCGTGCCGACGGACCACGGGACCTGTGTCGCCGCGTACGGCACCGCGGACGTCCGCCTGGATCTGCTGGCGCACCGCGTGCACTCGCAGGTCGCGCGGCTCGGCGAGAAGGCCATGGCGGCGGTGCCCCGAGGAGCCGACGACGCCGGACCCGCGTGACGGGGCGCCCGCCCGGCCGGCCCCTGGTGCCCGCCTACCTGTCCACCGGCGGCGTCGCCCGCCCGAGCCGCCCTCGCCTGGAGCGGCTCACGGTCCTGGCCCGCGACCCCTCCGTACCGCTCCCCGACGGGCTCTCGGCGGCCGAACTCGCCGTGCTGGACGCGCTGTCGGGGGGTGCGCTGGCGCTCGTGGAGGTGGCGGCGGTGCTCCGGCTGCCCGTGTCGGCGGTGCGGGTGCTGATCGCCGGTCTGCTGGACCGGGAGCTGCTGCTCGCCCGTGCCCCGGTCGCGTCCGCCGCGCACTACGACCCCGACCTGCTGAAGAGAGTGGCCGATGGCCTCCGCGCCCTCAAGCGTTAGCCCCCCGCATCTCCCGGACAGCGCACAGGAGTTGGTGAAGATCCTGGTCGCGGGCCCGTTCGGGGTCGGCAAGACCACGCTCATCGACTCCGTATCCGAGATCACGCCGCTGCACACGGAGGAGCGCCTCACGCAGGCGTCCGCGCACGTCGACGACCTCGCGGGGGTGCGGGAGAAGACGACGACCACGGTCGCGATCGACTTCGGCCGCGTCAGCCTGCCCGGCGGGGTGGTGCTGTACCTGTTCGGCACGCCGGGCCAGGAGCGGTTCCGCGAGCTGTGGGAGGACATCTCCTACGGCGCGCTCGGCGCGCTGGTGCTGGTGGACAGCCGCCGGATCGGGGCGTCGTTCGACGTGCTCGGGCTGGTGGAGGACAGCGGGCTGCCGTACGCGGTCGCGATCAACGCGTTCCCCGACTCGCCCCGCCACCACACGGACGAGCGGTTGCGGCGCGCGCTGGACCTGGAGGCGGGCACGCCGATGGTGACGTGCGACGCGCGGGACGCGAACTCCTCGATCGACGCGCTGCTCGCGCTCGTCGACCACCTCATCGCCAGGGAGCCCCGGTGACCACCTATCCCCCGGACCAGCGCGACTTCTCCCGTTCGGCCCCCGTCAGGCTGTGGGAGGACGACTTCGCGGCGGACCCGTACCGCTACTACGCGGCGCTGCGTGCGCAGGGCCCGGTCGGCTGGGCCGAACTGGCGCCCGGGGTCACGGCGTTCGTGGTGACGGAGCGGCGGGCGGCGCTGGAGGTGCTGCACGACGACGCGACGTTCTCGCACGACCCGCGCGCCTGGGAGACGACCGTCCCGGTGGACTCGCCGGTGCTGGGGATGATGCGCTGGCGGCCCAACGCCCTGTTCTCCGACGGCGCGGCCCACGTCCGCTACCGCCGTACCCTCCTGGACGTGTTCGACCTGGTCGAGCCGCACGATCTGCGGGCCCGCGTGCACCGGGCGGTGCGGCTGGTGGTGGGCCGGATCGGGCCGCGCGGCGAGGCCGACCTGGTCGAGGAGTTCGCGCGCCCGCTGCTGGCGCTGGTCTTCAACGACCTGTTCGGGCTGCCCGACAGCCAGGGCGACCGGCTGCACCGGGGCCTGGCGCGGATGATGGAGGGCGGCCCGGAGGCGGCGGCCGGTGAGGCGGAGTACGCCGGGTACGTCCTGGACCTGGTCGCCGCGAAGGCCGAGAACCCCGGCGAGGACCTGCCGAGCCGGCTCCTGGACCATCCCCTCGGGCTGACCGAGGAGGAGGTCACCTGGCAGGTGTTCCTGACGCTGGGCGCCGGTCTCGAACCGACGGCGAACCTGGTCTCCAACACCCTGTCGCGGATCCTGGGCAACGACCTGTACTACTCGACGCTCACCAGCGGCGCGCGTCCGGTGATGGACGCGGTGGTGGAGGTGCTGCACCACGAGACGCCGCTCGCCAACTACGGCATCTACTACGCGCGCGAGCCGGTCGCCTTCCACGGCGTGTGGCTGCCGGAGACGGTCCCGGTGGTCGTCTCGTACGGGGCGCTCGGGCACTTCGCCGAGCGCGAGGTGACCGGCGGACGGCACCCTTCGGACGCCTCGCACCTGTCGTGGGGCGCGGGCCCGCACGCCTGCCCGGTCAAGCAGCACACGCTGCTCATCGTCACCGAGGCCATCGAGCGCCTGACGCAGTGGCTGCCGGACCTCGAACCGGTGCTGCCGCGCGAGCGGCTCGCCTGGCGGCCGGGCCCGTTCCACCGGTCCCTGCGGGCCCTGCCCGTCCGTTTCACCCCCCGTACCCCCGACCAGCCTGGAGATCTCCCGTGACCGTGACCGACCGCATCGCGATCGACCCGTTCGGCGCCGACATCCCCGCCGAGTCCGCGCGGTTACGCGCCCTGGGCCCGATCGTGCCGGTGGAACTCCCCGGCGGGATCCCGGCATGGGCGCCGACCGGGTACGACACGCTGAAGGAGCTGCTCCTCGACCCGAGGGTCAGCAAGGACCCGCGCAGACACTGGCGGCTGTGGCCCGAGGTGCCCGAGCACCCGTCCTGGGGCTGGGTGCTGGGCTGGGTCGGCGTCGTCAACATGCTCTCCACGTACGGCGAGGACCACACGCGCCTGCGCAGGCTGGTCGCGCCGAGCTTCACGGCGCGCCGTACGGAGTCGCTGCGGCCCCGTGTCGAGGCGATCACGACGGAGTTGCTTGACGCCCTTGAGGGCGCGGACGCGGTGGATCTGCGGGCGGCGCTCGCGCATCCGCTGCCGATGCGGATCATCTGTGAACTGTTCGGTGTGCCCGAGGAGTTGCGGGACGCGACGGGGCGGCTGATCGCGGCCATCATGGACACCTCGGACCCCTCTCCGGAGCACGCGGCGTTCGTGCAGGAGCAGATCGGCGCGGTCCTCGGCACGCTCATCGTGCGCAAGCGTGCGGAGCCGGGCGACGACATGACGACCGAGCTGATCCGGATGCGCGACGAGGACGGCGACCGGCTCAGCGACGAGGAACTCCTGTACACGCTGCTGCTGGTGATCGGCGCGGGCTTCGAGACGACCGTGAACCTGATCGGCAACGCGGTCGTGGCCCTGCTGCGCCGCCCCGAGCAGCTCGCGGCCGTCCGCGCCGGGAAGCTGTCCTGGGACGGCGTGATCGACGAGACGCTGCGCGTGCACCCGTCGATCGCGTCGCTGCCGCTGCGGTTCGCGGTGGAGGACCTGACGGTCGGCGGGGTGACGGTCCCGGCCGGGGACGCGATCCTGACGACGTTCGCCGCGGCCGGGGTCGACCCGGCGCACTACGGCGGTGACGCGGACGTCTTCGACGCGGCGCGCGGCGCGGACGACCACCTGGCGTTCGGGCTCGGTGTGCACCGCTGCATCGGCGCGCCGCTGGCCCGCATGGAGGCGTCGTACGCGCTGGCCGCGCTGTTCGAGCGATTCCCCGGACTGGCGCTGGAGACGGACGACTTGACGCAGGTGCCGTCGTTCATCGCGTTCGGGTGGCAGGAGATCCCGGTGCGGCTGCGGGGCTGAGCTCGTGGGGTGCGACCGGTCCCCCGCCCTGGTCGCACCCCGATGACCTGTGAACGTACACACCCGGGTCCGGGGTGTGAATCGCACGGATGCCCGGCCGGGGCTCACCTGTGCACAGGGCCGCCCGGTTCGTCCGGGTTCGCCGGGCCGGGGACGTCTCCGGTGACGAGGTGGGCGAGCACGACTTCGTACAGGTCGCCGCCGGGGGCGAGGAGCTGGCGCTCCAGGACGGGTTCGGCGCTGCGGACGTGGTCGCGGACGGTCTGCGGGTGGATGCCGAGGGCGTCGGCGGCGCGTTCGGCGTTGCCCTGGGCGGCGATCCAGGCGCGCAGGGTGCCGCGCAGGTCGCGGGGGTCGGCGTCGAGGCGGGCGAGGAGGGTGTGCGCCCAGGTGCGCAGCGCGGGGGCGGTGAGGAGGTCGTCGAGGGTCGCCGGGGGCGCGGGGTGCACGGGTGCGTCGCGGTGGGCGAGGGCGAGGTGCAGGGCGGCGCGGGAGGGCAGGTCGGAGAGGTCGGTGCCGATGAGGGACTCGACGCGTTCCATGCGGGCGCGCACGGTGTTGCGGCTGACGCCGAGGATGCGGGCGGCGCGTACGGCGGTGAACTCCAGGCCGAGGCGGGTGGTGGCGACGAGTTCGGCGCGCACGTGGTGCGGGAGGCGGTCGAGGGGGCTCAGCAGGTCCAGGGCCCACGCGTTGAGGTCCTGGGGGTCCATCAGGCGGCGCGGGTGGGTGCGTTCGGTGTAGATCGCGGTGCGGTCGGGGTGGAAGCGGGCGACCGCGAGGGCGCTGGCGGCCTGGCCGTACGCGACGGCGGTGCGGGCGAGGTCGTGCGGGACGCTGCCGCCGAGGTAGGTGCCGGGGCGGCGGGCGGGCAGGGCGCGCAGGCTCGCGTCGGCGCTCTCGTCGGGGACGACGACGATGACCTGCGGGTCCATCGCCGGGCAGCGGACGACGAGGGCCGCGTCGCGGGTGGCGGCGAGGATGTCCTCGGCGAGCTGGTCGCGGTCCTCGACGGTGGACTCGGCGATGTACACGCGGGCGGTCTCGACGTCCAGCAGCCCCGGCCACAGGCCCGCGGCGACCCGGCGCGCGGCGACGGTGTCCTCGACCATCAGCAGCTGGAGGATCGCGAGCCGCAGATCGGCCGCCGCCCGCCGCAGCCGCCGTTCGGTGGCGTCGGCCTCGCGGGTGCGCAGGACGGCTTCGAGGACGGCGGCGGTGTGGGCGACGACGTCGGAGGCGCGCGGGTCGAAGGGGGCCCGGCGGGCGACGGCGAGGAGCCAGGGGCGGGCGGGTCCGGGCCGGACGACCCTGACGAGGCGCAGGTACCGTCCGTCGCCCTCCCAGGAGGCGGCGGCGATGCGTCCGCCGAGGACGTCGGCGGCGGGCGTGCCGTCCAGCGGCAGGGGGGTTCCGGCGGCGGGGGTGCCGGTGTCGTCGCGCAGCGAGACCTCGGCGTCCAGGGTGCGCGACAGCCAGTGCACGAGCCCTTCGACGCCGTGCCCCGCGGTGGGCCTGAGCAGGGCGAGGAGCTCCTCGGCCCACCGGATGCCGCCCTCGTCCCCGGCCGCCATGCGCACGCCCTCCTTCTCGCCGACCTGGGACGTTACACGGGTCCGCGCGTCGGCGCCGGGGGCGAGGGCGGCATAGGGTCACCCCATGGCGAAGTACTACGACGTGCACCCCGACAACCCCCAGCCGCGCACCATCGCGCAGATCGCGGACGCCGTGCGGGGCGGCGCCCTGATCGCGTACCCCACGGACTCCTGCTACGCGCTGGGCTGCAAGCTCGGCAGCAAGGAGGGCACCGACCGGATCCGGGCGATCCGCAAGCTGGACGACCGGCACCACTTCACGCTGGTGTGCCAGGACTTCGCGCAGCTCGGCCAGTTCGTGCAGATCGACAACAACGTGTTCCGGGCCATCAAGGCGTCCACGCCCGGGAGTTACACCTTCATCCTGCCGGCGACCCGCGAGGTGCCCCGGATGCTCCAGCACCCCAAGAAGAAGACGGTGGGGGTGCGCATCCCGGACCACACGGTCACCCAGGCGCTGCTGGCGGAGCTGGGCGAGCCGCTGCTGTCCAGCACGCTGCTGCTGCCGGGCGAGGACGAGCCGATGACACAGGGCTGGCAGATCAAGGACGAGCTGGACCACGTCCTGGACGGGGTGCTGGACTCCGGGGAGTGCGGGACCGAGCCGACGACGGTGGTGGACTTCTCGGAGGGCGAGGCGCAGATCGTGCGGTACGGGGCGGGAGACGCATCGCGGTTCGAGTAAAGGGCGGTTCATGAGGCGAGGGGCGCCGTCCGGGCCGTTGGTTGAAACATGCAACGCTGTCGGCATGACCTCTGTACACGAAACACACGGAACGTCAGTCGACATCACCACCGAGGACGGCGTCGCCGACGCCTACTTCGTCCACCCGGCCGAGGGCGGCCCGCACCCGGCCGTGCTGTTCTACCAGGACGCGTTCGGGCTGCGTCCGCACCTGAAGGGCATGGCGGACCGGCTCGCGGGCGAGGGGTACGCCGTGCTGGTCCCGAACGTGTTCTACCGGCACGGCCGTACGCCGGTCTTCGACCTCCCCGAGTTCATCGACCCGCAGGCCCGCCCGGAGATCTTCGAGAAGATCTGGCCGGTCATGCAGTCCCTCACCCCCGCGCTGGCCATGAAGGACGCGGACGCCTACCTGGCCTGGCTGGCCGGAAACCCGGCGGTCGTCGACCGTCCCGTGGGCCTGACTGGTTACTGCATGGGCGCCCGGCTCGCGCTGCTGACCGCGGGCACCCACCCGGACCGGGTCGCGGCGGCGGGCGGCTTCCACGGCGGCGGCCTGGTCACCGACGGCCCCGACAGCCCGCACCTGCTCGCCGGGAACATCACGGCCGAGGTGTACTTCGGCCACGCCGACCAGGACGCCTCGATGCCCCCGGAGGCGGTGCGGGCCCTGGAGGACGCGCTCACCGAGGCCGGCGTCCGCCACCGCACCGAGGTCTACGAGGGCGCCTTCCACGGCTACACGCAGGCCGACATGGCCTCGTACGACCAGGCGGGCGACGAGCGGCACTGGGCCGCGCTGCTCGACCTGCTGGGCCGTACGTTCGCCTGAGGCCCCGCGAAGAATTGCCTTGAAGTCTCAATAATCGGCACTCGTTGCCGTATGAATATGCCAACCGGAATAAGGAAGACCGAAATAGCCTGACTGCGACCAGTAATGCGGCTCAGCATTCGAGAGATAACCCACTACTGGTCGGTTCAACTTGCCTTGGCCATCCCCCTGGACGTAAACCTTCGAACACGCACAGCCTTTGCTCTGGGGGGAGTTGGCCTATGGAAGGCACTGTCGACGGGTTCCGCTACGGGGCGGTGACGCCGATCGCGGCTTATGTGATGGCGTGTCTCGGGGCCGCTCTGGGACTGCGGTGCATTGTCCGCTCACTGCTCAACACGCAGTCCTGGAAACCGGGGTGGCTCGCACTCGGTGCGGCGTCCATCGGATGCGGGATCTGGACCATGCACTTCATCGCGATGATCGGGTTCCGGGTCGTGGAGACCCGCGTCGGCTACCACGTCGGGCTCACCGTCCTGAGCCTCGCCGTCGCCGTCGTGGTCGTCGGCATCGGCGTGTTCATCGTCGGCTACCGGGGGGCGAGCCCGCGCACACTGCTGTCCGCGGGCGTGGTGACCGGCCTCGGGGTGGCCGCGATGCACTACCTCGGCATGGCGGCCATGCACCTCAACGGCCGTATCGACTACGACCCGTTGATCGTCGCCCTGTCCGTCCTGATCGCCATCGGCGCGGCCACCGCCGCGCTGTGGGCGGCCGTCTCCATCCGGGGCTTCCTGCCCAGCCTCGGCGCGAGCCTCGTGATGGGGGTCGCCGTCTCCGGCATGCACTACACCGGGATGGCCGCGGTCAGCGTCCACGTGCACGGGACCACCGCGTCATGGGCCGGCGACTCCCCGACCTCGCTCCTCCTGCCGATGCTGATCGGCCCGGTGATCTTCCTGTTCCTCGCGGGGATCGTCGTCATGTTCGACCCCCTGCTGGTCCTCGGCGACGGCGAGTGGAACCGCCCCGTACACCAGCACAAGTCCACCCCCACCGCCCCCGACGCCTTCAACCGCCCCGCGGCATGGCAGAAGGAGCGAACACGCAGCGGCGGCTGAGGGACCCGCACAGGACTGCGCCGCTCCAGCGCGAGTACTTCGAGAGGTACGCCGCGCACCTGCGCGCCGCGCATCCCGACTGGTCCTCCGCCCGCGTCCACACCGCCGCGAGCCGCTATGTCTCGCCGCCCGACATCGCCCCGCACAGCGCGGGAGCCGCCGTGGATCTCACCCTCGTCGCACCCGACGGTGAGGAACTCGACATGGGCACCCGCATGAACGCGAGCCCCGAGGAAAGCGACGGCGCCTGCTACACGCACGCCCCGGGGATCACCCCCGCCGCCCGCGAGAACCGGCGTGTCCTGGGCGAGGCCCTGAGCCGGGCCGGGCTCGTGAACTACCCCACCGAGTGGTGGCACTGGTCCTACGGCGACCGGTACTGGGCGCTGGCCACGGGGGCACGCGCCGCCCTGTACGGCCCCCGGGAATGACCCGCCGGGCGGGGCGGTTGGCACGGGCGACGGTACGAGCACAGCGGGGAGCGCGCAGATGAGCAGTGGTTTCGTCGCGGAGTGGGAGAAGTGGCACCGGACGAGGGAGGAGGTCCTCACGTCCCCGCACGGCTTCCTGGCGATCACCAGCCTGCGCTGGCTCTCCCCCGAACCGGAGCGGTTCGAGGACGCGCCGGGTGTGTGGTCCAGTGGCGACGAGGGCGTGGTCGTGGAGCTGGCCGAGGGCGAGGAGCTGACCCTGGACGGCGAGACCATCACGGGCCGGCACTCCTTCGGGGTCATCGCCGAGCGGGCGAGCGTGTACGTCGGCGCCGGGGACGCCGTATTGGAGATCGGCAAGCGCGGCGGGAGCGACATCCTGCGTCCCCGCCACCCCGGCAACGCCCTGCGCACGAACCACCGCGAGACCCCGGCGTACGCCCCCGACGAGACCTGGGCCGTACAGGGCCGCTTCCTGCCGTACGACGCGCCCCGAGAGGTGACCGTGGGCGCGGCCGTGGAGGGCCTGGAGCACGTGTACGACTCCCCCGGCCAGGTCGAGTTCGAGCTGAAGGGTGCCGTCCACCGTCTGACCGCGTTCAACGGCACGACCCCGGGCAGCCTGATGGTCCTGTTCACGGACGAGACGTCCGGCGTCACGACGTACGCGGCGAACCGCGCCCTCCAGGTCCCCGCACCGGACGCGCAGGGCCGCGTCACGGTCGACTTCAACCGCGCGGGGAACATGCCGTGCGCGTACACGGACCAGGCGACCTGCCCCCTGCCGCCGAGGGAGAACAGGCTCCCGGTGGCGGTGGAGGCGGGCGAGAGGATCCCGCACGAGAGGTCCTGACCCGGCGGGCATCCCTCCGGCCGGGCCGCCGTTGAACCCGGTCGGAGCCGCGCCCCCAACTCTCCGTCACGTTCTTGCCATTGCTACGGTTCCCGCGTGTCCGAATCCTCACGCGATACCGCCGCCGGCGCCGGTTGGGGCGAGGCCGCCCCGGGTGCCTACCGTCAGCTCATGCCGGAGCGGACCGAGAAGATCTCCTGGCTGAACCCGCGCACCCTGTGGGCGGCGCGCAACGGGGTGGTGGCGTCCTGGCTGGGAGACCCCACGGGCCGGACGAGAAGCCGCTGGGTCGCGCAGCAGGCGGCCCCCGCCGACAAGGTGATCCGCCGCGACGACCCGGACCGCTTCTCGTTCATGGTCATCGGCGACACGGGCGAGGGCGACGACCCGCAGTACGCGGTCGTCCCGGGCTTCCTCAAGGCCGGCGAGGGCACGAGGTTCGCGGTCGTCGCGAGCGACGTCATCTACCCCGTCGGCAGCGCCGACGACTACGGCACCAAGTTCTTCCGCCCGTACGCGAGTTACCCCGCCCCGATCTACGCGGTCCCCGGCAACCACGACTGGTACGAGGGCCTCGGCGCGTTCATGCGGGTGTTCTGCGGGGACGCGCCCCCGCTGCCCGCCGAGCCGAAGCCCCGCGCGCTGACGAAGGCGTGGCTGAGGTCGCTGCTGTGGCACGAGGCGCGCCCAGGAGACGGCGAACAGCTCGACGAGGTACGCGAGTTGCGTTCCGCTCCCGGTCAACAGGCCGTCCAGCCGGGCCCGTACTGGGCGATCGACGCCGGACCGGTCCGGATCGTCGGGATAGACACGGGACTCCTCGGCACCCTCGACGCAGAACAGGGCGCGTGGCTGCGGGACGTGTCCCAGGGTCCACGCCCGAAGATCCTCGTCACCGGGTCGCCCCTGTATGTCGACGGCCGGTCCGAACCCTGCGCGATCGAGGGCGGCGGGACGGTCGACGAGATCGTGCGGGCGCCGGAGCACGGGTACGTCGCGGCGATCGGCGGCGACATCCACAACTACCAGCGCTATCCGGTGCGTTGCCCGGACGGGCGGACGCTCCAGTACGTCGTCTCCGGGGGCGGCGGCGCGTTCACGCACGCCACGCACACGATCCCGCGCGTCGATGTCGCGGGGGTCGGGGAGGACGAGTTCCGGGCCTACCCGCTGCGCGGCGACTCGCTCGCGTTCTACGCGGGGCTGTACGGGCGGCGGCTGCGCCTGAAGCGGTTCTTCCGGCTCACCGAGGACGAGGCGACGGCGGTGATCGCCGAGCGGCTGGGCATCACCCCGGCCCGCGCGCCCGGCGCCGAGGTGCGGATCACGCCGCGCATCCGGCTGGTCGCCGCGCTGCTCGGCGTCGCGGGGAAGCCCCGGCGTATCCGGCTCCCCGTGCGGAAGATCTACACGCAGCTCTTCTCGCCGAGCTCCGCGACGTACAGCCCGCCGTTCTTCAAGAGCTTCCTGCGCCTCGACGTCACACCGGAGTCCGTGCGCATCCGGTGTTTCGCGGCGACCGGGAACCTCGCGCAGGAGGTCGAGCCGCCGGTCGAGGACGAGGTGATCATCCCGCTGCGCCGGAATGCGTGAGGTGCGGCGCGGGTTGGCACGGTCGTACGTCCCGTGACCGTTGGAGAGCCTCATGCCGTCCACCCCGCGCCCGCTGCGCAAGCTCGGTTTCCTCACCATCGGCCTGTTCGACGGGGACGACCCCCGCGCGGGCCACGAGTCGACGCTGGAGATCATCGAACTCGGCGAGCGGCTCGGCTTCGACAGCGCGTGGCTGCGCCACCGCCACCTCCAGTACGGCATCTCCTCCCCCGTCGCGGTCCTCGCCGCCGCGACCCAGCGCACGAGCCGTATCCACCTCGGTACGGCCGTGACGCCGCTCGGCTGGGAGAACCCGCTGCGGCTCGCCGAGGACTGGGCGACGGTCGACCTCCTGTCCGGCGGGCGGCTCAACCCGGGGGTGAGCGTGGGCCCGCCGATGCAGTACGAGCACGTCAAGGACGCCCTGTACCCGGACACGGCCGACGCCGAGGACTTCTCGTACGAGCGGGTCCGGCGGCTCCTGGACTTCGTGCGCGGCAAGTCCGCGAGCGACTTCAGCGGTGTCCAGGGTTTTGAAGTCTTCTCCGCCCGGGTCCAGCCGCACTCCCCCGGGCTCGGCAAGCGCATGTGGTACGGCGGCGGCAGCCTCAGCTCCGCCCGCTGGGCCGGTGAGCACGGCATGAACTTCCTGACCAGCAGCGTCGTCAAGGCGGAGGAGTCGGAGGACTTCGCCGAGGTCCAGCTCTCCCACATCCGCGCCTTCCGCGCCGCCCACCCCGACGGCGACGCGGCCCGCGTCTCGCAGGGCCTGGTGGTGATCCCCACCGACTCGGCGACCCCGGCGCAGCGCGCGAAGTACGAGGAGTACGCGGCGAAGCGCCTCCCCCGCACGGCGTCCCCGCAGGGCCCGGCCCGCATGATGTTCGCGCCCGACCTGGTCGGCACCTCGTCCGAGCTCGCCGAACGCCTCCACGCGCACGCCGCTTACCGCGAGATCGACGAGGTCGCCTTCGCGCTGCCCTTCACCTTCGACCACGAGGACTACGTACAGATCCTCACGGACATGGCGACGCGCCTGGGCCCGGCGCTGGGCTGGAGGCCGGGCGCGGAGGACTGACCCCCGTGCGGTAGCGTCCCGCCCGACGACGTCTCAGGAGGCTCTCCCATGCGTACGCGTACCGTTCTCGCCGCCGCTTTCGCGGCTCTCGTTCTCTCCACCTCGGCCGCCCAGGCGACGCCTCCGGGCCCGGGGGTGACGGCGAAGCTCCTCGCGCAGAAGACGGTCGGCGACAAGGACTACGTCCTGCGCGAGCTGACGATCCCGCCGGGCCAGGCGACGGGCTGGCACTTCCACGACGGCATGGTCTACGGCTTCGTCGAGGAGGGCACGCTGAGCCACTTCGACGCGACGTGCGACTCGGACGGCGTCTACCGGAAGGGCCAGGTCATCCAGGAGGGCCCGAACTATGTGCACATCGGCCGCAACCTGGGCGACGAGCCGCTGGTCCTGAAGGCGCTGTACGTCCTCCCGCACGGCGCCCCGTACTCGGAGGACGCCCCGAACCCGGGCTGCGACTTCCAGTGACCGCCTGATGGCGGGTCACAGCGCCTGTTCGGCCCAGATCGTCTTCCCCCGGCTGTTCTGCCGGCTCCCCCACCGCTGGGTGAGCTGAGCGACCAGCAGCAGCCCCCGCCCGCCCTCGTCGAAGGCGTGCGCCCGCCGCAGATGGGGTGAGGTCGAACTCGCGTCGGACACCTCGCAGATCAGCGTCCGGTCCCGGATGAGCCGCAGCTGGATGGGCGGCTCTCCGTACCGGATCGCGTTGGTGACGAGTTCGCTGACGACGAGTTCCGTGACGAAGGACGCCTCGTCGAGCCCCCAGGCGGTGAGCTGCTCCATCGCCGCCTGCCGGGTCGCGGCGACGTGCGCGGGATCGGGTACGACGTCCCAGGTCGCGACCCGGTCCGCGCCGAGCGCCCGCGTGCGCGCGAGGAGCAGGGCGACGTCGTCGCCGGGTTCCTCGGGGAGGACGGCCTTGAGGACGGTGTCGCACAGGGCGTCCAGCGTCGGGGCGGGCTCGGTGAGCGCGCTGCACAGCTCGGCGCCGGCCCGGTCGATGTCCCGGTCGCGGCCCTCGATGAGGCCGTCGGTGTAGAGGGCGACGATCGCGCCCTCGGGGAGGTCGACCTCGGTCGCCTCGAAGGGGTGCCCGCCGACGCCGAGGGGCGGCCCGGGGCTCGTCTCGACGAGGCGGACCGTCCCGTCGGGCAGCACGAGCGCGGGCGGCGGGTGTCCGGCTGCGGCGAGGGCGAGGCGGCGCGCGACGGGGTCGTACACGGCGTACAGGCAGGTCGCGCCGAGTTCGGCGGCGTCGGCTGCGCCGTCGTCGTAGGTGGCGAGGTGGGTGACGAGGTCGTCGAGGTGGGTGAGGAGTTCGTCCGGCGGGAGGTCGACGTCGGCGAGGGTGCGCACGGCGGTGCAGAGCCGTCCCATGGTCGCCGAGGAGGGGATGCCGTGGCCGACGACGTCGCCGACGACCAGCGCGACCCGGCTGCCGGACAGGGGGATGACGTCGAACCAGTCGCCGCCGATCCCGGCCGTCGACCCGGACGGCAGGTAGCGGTGGGCGACCTCGACGGCGGCCTGTCCGGGCAGGCCGCGCGGCAGGAGGCTGTGCTGGAGGGCGAGCGCGGTGGCGCGTTCGCGGGCGAAGCGGCGGGCGTTGTCGACGCAGACGGCGGCGCGGCTGGCGAGTTCCTCGGCGAACACGGCGTCGTCGGCCCCGAAGTCGTCGGGGTGCCCGATCCGGATCGCGACGGCCACCCCGAGGGTCGTGCCGCGCGCCCGCAGCGGCACGGCCATCATCGAGTGCACGCCCTGCCGGTGCGGCCGTCCCCCGGGTGAGCGGGTGTTGCGCTCGGCGACCCACCGTACGAACTCCGGCTCCCCGGCCTGGCTGAGCACGGCCCGCCCCTCGCGCAGCGCCTTCGCGGGCGGGCTGTACGGCGGGTAGGCGTCGGTCTCACCGAGGTGGACGGCGGCCTCGGGGGTGCCGTCGGCGGCGGAGCCGTGCGCGACGCGCCGCAGGACGACCTGGTCCTCGGGGATGCGCGGGGGTTCGTCGGAGCCGAGGACCCAGTCGAAGAGGTCGACGCTCGCGAAGTCGGCGTACTGGGGGACGAGGAGGGAGACGACCTCCTCGGCGGTGCGCACGACGTCGAGGGTGGTGCCGATGGAGGCGGCGGCCTCGTTGAGGAGGGCGAGGCGGCGGCGGGCCCAGTACTGCTCGCTGCTGTCGAACGCGGCGAGCGCGACGGCCCGCAGCTCGCCCCCGGTGTCGCGCACGGGCCACATCTCGATGTTCCAGGCGTGTTCCCGGTTCCCCGAGGGTTCGCCGGTGTAGCTCTCGTAGTGCACGGGCCGCCCGGTCTCCGCGACCTCGCGCAGGTGGAAGGCGAAGCCCTGGCTGTGCTCGGCGTCCTCGACGGTCTCCGGGAACGGCCGTCCCAGGAGTACGTCCTCCTCGACGCCCATCACCTGGCAGGCGACCGAGTTCAGCCGCAGGTACCGCTGCCGCGTGTCGAACACGGACATCGACATGGACGCCTGCTGGAAGGCCAGCTCCCCGAGCGAGGGCGGCGGCGGGGGGACGACGGTGACGACGAACCCGGCGGGCTCGCCGCCGGGGCCGAGGACCGGGCAGGCCGTGAGGGTGACGGAGACGGGGTGGCCGTCCTTGTGCCGCAGGACGACGGGCCCGCCGCCCGGCGGCGCGTCACCGAGCAGCTCGGCCGCGAACCGGCCCACCGCCTCCCCCGCCGTACGCCCGGTCAGCTCGCGGGCACCCTCGCTCCAGCCCGTCACGACGCCCCGGGCATCGATGACCGCCGCAGCGACGAGATGCTCCATACGTCCCAGAATGGGGGCAATGCGGCAGGGGCTCAACCCCGGGCGCGCAGGACCTCCAGCGCCCGGTCCGCGTGCTGGTTCATCCGCAGCTCGCTGCGCACGACCTCCAGGATCCTGCGGTCCTGCCCGATGACGAACGTGACCCGCTTGGTGGCCATGAGCGCGAACCCGCGCTTCACACCGAACTTCTCCCGGACGGTGCCGTCCTCGTCGGACAGCAGCGGCATGCCCAGCGTGTGCTTGCCGACGAACTCGTTCTGCTTGTCGACGGTGTCGCCGCTGATCCCGACCGGGCGCGCGCCGACCGCCTTGAACTCGGCGGCGAGGTCGCGGAAGTGGCAGGCCTCGGCGGTGCAGCCGGGCGTCAGGGCGCCGGGGTAGAAGAAGAGGACGACCGGGCCGTCGGCGAGCAGCTCGGTGAGGCTACGGACGGTTCCGGTCTCGTCCGGCAGGGAGAAATCGTCGACGACGTCGCCGGTCTCGGGGGCGCGGCTCATGGCCAGTCCCTCCTTCAAGTGGGGTTGCGCGCGATGCTACTTGACCACTTCCGGTCAGGCCGTGGCGGGTTCGGTGTCCTCCTCGACCGAGTACGCGAGGAAGTCGTCGACCATCCGGTGGAAGAGCCCGGCGAGCTGTTCCAGCTCCTGCGGCGTCCACTCCGCCAGCGCGAGCTGCATCCCGCGCTGGCTCGCCGCCCGGATCCGGCCGACGGCCCCCTCCCCGGCCTCCGTGAGCTGGATGCGCTGCGCGCGGCCGTCCCGCGGGTCCGGTACGCGGGTGACGTACCCGGACTTCTGGAGCTGCTGGACGGTCCGCGTGACGTGCGACGCCTCGACGCCGAGCCGCTGGGCCAGTTCGCCGGGGCGCAGCGGGTCGGAGTCGGCGACCTGGCGCAGCAGGGCGACGGCCGCGCGGTCGAGGGGGACGCCCGCGACGGCCATCAGCCGGTCGTGCTGGCGGGCGCGGGTGCTCAGGTAGGTGATGCGGGTGAGCGCCCGCTCGATCTCGATGACCTCGGGGGTGGCGGAGGCGGGGAGCGGTTCGGTCGGCATGCGCCTCACTTTACCCTGTTGTTGCGTAACTCAAGTAACTTACGCCGTCCTTCGCCTTGCTGGACTCAAGCAACACCCATATGCTTGCCTAACTCAAGCAATATCAACCCGGGACTCCCATGCTCGCGACCCTCCGCCAGGCCGCCCGCGCCTCGGCCCACCTCGCCCTCGCCGCGGTCGTGGCGTTCCTGTCGTACCTGTTCATCACGGTCCTGCTGATCACGGCCGTCTGCGTCGTCGCGGTGATCGGCGTCTGGATGCTCCCGGAGACGGTGCTGATCATCCGCCGGATCGCGGGCGCCAAGCGGGCGCTGACGGCGAAGTGGACGGGCCGGCCGATCCCGGAGGCGTACCGCCCGGTCACGGGCCCGCTCGCGGACCGCGTCAGGACCGCCGTACGGGACCCTGGCACCGGCAAGGACCTGCTGTGGATGGCCGCGCAGTACGCGTACGGCTGGGCGGCCCTGCTGATGGTCCCGCTGTGGCCGGTCGGCCTGGTCGTGGACGGCGTCCGGTGCGGCGTCCTGCGCCGACGCGCCCTGGTCCTGCCGCTCATCACGAAGCTGGCCGACCTGGAGGCGAGCTGGTCGGCGGCCCTGCTGCGCCCTTCGCCGGAAGCGCTCCTGGAGGCGCGGGTGACGGAGCTGACGACGACACGGGCCGACGCGGTCGCCGCGCACGGCGCCGAACTGCGCCGTATCGAACGGGACCTGCACGACGGGGCCCAGGCCCGCCTGGTCGCCCTGTCGATGCGGATCGGGCTGGCGCAGCGGGCGTACGAGGCGGACCCGGAGAAGGCGCGCGCGCTGCTGGACGACGCGCTGGGCCAGGCGGAGGAGGCCCTCGCCGAGCTGCGGCACGTCGTCCGGGGCATCCACCCGCCGATCCTCACGGACCGGGGTCTGGTGGGCGCCGTACGCGCGCTCGCGGGGAGCAGCGGGCTGACGGTCGACGTGCGCGCCGAGGGTCTGGACGACGCCGTACGGCCGCCCGCCGCGGTGGAGGCGGCGGCGTACTTCGTGGTCGCCGAGTCCCTGACGAACGTCGCGAAGCACAGCGGCGCCGGCCACGCACGGGTGGGGCTGGCGCGGACGAGGCGGGGGCTGGTGGTCGAGATCCGCGACGCGGGCAAGGGCGGCGCGGACGATCACGCGGGGTCGGGGCTGACCGGGATGCGCAGGAGGGTCGCGGCGCTGGACGGGACGGTCACGATCGCCAGTCCGGCCGGGGGTCCGACGGTGGTGACCGCGGAGCTGCCGTGCGTGTGGTGACAACCGTCTCCCAACAGCCAAGTCTTCGCCGATACTTCACTTCTGATATGTGCATGACCTCTTGGCGGGGGTGGGAAAAGCGGGGAAGCTGAGCTGCCCCCCGCGCTCCCCCTCTCCCCCTCTCCCCCACCCGGAGGACGCCTTGTCGTCACCCAAGTCCCCGTCGGGCCGCCGCAGATGGCTCACCGTGTCGGCACTCGCCGGCGCGCTCGTGCTCGCCGTCCCGACGGCCGCGTACGCCGCTCCGCCGAAGGCGCTGCCGCAGAACGCGGACGCCGCCGAGCTGACGTACCTGCCGGCGTTCGACTACGACACCGACGGCTGCTACTCGACCCCCGCGATCGGCCCCGACGGGACGGTCAACGGCGGTCTGAACCCGACGGGTTCGCTCAGCGGCGACTGCCACGACGCGTCGGACCTGGACAACACGAACAGCTACTCGCGCGCCAAGTGCAACAACGGCTGGTGCGCGTACATGTACGGCCTGTACTTCGAGAAGGACCAGGCCCTCGCCAACAGCAGCATCGGCGGGCACCGGCACGACTGGGAACACGTCGTGGTCTGGGTGCAGAACGGCACGGTCCAGTACGTCGCGACGTCCAACCACGGCTCGTTCACGGTCAGTCCGGCGTCCTCGGTGCGGTTCGACGGGACGCACGCGAAGGTCGTCTACCACAAGGACGGCATCAGCACGCACTGCTTCCGGCTGGCGGGCACGAACGACGAGCCGCCGGAGAACGACAAGCACACCTGGCAGTACCCGCCGCTGGTCGGCTGGAACGGGTACCCGGCGGGGCTGCGGGACAAGCTGAGCGCGTACGACTTCGGGTCCGCCAACTTCGGGCTCAAGGACGCGAACTTCGCCGCCCACCTGACGAAGGCGAAGCCCTCGGGCATCCCGTTCGACCCCAACGCGTGAGCTGACGGAGAGTCCCTCGAATCCGGGTCCAACCGGGTTCGGGGGACGGTCGAGGCCCGGCCGGACGGGGGCCCGCGGTGTCCGTGGGGCGGCCGGGAGGGTCTATCGTGTCTCACATGTCGGTACCCGAACTGATCCGTATCGTCTCCCGCGACTCGCCCATGGCCCTGGCCCAAGTGGAGCGGGTGCGCGCCGAGTTGGGCGCCCTGTATCCCGGGACGCGCACCGAGGTCGTGCCGGTGAAGACGACCGGTGACAAGTGGCTGGGCGACCTGGCGCAGGTCGAGGGCAAGGGCGCGTTCACCAAAGAGGTCGACGCCGCGCTGCTCGCCGGGGAGGCGGATCTCGCCGTCCACTGCGTGAAGGACGTCCCGGCGGACCGGCCGCTGCCCGCCGGAACCGTGTTCGCCGCGTTCCTCAAGCGCGACGACATCCGCGACGCGCTGATCCACCCCGGTGGCCTGACCCTGGACGAGCTGCCCGACGGCACCCGCATCGGCACCTCCTCGGTCCGCCGCATCGCCCAACTCGCGGCAACCCACCCGCACTTGGAGTGCGTGCCGTTCCGGGGCAACGCGAACCGGCGCCTGGAGAAGCTCGCCGCGGGCGAGGCCGACGCGCTGCTCCTCGCGGTCTCGGGCCTGGAGCGCATCGACCGTACCGACGTCATCACCGAGATCCTCTCCCCCGAGGCGATGATGCCGCCCATCGGCGCGGGCATCCTCGCCCTCCAATGCCGCGAGGGCGACACGGCCCTGATCGACACGGTCAGCGCCCTCGGCGACCCCTCGACCCACCGCGAGGCCACGGCGGAACGCATGTTCCTCCACGTCCTCCAGGGCCACTGCAACAGCCCCATCGCCGGCTACGCCCAGGTCGACCGCACCGGCGAACTCTCCCTGCGCGCCTGCGTCTTCACCCCGGACGGCAAGACCCGCCTCAACGCCCACGAATGGGCCGGCCCCCTGGACCCGGCGACCCTCGGCACCTCCGTGGCGGTGGCCCTCCTCCGCCAGGGCGCCCGAGACCTGATCGACGGCATCCCCCACTGAGCCCTCCGGGGTGCGGCGGCGTCACGGTCTCACCCCGCACGGTCGGGAACCGGGGCGCGCGAGCAGGGTCGGCGGCGGCATCACGGTCTCACCCCGCACAGACCGCCCCACCCAGGCGGGCGGCGGCCCGGCCCGTATCCGGGTCCTCTGCCGCGGTCCAGCCGTCAGCCCTCGGAGCACGCGGTAGGGCTTGCCCCGGGGCTGTCGTACGACCCGCCGCACGATCGCCGCCGCTCCCGGGCGGCTTCGGACAGCGCCTTCCCGCAGGCGATTCGCGCCGCGAGCCGAAGGAACCCACCGGCTCCAGCCCGGCGCCCCCTTCCCCCGTGTCTCGTCCTCAGGCGCGGTCGCCGCGTCGCGGACTGCGCCCGGTCAGCCACTCGGCAGCGCCGGCGGACAGTCTCGATGCCTCCACCACGGCCCGCCCCTCGGAGCCCGCTCGCCGTCCCCTGCCTCAAGGCCGCCGGGCCGAACTCACGCCGTGCCGTCCCCCGCCTCCGTCTGGTCGCGGAGGTAGTTGCTGACCTGGCGGGACAGTTCGCTCTCGCGGCCCGCGGCGGGGGCCGCGCCGACGCGTTCCTCGCAGAGGTCCAACGCGCCTGTCCACAACCGGCGTTCGGTCCATTCGTCGTCCACGCGGAGCTGGACCTGGATGTCGATGCGGTCCAGGGAGGGTTCCGGGCCGGCCGCGTGCAGGACCGCTGTCACCCGGCGCAGGGGGTAGACGTCGAAGCCCTCGACGAACTGGGAGTTGCGCCAGTCGACGAAGGCGCTCTCGCCGTCGGGGCCGAGGCGGACGTCGATCTGGCCGTCCTCCAGGTGGATGCAGTACTTGGACTCGCCGCGGTTCTCCACGACCACGCGGAGCCGGAAGTACGTGAGGCCGTCGGCGGCGTCGTCGCGGCCCCGCGGGGGCTCCGCGCGCTCCAGCCGGTTCACGCGCAGACGCAGACCGGAGTACGCCTCGTACTCCTGCCAGTCTCCGACCACGTTCGGCTCGTACACGGCCCACCTCCCGACGTCCACCGGCTGAGTCCTATCCGTGGCCCGAGCGCACTGTCAAATGAGCGGAATGCGCCGTGGCCTGGGACATCGTCCCTTTTGATCGGTGATCAAGCCGTGCCCAGCGGAAATATCAGAACGTCCGAGGTGACGCCTTGTGCAAACGTGCCGCACATCACGTCACCGGGCGAGCCGGCCGAGCAGCGCGGAGGACGCGGCGACCCCGAGCGCGGCGGCGAGCGCGAGCACCCCGAAGTCGGCGGCGAGATGGGCCGGCGTACCGATCAGGAGACCGCGCAGGGCGTTCACTTCGTAGCTGAGGGGGTTGAACGCGCTGACGGACCGGAGCCAGCCGGGCATGACGGAGACGGGGTAGAGCGCGTTGGAGCCGAAGAACAGCGGCATGGTGATCGCCTGCCCGATCCCCATGAGCCGGTCGCGGCTGAGGACGATCCCGGCGATGGTCATGGACAGGCAGGAGAAGAACGCGGACCCGAGGACGACGACCGCGAGCACGCCGAGCAGCTTCAGCGGGTTCCAGGTGAGCGCGACCCCGAGGAGCGCCGCGATGACGATGACGACGACGGCCTGGACCACCGACTTCACGCCCGCGGCGAACGCCTTGCCGGTGATGAGGGCGGCGCGCGGCGTCGGCGTGACGAGGAGCTTGTTGAGGACGCCCGCGTCGCGCTCCCAGATGATCTGGATGCCGTAGAAGATCGCGATGAACATGGCGGACTGGGCGATGATCCCGGGCGCGAGGTAGTCGACGTACGGGATGCCCCCGGTGGGGATCGCGCGGATGCGGGTGAACGTCTGCCCGAAGATCAGCAGCCACAGGGCGGGTTGCACGGCGCGGGTGTACAACTCGGTGCGGTCGTGCCGGAGTTTCTGGAGTTCGACGACGCACATCGCGCCGGCCCGCGCGGGCACGAGCCGCCAACCGGCGCGCGGGGCGGGGGGTTTGACGAGGAGGGATATGTCAGCCGACGCGCTGAGCGGTGCGGCGGGTGCTTCGGACATCTCGGAAGTCTCCTGAGTTCTCGTCGAGAAAGCCGCCGGCGACGTCGCGGAAGACGTCCTCCAGGCTGGGCAGCTGTTCGGTGCCCCGCCGGGCGGCGAGGCCCGCGCGCAGGTCCCCGGGCGTGCCGAGCGCGCGCACCCGGCCGTGGTGCATGAGTCCGACGCGGTCGCAGTAGTGGTCGGCCTCGTCCATGTAGTGGGTGGTGACGAGGACGGTCATCCCGGTCGCCTCGCGCACGGCGCCGATGTGCTCCCAGACGCCGGTGCGGGCGATGGGGTCGAGGCCGATGGTGGGTTCGTCGAGGATGAGCAGCCGGGGCGCGCTGACGAGTGCCTGGGCGAGTTCGAGGCGCCTGACCATGCCGCCGGAGTACGTCCCGGCGAGCCGCTCGGCGGCGTCGGTGAGCCCGACGGCGGCCAGCGCCTGCCCGACGCGCTCAGGGCGCTCGCGGCGGGGTACGTAGAAGACGCGGGCGAACAGGGACACGTTCTCGCGCCCGGTGAGCCCGGCGTCGGCGGACAGTTGCTGGGGGACGTAGCCGAGGAGGCGGCGTACGGCCATGCGGTCGTCGGCGGCGTCGTGCCCGAAGACACGGACCATGCCCGCGGGGACCGGCAGCAGGGTGGTGAGGCAGCGGATGGCGGTGGTCTTGCCCGCGCCGTTGGGCCCGAGGAGGCCGAAGACCTCGCCCTCGGCGACGGTGAGGTCGAGCCCGTCGACGGCCCGGGTGTCCCCGAAGGAGTAGGCGAGTCCGGTGCAGGTGACGGCGTCGGTCATGACGGGTTCTCCTCCTGGGACTCTTCGGTTTCCTGCTGAGGGGTTTCCTGCTGGAGGGTTTCCTGCTGAAGGGTTTCCTGCTGGAGGGTTTCCTGCTGGAGCTGTACGGCGAGCGTCCGCAGCGCGGGCAGCGCCGCTCTCAGCGCCGCCCGGTCGTCCGCGTCGAGGCGGGCGACCTCCCGCTCGACGAGTTCCGCGCGCCGTGCCCGCCAGTCCCTCAGCCGGAGTTCGGCGGCCTCGGTGAGCCTGAGGCGTGCGGCGCGCCGGTCGGCGGGGTCGGTCTCGCGGATCAGGTAGCCCTCCCGCACGAGCCGGTTGACGAGGGTGGAGACGGAGTTGCCCGCGAGGAGCAGTTCCTTGGCGGCTTCGGTGACGCCGATGCCGGGCCGGGTGTCGACCAGGCGCAGGAGTTCGGCCTCGCCGCCGCGCAGCCTCGGGACGGTGAGCCCGGCGCGCAGCCTGCGGCGCAGGAGCCGCTGGACGCCGGTGATCGCGTCGGCGAGTTCCTGGGGAAACGTCTCGTCGTCCATACGAGCAGATTATCTCTTTAGCAGAGGTAACAGCCTCAAGGGTGAGTCAAGAGGCGGTCGGCACTCGGTGCGCACGACACTGGACCTGCCCCCCGACCGCCGTACCGGAGATCGTCATGAACCCACGTCCCGAGGTCGTCACCACCCGCTCCGTGTTCGGGGCGCCCTGCTGGGTCAGCCTGACCACCCGCGACCTGGCGGCCACCCAGGAGTTCTACACAGCCGTGTTCGGCTGGGAGTGGCGCCAGGGCTCCCTGGGCGACCACTTCCGGGTCGCCTCGGCGGGCGGCGTGCCGGTGGCCGGGGTCGCGGGGGTGGCGGCGATGTGGCAGATGGCGGTGGCGTGGACGCCGTACTTCGCGGTGATCGGCGCGGACGAGGCGGTGGGCCGGGTCCGGGAGCGGGGCGGCACGGTCGCGGTGGGCCCGGTGTCGCTGCCTCCGGGCCGCGCGGCGCTGCTGGCCGACCGGGACGGCGCCGCGTTCGGCATCTGGGAGGGCGAACTGTTCGGCGACTGGGACCTGTGGCGCCGCGCGGCCCCCGCCCTGGTGCGCCTGCACACGCGGGACGCGTTCGCCTCGGCGATCTTCTACGGCGAGGTCCTGGACTGGGCGTCGGACCTTCCGGGCTCCTGCGAGGTGCACTACGAGGACGGTGAGGTCGTGCTGCGCAGCCGGGGCGCGGTGGTGGCCCGCATCGGCTCCGGCGCCCTGGAGGCGGCGCCCGATCCGACGGTACGGCCGCACTGGCAGGTCCATTTCCGGGCCGAGGACGTCGCCGCGTGCGCGCGTGCGGCGGAGCGGCACGGCGGGAGCGTCCTGACGAAGTCGGCGGAGCACGTCGTCCTGCGCGATCCGGACGGGGCCCAGTTCACGGTGGTGGAGCGGCAGGGCTAGGCCGGGGTCGCCCGGGGCAGGTCCAGGCTCGTGCGCAGGCTGGGGATGGGACGTACCGGGATGAGTACGGCGTGTCTGCCCGTGCGGGCGCGGCGGCTGAACCAGATGACCTTGGCGCCGCCGGCCGTGGCGCAGCAGCCCCAGCCGTCGCTGGTGGCGGCGAGGTGGGTGAGGCAGGTGCGCAGGTCCTGGTCGGGGCGCAGATCGGGGTCGTGCTCGGCGACGGCGGTGATGAGGTGGTGGCCGTTCCACCACATCTCGATCGCCGCGCGTTTGTCGACGGCGTGCCGGTCGATGGCGTTGAGCAGCAGCTCGGCGCCTTCCCCGACGGGTTCCACCAGCGTCTCCAGGCCCCAGTGCCGCAGGTGCGCGGCGAGGATGCGCCGGACCTGTCCGGCCCGTTCGGGGCTGACGTCGACGTCGAGGTGGTAGGTGCAGGGAGCGGCGGTCTTCATCGTCGTTGGCTCCTCACCGAGTCTGCTCCACGGAGCGTGACTGCCGTTCGCTTCCGCGTCACTTCCACGGTGGGGGCGTTGCTCCATCCGTGCAACACGAGCACCTCGCATACCCGTGATCGTCCGGGTTATGCCACCTGAAAAGGCCAGCCGGAAGAGCGGTGGAAAACAGGTGGAAGAAGTGGTGGCGATGTCGTCGATCAGTGCTGTTTCCTTGTGCGTTCGAGGTCAAAAGCGCCGGTGACTGGGCTAGATTCGAGCCCCGCAGTCCGTACGTGTCAGGAGCCAGTGCATGCGCGACGTCACGGTCGCTCCCCCACCCCTCTCACCCCTGACCGGAGGACTCGCCGACAGCGTCTTCGACGCGGCGCAGCGCACCCCCGGACGCGCGGTGCTGGCGCGGCGTCCGGCGGGCGGCCCCGAGGTGTGGGAGGAGGTGAGCGCCGCCCGGCTGCGGGACGAAGTGGTGGCGCTGGCGCGCGGGTTCGTCGCCTCGGGGATCTCGCCGGGCCACCGGGTCGCGGTGATGGCGCGCACCCGCTACGAGTGGACGGTGCTGAGCTACGCGCTGTGGACGGTGGGCGCGGAGATCGTGCCGGTGTACCCGACGTCGTCGCGGGACCAGGTGGAGTGGATCCTGCGGGACTCGGGCTGTGTCGGGGTGGTCGTGGAGGACGAGGCGACCGTGATGACGGTCGGTTCGGTGTGCGCGGGGCTCGACGGGCTGCGGCACGTCTGGCAGTTGGACGCGGGCGCCCTCGAACAGCTCGCGGCGGCGGGCGAGTCGGTGCCGGTGACGACGGTCGAGTCGCTGCGCCGGATCGTGTTCCCGGACTCGACGGCGGCGATCGTCTACACCTCCGGCACCTCGGGGCGCCCGCTGGGCTGCGCGCTGAGCCACGCGGGCCTCGCGAGCCCCTGCGACACGCTGCTCGCCGGGTGGGGGCACACGGTCGCGGCGCCGGGCGAGCGTCCCGCCGTCCTCGCGTTCCTGCCGTTCTCGCACGTGTACGGGCTGATGGTGCAGGGCCTGTGCATACGCGGCGGCTTCGTCATGGGGCACGAGCCGGACATGAGCGAGGCGGCGATCACGGCGGCGCTGCGCTCCTTCCGGCCGACGTACCTGTACGCGGTGCCGTCGGTGTTCGAGAAGATCTACAAGGGGTTCCTGCTCACGGCCCAGCAGAGCGGCAGGGGCGGGCTGTTCGAGCGGGCGGCGCAGACCGCGCGGGAGTTCGCGACGGCCGTGGAGCGCCAGCGCCTCGGCCGGGGCACGGGTCCCGGCTTCGACCTGCGGATGCAGCACGCCGTCTTCGAGCGGACCGTCTACCGCAGACTGCGCGCCGCGCTCGGCGGCCGGGTCCGCCGCGCCACCTCCGGCGGCTCCACCCTGCACCGCGACCTGTCCCTCTTCTACGAGGGCATCGGCATCTACGTCCACGACGGCTACGGCCTCACCGAGACCGGCGGCGGTGTCACCATGCAGCCGCTGGGCCGCGAGAAGTCGGGCACGGTCGGCCAGGCGCTGCCCGGCATGGACGTCCGGGTCGCCGACGACGGGGAGATCCTGGTGCACGGCCCGTCGGTGTTCCAGGGGTACGTCGGCGACGAGGCGGCGACCCGGGCGGTGCTGCGCGGCGGCTGGCTGGCCACCGGCGACCTCGGGCACCTCGACTCGGACGGCTATCTGACGATCACCGGCCGCAAGAAGGACGTCATCGTCACGACCAGCGGCAAGTCCGTCGCGCCGACGCTCCTCGAACAGCGGCTGCGCATGCACCCGTTGGTCCACCAGGCGGTCGTGGTCGGCGACAACCGGCCCTGTGTCGGCGCGCTCATCACCCTGGACCCGCAGTTCCTGGCGCACTGGCGGGCCCGGCTCGCCCTCCAGGGGGACGTGCCGAGCCGTGAGGCGCGCGAGGAGAACGCGCTGCGCGAGGAGATCGGCCGTGCCGTGGCCGCCGCCAACAGCGCCGTGTCCCGCTCCGAGTCGATCCGTGTCTTCCGGATCCTGCCGCGCGCCTTCGACCAGGCGGGCGGGCTGCTGACGCCGTCGATGAAGCTGCGCCGGGACTCGATCACCGCGCACTGGTCGGCGGAGATCGAGGCGATGTACCAGGCCCGCGCGCCGATCCCCCGCTACAGCCCGCCGGAGTCGCTGAGCTGGGACGACGCGGACGACGTGTTCCGCTGAGCGCTACGCGGGCGCGGTGCCGCGCGGGGTGAGGCGCAGATAGTAGGCGCCGACGGTCGCCAGGTAGCCGGGGTCGCGTGTCTCGCTGTCGGTGCGGAAGCGCGGCGCGGCCTTCACCTCGTCGCGGGTGCAGGTCAGCAGGACGCGCCGGCCCGTGTCGTCGATGCCGGCGACCGTGCCCGCCGGGACGACCGCGCTGCGGCCGAAGACCCACATGCCGGTCTCGACGACGAGGTGGCACAGGCCCTGGGGTGCGGCCTCGCGCTCCACGCGGCCCACGGTGCCGTCGGTCGCGACGACGGTGTAGCCGGTCAGTGCCCGGCCCTCGGTACGGCCGGTCTGCGGCCCGTACGTCCAGATTCTCTCGCTGGTCAACACGGCTCCCTCCCTTTCACCCCGTGGACGGCCGCCAGCCGCCGTCCGTACAGCTCCCCCATACCCGCCCGGAGCCGCCCTGACGCGGCGCGGGGGCGTGCCGTACGGCACGCATGGAACCGTGTGACGGGGGTATGGCAATGTGACTATCGGGCTGGGGTCGTCAACTTGCCTCTCCCGGCTGGCGCGAGCGCTCCCGGCACGGTGGGATCGGTGTGGTGCCGTAGAAAGGGAGGTCGACGTGGATCGACCCAGGATCCTGGTGGTCGGTGCGGGTTTCGCTGGCGTGGGATGCGTCCGGCGGCTGGAGCGGGGCCTGTCCCCGGGCGAGGCGGACATCACCCTGGTGACGCCGTTCGCCTACCAGCTGTACCTGCCGCTGCTGCCGCAGGTGGCGTCGGGTGTGCTGACCCCGCAGTCGATCGCCGTGTCGCTGCGCCGCAGCAGCAGGTACCGGACCCGGATCATCCCGGGCGGCGCGATCGGCGTCGACCTCAAGTCCAAGGTGTGCGTGGTCCGCACGATCACCGGGCAGCTGGTGAACGAGCCGTACGACTACCTCGTCCTCGCGCCCGGCAGTGTGACCCGCACGTTCGACATCCCCGGCCTCACCGACCACGCGATCGGCATGAAGACGCTCTCCGAGGCCGCGTACGTCCGTGACCACGTCATCGCGCAGCTCGATCTGGCCGACGCCAGCGACGACCCCGCCGAGCGGGCCTCCCGGCTCCAGTTCGTGGTCGTCGGCGGCGGGTACGCGGGCACCGAGACGGCCGCCTGCCTCCAGCTGCTGACCCGCAACGCCGTCAAGCGCTATCCGCGCCTGGACCCGAAGCTGATCAAGTGGCATCTCATCGACATCGCGCCCAAGTTGATGCCGGAGCTCGGTGACAAGCTCGGGTCCAGCGCGCAGGAGGTGCTGCGCAAGCGGGGCGTCGAGATCTCGCTCGGCGTGTCCATCGAGAAGGCCGGGGCCGAGGAGGTCACCTTCACGGACGGCCGGGTGATCCCGACGCGCACGCTGATCTGGACCGCCGGGGTCGCCGCGAGCCCCCTCATCGGGACGCTCGGCGCGGAGACGGTGCGCGGACGGCTCGCCGTGACGCCTCAGATGTCGCTCCCGGGGCACGACGGGGTGTTCGCCCTCGGGGACGCGGCGGCCGTGCCCGACCTGGCCAAGGGCGAGGACGGCGCGATCTGCCCGCCGACCGCGCAGCACGCGATGCGGCAGGGCAAGGTCGTCGCGGACAACGTCATCGCCACGTTGCGGGGGCTGCCGGCCAAGCCGTACAAGCACAAGGACCTCGGCCTGGTCGTCGACCTCGGCGGCACGGACGCGGTGTCCAAGCCGATGGGCGTGGAGCTGCGGGGCCTGCCCGCGCAGGCGGTCGCGCGGGGCTACCACTGGTCGGCGCTGCGCACGAACGTCGCGAAGGTCCGCGTCCTGACGAACTGGACCCTCAACGCCGTCGCGGGCGACGATTTCGTCCGCACGGGCTTCCAGTACCGCAGGCCGGCCCGGATGAGCGACTTCGAGTACACGGACACGTATCTGACGGCGCAGCAGGTGGCGGAACAGGTGAAGGGGGCGAAGGGAGACTGACCGCCCCTCCCCACGACTCCCCCGGCCCTCACCCGCCCCGCATAAAGTACGCCGCGTGAACACAGTGGTCAGGCGGGTGTGGGACAGGGTCTCGGCCTCCGATCCGGGGCTGTTGCGGCTCGCGGCGGGGCTCAGGACGACCGGGGCGATCGCGTTGACGCTCGCGGTGCTGGCGCCGTTCGGGGTGGGCGTGTCGCATCTGGTCGCGGGGGCGATCACCGCGATGGTCGCGACGTTCGCGATCCAGGAGAAGCGGCGCGGCCCGCAGGGGGTGACGCTGGCGCTGGGCCTGCCGGTGGCCGCCGCGTCGGTCGCGCTGGCGACGCTGCTGCACTCGCTGGTGGTCGTCGGGGACGTGTTCTTCGTCGTGCTGATCTTCGGCGCGGTGTACGGGAGGCGGTTCGGCGACCGGGGTCACGCGCTCGGCATGATCGCGTTCCAGACCCACTTCGTCGCCCTGTTCGTCGGCGTGCGTGCCGGGAGTCTGCCCGGGTTCCTCGGCACGGTCGCCGTGGCGTTCGCGTGCAGCGCGGTCGCGCGGTTCGTCCTCGTCCCGCAGACCTCGGCCGGTATCTTCCACCGCCTGCGCAGGGCGTTCCGCGCCCGCCTCGCGCAGCTCCTGGACGCGCAGCTGGAGCTGCTGGACGCGGGCCCCGAGGACGTCGAGAAGGCGCTGGAGCATCTGCGTGAGCGCACCGCGCGCCTGCACGAGTCGGCGCTGATGATCCAGAGCCGTCTGGAGGAGGGCACCCCGGACGAGGCGTCGGCCCGGCTGGTCCAGCGCCGGATCGCGGACGCGGAGATCACCGCCGAGCGCCTCGGCCTGCTCCTGCTGACCGCCCGCAGCGCCGAACGCGCGGACACGCTCACCCTGCACCTCCCCGGCGCGCCCGTCCCCGAGGGCGGCGAGCTCCTGGTCCGGGACGCCGCGCGGGACACCCTGCGCCGGGACCTGTCCGCGCTGCGCCTGCTCGTGCGCGAGCCGGAGGCGGCCGGGGCCTCGCGGTCGTTCCTGCGCAACCGCCTCCTCGGCTACCGCGACGAGGAGAACCTCCCGGCGGGGCCGCCGGCCGTGCAGGACGTCTTCCGGGGCATGGGAGAGGCGGCCCGCGCGGTCCTGGGCCTGCGGATCGTGCTGGACGGCCCGCAGGACGACGCCGACGACACGGCGGAGACGGCCCGCTCCCGGGAGGAGCTGGACGCGGAGGACGCGGCGCTGGATGCCGAGCCGGAGCCGGAGGAGACGGGCCTGGCCCGGCCGACGACCCGGGCGGCGCTCCAGGTCGCCGTGGGCTCCTCGCTGGCGATCGTCGGCGGCGAGTTCCTGTCCTCGCAGCGCTGGTACTGGGCCGTCCTGACCTGCTGGATCGTCTTCCTGAACACCGCGTCGACCGGCGAGATCCTGGTCAAGGGCTACCGGCGGCTGCTGGGTACGGTCCTCGGCGTGGCGGCGGGGCTGGTGCTCGCCGGGCTGGTCGGACAGCACACGTGGACGGCGTTCGCGCTGGTCCTGCTCTGCGTGTTCGCGATGTTCTACACCGCGCCCCTGTCGTACACGCTGATGTCGTTCTTCGTGACGGCCGCGCTCGGCGTCCTGTACACGCTGCTGCACACCTACAGCCTCTCGGTGCTGGTCCTGCGGATCGAGGAGACGGCGCTGGGCGCGGCCTGCGGGGTGATCGCGGCGGCGCTGGTGCTGCCGGTGCACACGGACCGGCGTACCGACGAACTCCTCGGAGCCGTCCTGGAGCACCTCGCGGACGTCACCTCCGGCGCCCTGGACCAGCTCAGCGGCGCGCGGGCGGACGACCTGCTGGAGCGGGCCCGCGAGCTCGACCAGGCGCTCGCCGACCTGCTGGCCGCGACGCAGCCCCTGACGCATCCGGTGTCGCCGCTGCGCAGCCGCAAGAACACGGCGCGGTACGTCGTGGCGCTGCTGGAGACGTGCGCGTACCACGCGCGTTCGCTGGCGGCGACGGCCGAGCTGCTGCCGACGCACCCGTCCATCGCCGCCGATCCCCGGCTGCGCGGGGCGGGTGAGCGGATCGTGGCGAACATCGGGGCGGTCGCCGCGCATGTGCGGGGCGAGGGCGCGGCCGTCCGTACGGGGGCGAGCATCGCGTCGCTGCTGCGGCCGGGGCGGTACGGCACGCCCCGGTACGGGCGGGTCACCGACCGCGTGCTGCGTCATCTCCAGCGGCTCGACGAGGCGGTCGTGGGGCTCGCGCGTCCGCTGGGGGCGCCGGTGAAGGCCGAGTCGGGGGAGCTGGCGGCCTGAGCGAACCTGTGAACTTCCTTTGAGACCGGCCCACTTGGGGCGGTTCCCCGGAAAGATGAAAGTGAAACGGGTCACTCAACCCGCTTGGGGCTACGCGAAATCTCCCGCGATGGTTTACGGTTCATACATACGGGGTGCACGGAGTCGAAGCACTGCTCCTCCGGACATCACCGTGTGACAGCCCTGGCTGGCTTCCCCCGTCCAGCCAGGGCTTTCCCCTTTCTTCACACCCGCCGAGGTGCCCTGGCCGCCCGGGCACGCTCCAATGGAACGCAGGAACCCCCCAGAGGGTCCGACCAGCCCCGCGCCGAGGAGCCCCGCGCCATGACCAGAGCGACCAAACTCCTGACCGCCCTCGCCCCGCCCCAGCGCGAACACCTGCTCACCCTCGCCGAGGAGGTCTCCTTCCCCGAGGACACCCGCATCTTCGAGGCCGGCGGCCGAGCCGACCGCTTCTGGGTCATCCGCTCCGGAGCGGTGAGCCTCGACCAGCAGGTCACCTCCCAGCAGCGCGTCACGGTCGCGAGCCTCGGCTCCGGCGACCTCCTGGGCTGGTCCTGGCTGTTCCCCCCGTACGAGTGGGACTTCGGCGCGGAGGCGTTCAGCCCGGTGCGGGCCTACGAGTTCCAGGCGGAACCGGTACTGCGCCTGTGCGAGCAGGACCCGACGCTGGGTCTGCCGCTGGTGCGGCTGGTGGCGGAGATCCTGGCGCACCGGCTGGAGATGACGAGGGGGAAACTGCTGGAGGCGCACAAGAGGGGGACGCTGTAGGTCAGATGCGGTATCTCCGCAGGGCCGGAACGGCCGCGGCGATCCCCAGCATCACCACCACGACCAGCACCCCGCCCCCGGCGACGGCCGCCCTCGGACCGAACGCGGCTCCGGCCGTGCCGTGCAGGACGTCCGCGAGCCGGGGTCCCCCGGCGACCACCACCGTGAACACCCCCTGCATCCGCCCCCGCATCTCGTCGGTCGCGGCGGACAGCAGGATCGCGCCCCGGAAGACCATGGACACCATGTCCGCGACCCCGGCGACGATCAGGAACGCCACCGAGAACCACAGGTTGAGGCTGACCCCCACCAGGGCGATGGCGGCGCCCCAGGCGACCACCGCCCCGATCACCATCGCGCCGTGCCGCCGGACCCGGGAGAACGTCCCGGAGAACAGCCCGCCCAGCACCGCCCCGATGGGGATCGCCGCGAACAGCAGCCCCAGCGCGAGCCCTTCCCCGTACGGCGCGTACGTCTCGGCCGCGAGCTGCGGGAACAGGGCCCGGGGCATCCCGAACACCATGGCGATGACATCGGCGAGGAACGACAGCAGCAGCACCTTGTGCCGCGAGATGTACCGGAACCCCTCGGCGATCTCCCGCACCCCGGCCCGCCGGCTCCCGCCCCCGCCGAGCGGCGGCAGCGCGGGCAACCGGTAGACGGCCCACACGGTCACGCACAGAGCGACGGCGTCGATCAGATACAGCTCGGGCAGGCCGACGACGGGAATCAGCGCCCCCGCCAGCAAGGGCCCGGCGACGAGCCCGGTCTGCATGACGGTCGACCCCAGCGCGTTGGCCGCCGCCAGTTCCTGCGCGGGCACCAGCCGGGCGATGGACGCGTTGCGCGCGGGGGAGTTGAGCCCGAAGAACGCCTGCTGCACGGCGAGCAGCACCATCAGCACGCCGACGGAATCCATCCCGGACAGCGCCTGCACCCAGAACAGCAGCGAGGTGACGGCGATCCCGGAGTTCGTGACCAGCAACAGCCTGCGCCGGTCCATCGCGTCGGCGACGGCCCCGCCCCACAACGCGAACACCACCATCGGCACGAGCCCGGCGAGGCTCGCGTACCCCACCCATGCCGAGGACCCGGTGATGTCGTACACCTGCTTCGGCACGGCGACGGCCGTCAGCTGGCTCCCCACGGCCGTGACGATCGTCGACGACCACAGCCGCCGGTACGCGGGCCGCCGCAAGGGCCTCGTGTCCATCGCGAACCGGCGCCACCCCTTGCGCACCGGCACGGGCTCCGAGACCGCCGCGCTGTCCTCACTCGTGTCCACGCACACCTGCCTGCCCGTTACACCGATCGCCGCCGGGACCACCGTACGGCCCTCAGCTCCCGGCGATCAGCGTGACCCCCAGTGCGATCATCGTCACGGCGACGGCCCCGTCCAGCACGCGCCAGGCGGACGGCCGCGTCAGGAACCGCCCGAGCAGCCGCGCACCGAACCCGAGCCCGGCGAACCAGCACAGGCTCGCGGTCGCGGCGCCCAGCCCGAACACCCACCGCAGGGACCCCCGGTCGGCGGCGACGGACCCGAGCAGGAACACGGTGTCCAGGTAGACGTGGGGATTGAGCCAGGTCAGCGCGAGACAGGTGAGCACGGCGCGCTTCACGGACCCGGCCGCGTCCCCCTCGGCCACCAGCACGCCCTGCGGCCACAGCACGCGCCGCGCGGCGAGCGCGCCGTAGCAGAGCAGGAACGCGCCCCCGATCCACCCGACGGCGCTCACCACCCCCGGCCAGGCCACGACCAGCGCCCCCACTCCCCCGACGCCGAGGGCGATGAGCGCGGCGTCGGACAGGGCGCAGATCGCGACGACGGGGAGGACGGCGGCCCGGCGGACGCCCTGGCGCAGGACGAACGCGTTCTGGGCGCCGATGGCGACGATCAGGGACAGACCGGTGCCGAAACCGGCCGCGGCGGCGGTGAGTGCTGGGAGCATGCCGTCCACGCTACGAAGCCGATCACCGCGCGTACAGCTAAAGATTCTTTCGTATCATTAGCGCTCGTGATGACGGATCTTCCCCTGGACCAGGTGCGCACGCTCCTCGCGGTCGTCGACGAGGGCACGTTCGACGCGGCGGCCTCGGCCCTGCACCTGACGCCGTCGGCGGTGAGCCAGCGCGTGAAGGCGCTGGAGCAGCGGACGGGGCGGGTGCTCCTGCTGCGCACCAAGCCGGTACGGCCGACGGAGTCCGGGGAGATCGTCGTACGGTTCGCGCGCCAGCTCGCCCGGCTGGAGCGCGACACGCGGTCCGAGCTGGGCATGAGCGGCGAGGGCGAGGCGACGCGGGTGTCCGTCGCGGTGAACGCGGACTCCTTGGCGACCTGGTTCCTGCCCGCGCTCGGCAAGGTCCCGCAGGAACCGCACCTGAGCTTCGAACTGCACCGCGAGGACGAGACACGTACGGCACAGCTCCTGCGCGAGGGGCTGGTGATGGCGGCGGTGACGGCCTCCGCCGAGCCGGTCACCGGCTGCTCGGTCCGCCCGCTGGGCACGATGCGCTACCTCGCGTCCGCCCGCCCCGACTTCGCGGCCCGCCACCTCACCGGCCCGTTCGCGCGGTCCCTCACCGAGGCCCCCGTGGTCGTCTTCGACCGGCAGGACCAGCACCAGGACACCTTCGTCCGGAGGCTGGGCGGGGCCGGCGCGAGTTCGCTGCGGCACGCCGTACCGACCTCCGAGGGCTACCTCGACGCGGTCGCGGCCGGACTCGGCTGGGGCATGGTGCCCGAGGTCCAGGCGGCGCCCCTGTTCGCGGCCGGCCGGCTGCTGTCCCTCGCGCCCGAACTGCCGCTGGACGTACCGCTGTTCTGGCAGCAGTGGAGACTCGACTCCCCCGCCCTCGCGGCCGTCGCCGAGGCCGTCACCGCTACCGCCCGCGCCTTCCTGCGCTGAGCCGCGCCTCGGCGCTGTCCAGCAGCATCTCCAGCGCCGTCGGATAGGCGCTGGTCACCATGTGCGTCGTGAGGAGCGGCGCCGCCTCGGCGATCCGGGGGTGCGTGGCCGCCGGCAGGCGCGCGTACGTGGACTGCCACTTGGCATCGTCGGCCCGCTGGGAGGCGCGCGGCAGGGCCAGGGACGCCGCGTCGAGGGCCGCGAACCCGAGGGTCTGGTCGATGAACGCGTGGTAGATCCGCACAGTCTCCGCCAGCGGGAACCCGGCCCGCCGCAGGATGTCCAGCACGGCTTCGTCGGCGGCGAGTTCGTTCGCGCGCCCCGTCACGCGGCTCGCGGTGAGCTGCGCGGCCTGGGGGTGGGCGACGTACGCCTCGTAGATCCGCAGCCCCACCGCGTGCAGGTCGGCGCGCCAGTCGCCCGTGGGGCGCCAGCCGTGCAGGGCCTGGCCGATGAGGGCGTCGCCGATCGCGAGCGTCAGGTCGTCCATGCCCCGGAAGTACCGGTACAGGGCGCTGGGGTCGCAGTCGAGGGCGAGGCCGAGGCGGCGGGCGGTGAGGCCGGTCGAGCCGTGTTCGCGCAGCAGCCTCAGCGCCGTACCGACGATGAGTTCCTCGGACAGGAGCGTGCCGCTCTTGGTGGGGCGGCGGCGCCGGCGCTTCTCCTCGGGGACGACCTGTTTGGCCACGGGACCTCCTTATGCCAACGCCATTGACCTTACGGCACCGGGGCGCGTTTGATCCTCGTGAGGCGTGCGCACCCCTGTGACGACATATCGACAGAGGAGCCTTGTCATGCGTGTACTGCTCGTGGGAGCCGGTGGCGTGGGTACCGCCATCACCCGGATCGCGGCCCGGCGCCCGTTCTTCGAGGCGATGGTGGTCGCCGACTACGACCCCGCCCGTGCGGCGGCGGCCGTGGCGGCGCTCGACGGCGACGACCGCTTCACGGCGGCGTCCGTCGACGCCTCGGACCAGCGGGCCGTCCGTGACCTGCTGGTCCGGCACGGCTGCGACGTCCTGCTGAACGCGACCGACCCGCGTTTCGTCCTGCCCCTGTTCGAGGCGGCGCACGCGACGGGCGCCACCTATGTCGACATGGCGATGTCCCTGTCGCGCCCGCACCCCGACCGCCCGTACGAGGAGTGCGGCGTCAAGCTCGGCGACGCCCAGTTCGCGCGGGCCGGGGAGTGGGCCGAGGCGGGGGCGCTCGCTCTGGTCGGCATGGGCGTGGAGCCCGGCCTGTCGGACGTGTTCGCCCGGTACGCGGCCGACGAACTCTTCGACGACATCGAGGAGATCGGCATCCGCGACGGCGCGAACCTCACCGTCGAAGGGCTGGACTTCGCGCCGTCCTTCAACATCTGGACGACGATCGAGGAGTGCCTGAACCCGCCGGTCGTCTACGAGGCCGGCCGGGGCTGGTACACCACCGCGCCGTTCAGCGAGCCCGAGGTGTTCGACTTCCCCGAGGACATCGGCGAGGTCGAGTGCGTGAACGTCGAGCACGAGGAGGTGCTCCTCGTGCCGCGCTGGGTGGACGCCCGCAAGGTGACGTTCAAGTACGGGCTCGGCAAGGAGTTCGTCGACACCCTCAAGACGCTGCACCGGCTGGAGCTGGACCGCACGGCCCCGGTGACCGTGCCGACCGCCGGCGGCCCGGTCGCCGTCTCGCCCCGGGACGTCGTCGCGGCCTGCCTGCCCGACCCGGCCTCCCTCGGCGAACGGATGCGGGGCAAGACGTGCGCGGGCACGTGGGTGCGGGGCACGAAGGACGGCGCGCCGCGCGAGGTGTACCTCTACCACGTCGTCGACAACGAGTGGTCGATGGCCGAGTACGGCAGCCAGGCGGTCGTCTGGCAGACGGCCGTGAACCCCGTCGTCGCCCTCGAACTCCTCGCGTCCGGCGCCTGGTCGGGGGCGGGCGTCCTGGGCCCGGAGGCGTTCCCGGCGCGGCCGTACCTGGACCTGCTGACGGAGTACGGCTCGCCGTGGGGGCTGCGGGAGCAGTGAGCCGCACGTGCGAGGCGGTCGGCAGCAGGTCGCGAGGTCCGCTGGGAAAGCTCGGGCTTCAGGAGAGCTTCGGCTTGCCCGCCGTGTACAGCCAGGTGCGGAAGAGCGGCGCGAGGTCCTTGCCGGAGATCCGCTCGGCGAGCTTCTGGAACTGGGGCGTGGTGCCGTGCCCGTCGCGGTGCTCGGTGGCCCAGGCGCGCAGGATCCGGAAGAAGGCGCGGTCCCCGACGGCCTTCCGCAGTACGTGCAGGGTCATCGCGCCGCGCGCGTACACGGGCTGGCCGAAGATGTTCGCCCCGCTGCCGGGGTTGCCGGGCGGGAACTTCCACAGCCCGTCGCCGGCGGGCCGCGCGTACAGCGCGTCGAACGCCTTCTGCGCGCTGTCCCCGCCGTGCTGCTCGTCGTACAGCCACTCCGCGTACGTCGCGAAGCCCTCGTTGAGCCAGATCTCCTTCCACGAGGTCAGTGACACGGAGTCGCCGAACCACTGGTGGGCGCTCTCGTGGACGAGGACGGAGAGGTCCGGCGCGCGGTCGTACACGGGCCGGGTCTGGGTCTCCAGGGCGTAGCCGACCTGCGGCGCGTGGTCGACGATCGATCCGGCCGCGCGGAACGGGTACGGGCCGAACAGCTTGCTCTCCCACTCCAGCACGGACGGCAGCTTCTTGAGGACGGGGCCTGCGGCGTTCGCCTCGCGCGGGTCGACGGCGTCGTACACCTTGATGCCGCTCTTCGTCGTGTACTGGCGGACCTGGAAGGTGCCGACGGTCGCGGTGGCGAGGTAGGCGGCCATGGGTTCGCGCTGCTGCCAGCGGAAGGTGGTGCGGCCGTTCTTCGTCCACTGGCCGAGGAGCACGCCGTTGGCGACGGCCGTGCGGCCCTTGGGGACGGTGATCGTGAAGTCGTACGACGCCTTGTCGAGCGGGTGGTTGTTCGCCGGGAACCAGGTCATCGCGCCCTGCGGCTCCCCGGCGACGAACGCGCCGTCGTCGGTGGGGATCCAGCCGTCGAGCGAGCCGTCCGGGTCGGTGACCGGGGCGGGGGTGCCCTGGTAGGTGACGGTGACGCGGAAGGGCCGGCCCTTGCGCAGGGTGCGCGGCGGGGTGACGACGAGTTCCTGGCCGGAGCGGCGGTAGGCGGCGGCGCGGCCGTCGACCGTGAGGCCGGTGATCTTCGGGCCGGTGAAGTCGAGGTCGAAGCGGGTGAGGTCCTGGGTGGCGCGCGCGGTCAGCACGGCCCTGCCGTCGAGGTGCTTCTTCGCCGGGTCGTAACCGAGCGTCAGGTCGTAGTGGGCGACGTGGTAGCCGCCGTTCCCGGCGAGCGGGAAGTACGGGTCGCCCAAGCCGGCGTTCCCGACCGGGCCCGCCGCCGCGGGGTTCGCGGCGACGAGTACGGCGGTGAGGGCGGCGGCGGGTACCGCGAGGGCGGAACGTCTGAGGGTCACAAGCGCTCCCAGCTGAAGGCGGATCATCCGATGTGTGATCAAACGCCCCTCAGATTAGGGAACCGGCACCCGGTATTCGCCCCCCATTCAGGTCAAACCACACAGCGTGACGCCGCGCCCGCCCCCTAGGCTCGCCCCTATGACTGCCCGTATCCGCCGCGTCTACGACCCGCCCGAGCCGGACGACGGCGTCCGCGTCCTCGTCGACCGCCTCTGGCCACGCGGCCTCTCCAAGGAGGCGGCGCGCATCGACGAGTGGCCCAAGGCCCTGACCCCCTCGAACGAGCTGCGCCGGTGGTACCACGCGGGCCAGGGCTCGTACGAGGAGTTCGCGAGCCGGTACGAGGCGGAACTGGCCGCCCCCGCGGCGGCCGAACCCCTGTCTCGTCTACGGGAGTCGGCCGCGTCGGGGACGGTCACGCTGGTGACGGCGGTGAAGTCACCGCAGGAGAGCCACGCGACGGTACTGCTGCGCCTGCTGGGCTGACGGGGCCGGGCTCACCTCGTCTGGTCGGCTGCCGCCCGGCCCGCCGCGCGGCCCGAGAAGAGGCAGCCGCCGAGGAAGGTGCCTTCCAGGGCGTTGTAGCCGTGGACTCCGCCGCCGCCGAAGCCGGCGACCTCGCCAGCCGCGTACAGGCCCGCGATCGGTGTGCCGTCGGCGGCCAGCGCGCGGGATTGGAGGTCGGTCTGGATGCCGCCGAGGGTCTTGCGGGTGAGGATGTGCAGTTTGATGCCGATGAGGGGGCCGGAGGCGGGGTCGAGGATGCGGTGCGGGGTGGCGACGCGGCCGAGGCGGTCGCCGATGTAGCGGCGGGCGTTGCGGATGCCCTGGACCTGGGCGTCCTTGCTGTAAGGGTTGGCGATCTGGAGGTCGCGGGCGCGGATCTGGCGGCGCAGGGTGCCGGCGTCGAGGAGCGGCTTGTCGGTGAGGCCGTTCATCTTCTCGACGAGCCGGTCGAGGGTGTCGGCGATGACGAAGTCGGCGCCGTGGTCGAGGAACGCCTGGACGGGGGCGGGGGCGCCCTTGCCGAGGAGCCGGTCACGCAGGACGGCCCCCCGGTCCTTGGCGGTGATGTCGGGGTTCTGCTCGGACCCGGAGAGCGCGAACTCCTTCTCGACGATCTTCTGCGAGAGCACGAACCAGGAGTGGTCGTACCCGGCGATGTCCTCGGTGGTGCGCAGGTGCTTGAGCGTGCCGAGGGTGTCGTAGCCGGGCAGGCAGGGGTCGGGGAGGCGGCGGCCGAGGGCGTCGAACCACATCGAGGACGGTCCGGGCAGGATGCGGATGCCGTGGCCGGGCCAGATGGGGTTCCAGTTCTGGATGCCCTCGGTGTAGTGCCACATGCGGTCGCGGTTGACGAGCCGTACGCCCGCGTCGGCGCTGATGTCGAGCATGCGGCCGTCGACGTACGCGGGGACGCCGGTGACCATCTCGGCGGGCGGGGTGCCGAGCCGCTCGGGCCAGTACCGGCGCACGATGTCGTGGTTGCCGCCGATGCCGCCGGAGGTGACGACGACGGCCTGCGCGGTGAGCTCGAACTCGCCGATCGCCTCCCGGCTGGAGGCCACCCCGCGCGCGGAGCCGTCGGGCGCCAGGACCGTGCCGCGCACGCCCTTGGCGGTGCCGTCCTCGACGACCAGCTCGTCCACGCGGTGGCGGTGGTGGAAGGTGAGCAGCCCGTCCTTGGCGGCCTGCCTGGCGTACTTCACGAAGGGTTCGACGACACCGGTGCCCGTCCCCCAGGCGACGTGGAAGCGGGGTACGGAGTTGCCGTGGCCGTCGGCGCGCAGGTCGCCGCGCTCGGCCCAGCCGACGGTGGGGACGAAGGTGATGCCGTGCCCGGCGAGCCAGGTCCGCTTCTCGCCGGCCGCCCATTCGACGTAGGCGCGCGCCCAGCGCACCGCCCAGGAGTCCTCGTCCTCGGTGCGGTCGAAGCCGGCGCTGCCCTGCCAGTCGCTCCAGGCGAGGTCGAGGGAGTCCTTGATGCCGAGGCGGCGCTGTTCCGGGGAGTCGACGAGGAAGAGCCCGCCGAAGGACCAGTACGCCTGGCCGCCGAGGTTGGCGGCATTCTCCTGGTCGACCAGGGCGACCCGGCGGCCCCTGCTGGTCAGTTCGTGCGCGGCGACCAGCCCGGCGAGTCCGGCTCCGACGACGATGACGTCCGCGTCCATGACGCCCGTCCCTTCATCCGATGGTGTCGCTGCCGTCCGTCAGCAGCGCGGTGAGCAGTTGTTTCAGCCAGGCGCGGGCGCGCTCGACGTCTTTGTCCAGCAGGAGCTGGGTGGTGACGCCGTCGTAGGCGGCGATCACCGCGTGCGCGGCGGCGGGGGCGTCGCCGAGGACCGGGGGGACGGGGGTCTCGGCGAGCCGGTCGGTGATGGCGCCCCGCAGGCGCGCGCGGTGCCCGAGGAGGCTCTCGGCGACCTCCGGGTCCCGGGCCGCGTGCACGAGGAAGTCGGTCTTGACGAGCAGCCAGTCGTGGTCGAGGAGGAGGACGTCGGTGACGCGGTCGACGGCCTGCGGTACGTCGAGCCCAGGGCCGTCCTGCGCGAGCGCTCCGGCCACCTGCTCGGCGATCAGGTCGGCGCGCTGGCGGTACAGCGCGAAGAACAGTTCGTCGAGGCTGTCGAAGTTGGAGTAGAAGGCGCCCCGGCTGTACCCGGCGGCCTCGCAGATCTCCTCGATGGAGACCCGGCCGAACCCTTTGGCGGCGAAGACGGTGAACGCGGCGGCGAGGAGGTTGGCGCGGGTGCGGACGCGGCGTCTGGTGACGCGGGGGGTGTTCGTGCCGTCGGCCATGTCCGTACCTCCGTTCGCCGTCCTCGCGTTCGAGATCCCCGTTCGATACAGAAACGTATCGGATACACCAGCGCATCGAAAGGGCCGGGCACCTTCTTCACTCGAACGTGTTTTCGATCTCCGGGTGCCGCGCGTTCCGCGCGCGGGGTGGACGTTTAAGGTCAGGCCATGGCTTTGCAGATAAGTGCGACCACTCCGGAGCATCCGGCTCTCCTGCTGGAGCTGCCGTGGGACGTCCCGCTGGAGGAGTGGCCCGAGGAGGTCCTCGTCCCGCTGCCGCGCGGCATCTCGCGGCACGTCGTGCGCTACGCGCGCGCGGGCGACGAGGTGATCGCCGTCAAGGAGCTGGCCGAGCGGCCGGCTCTGCGCGAGTACGAGCTGCTGCGCGACCTGGACCGCCTCGGCATCCCGGCCGTCGACCCGCTGGCGGTCGTGACGGGCCGTACGACCGAGGCGGGCGAGCCCCTGGAGTCGGTGCTGGTGACCCGGCACCTGGGCGGCTCGCAGCCGTACCGGTCGATGTTCGAGACGACGATGCGCCCCGCGACGATGCACCGGCTGATGGACGCCCTCGCGGTGCTCCTGGTGCGCCTGCACCTGGCCGGGTTCGCGTGGGGCGACTGCTCGCTGTCCAACACCCTGTTCCGGCGCGACGCGGGCGCGTACGCGGCGTACCTGGTGGACGCGGAGACCGGCGACCTGCACCCGCAGCTGTCCCCGGGGCAGCGGGAGTACGACGTGGACCTCGCGCGCGTGAACATCAGCGGGGAGCTGCTCGACCTGGAGGCGTCGGGCGCCCTGCACCCGTCGATCGACGCGATCGAGTTCGGGCAGGAGATCTACCGGCGCTACTGCGAGCTGTGGGAGGAGCTGACCCGCACCTCGGTGTACCCGGCGGGCAAGTACCACTACATCGAGCGGCGCATCCGGCGGCTGAACGAGCTGGGTTTCGACGTCGCCGAGATGCAGATCGAGCACTCCTCCAACGGCGACACGGTCACGTTCGTGCCGAAGGTCGTGGACGCCGGCCACCACCAGCGCCAGCTGCTGCGGCTGACGGGCCTCGACACGGAGGAGAACCAGGCCAGGCGGCTGCTGAGCGACCTGGAGTCGTGGATGGCCACCCAGGACGACTACGCGCCCGGCGACCCCCTGGCGGCCCGCCCCGAGGTGCTGGCGCACCGCTGGGTGCGGGACGTGTTCCGGCCGACCGTGCGCGAGGTGCCGCTGGAGGCGCGCGGCCAGATGGACCCGGCGGAGATCTACCACGAGCTGCTGGAGCACCGCTGGTACCTGTCCGAGCGCGCCCAGCACGACATCGGTCTCGAAGAGGCCGTCAAGGACTACATCGCGAACATCCTCCCCAAGGCGCGCGAGACCCTGGAGCCGACGATCCCCGAATGACCCGGGTGGGCCTCAGGCGTGCGGCACCACCGCCACCGGGCAGGGCGCGTGGTGCAGCACGCCGTGCGCGACGGACCCGATGCGCGCGCCGACGGCCGTACGCCGCGCCCGGCGCCCGACGACGACCAGCTGGGCCTCCCCGGCCGCCGCGAGGAGCACCTGTCCGGCGCTGCCCATCTCGATGTGCTCGACGACGGGCACCTTCGGGAACCGCTCACGCCAGGGGCGTACGGCGTCGGCGAGGGCCTTCTGCTCGAACGGTTCGGGTCCGCCGGCCTCGTCGAGAAGCATGATCGAGCCGGGGCTGTAGGCGAACACCGGGGGCAGCGTCCAGGCGCGGACGACCCGTACGCGCGCGCCGCGCGCCTCGGCCGTGCGGAACGCGAACTCCAGCGCGCCCGCGCTGTCCTCGGGCTCGCCCTCCTGGCCCACGACGATGTCGCGCCCGGCGGCCTCGTGCGCGGCGTCGTCTCCGGCGCGCACCAGGACGACGGGGTGGGCGGCGTCGGCGACGACCTGCTGGCCGACGGAGCCGAGGAGGAACCCGACGACGGCGCCGTGTCCGCGCGAGCCGAGCACCAGGAGGTCCTCGGCGCCCGTGAGCGTCTCGACGACGGGGCCTTCGACGGCCTCCCAGGTCACCGGGAGGCCGGGGTGGCGCGCGGTGATCTCCCGGGCGGCCCCGGCGACGGCGTCACGCGCCCAGCCCTCCTGCGTGGCGTGGTCGACGGTGGCGTCCGGATGGACCTCCCAGGCGTGCACGATCCTGAGCGCCGCGTCCTGCCGTACGGCCTCGCGGGCCGCCCAGGACAGGGCGGCGCGGCTCTCGTCCGTGCCGTCGAAGCCTGCCGTGATCGGGGCCGTCATGGCGCCGCCTTTCCCGGTCGTGGCCCCGCGGGGTGCCCGCGCGGCCGAGCGCTTGTTCCCCTCCGACCCTACGATGGCCGGTGTCGCCCAGGGCCGCACGCCCTGGACCTGAGCACTCGGGGTGGAAAACGTATGACACAGGCCGCCGAAACAGCGCGGACCGTCATCCTGACCGTGGACGACGACCCGGGGGTCTCCCGCGCCGTCGCCCGCGATCTGAGGCGCCGCTACGGCGCCGGGCACCGCATCGTGCGCGCCGAGTCCGGCGAGTCGGCGCTGGAGGCGCTGCGGGAGCTGAAGCTGCGCGGCGACCTGGTCGCGGTGATCCTCGCGGACTACCGGATGCCGCAGATGAACGGCATCGAGTTCCTGGAGCAGGCGCTGGACGTGTACCCGGGCGCGCGCCGGGTGCTCCTGACGGCGTACGCGGACACGAACGCGGCGATCGACGCGATCAACGTGGTCGATCTGGACCACTACCTGCTGAAGCCGTGGGACCCGCCGGAGGAGAAGCTCTACCCGGTCCTGGACGACCTGCTGGAGGCGTGGCGGCGCAGCGACCACCGGCCGGTGCCGACGACGAAGGTGGTCGGGCACCGCTGGTCGGCGCGCTCCTCGCAGGTGCGCGAGTTCCTGGCCCGCAACCAGGTGCCCTACCGGTGGTACTCCTCGGACGAGCCGGAGGGCCGGCGCCTGCTCGCGGCGGCCGGCGCGGACGACGAGCGGCTCCCGCTGGTGATCACCGCGGAGGGCGCTCCGCTGGTCGAGCCGGACGACGCGGAGCTGGCCGCGCGCGTGGGCCTGGCGACGACGCCGACGGCCGACTTCTACGACCTGGTGGTGATCGGCGGCGGCCCGGCGGGGCTCGGGTCGGCGGTGTACGGGGCGTCGGAGGGGCTGCGGACGGTGCTCGTGGAGCGGTCGGCGACCGGCGGTCAGGCGGGGCAGAGCTCGCGCATCGAGAACTACCTGGGCTTCCCGGACGGGGTGTCCGGCGGTCAGCTCACCGAGCGGGCGCGCCGTCAGGCGGCGAAGTTCGGGGCGGAGATCCTCACCGCGCGCGAGGTGACGGGCCTGGAGGTGAACGGCTCCGCGCGGGTGGTGCGGTTCGCGGACGGCTCGTCGGTCGCCGCGCACAGCGTGATCCTCGCGACGGGCGTGTCGTACCGGCAGCTGGAGTGCGCCGGGGCTCAGGAGCTGACGGGGCGCGGGGTGTTCTACGGGTCGGCGCTGACGGAGGCGCCGTCCTGCGAGGGGCACGACGTGTACATCGTGGGCGGCGCGAACTCGGCCGGGCAGGCGGCGATGTACCTGGCCAAGGGCGCGAAGTCGGTGACGCTGCTGGTGCGCGGTCCCGACCTGTCGGCGTCGATGTCGCACTACCTGATCCAGCAGATCGAGCAGGCGCCGAACATCTCGGTGCGCCCGCACACGGTCGTCGAGTCGGCTCACGGCACCGACCACCTGGAGCAGCTCACCCTGCGGGACGCGGTGACCGGGGCGAGTGAACTGGTCGACGCGCAGTGGCTGTTCGTGTTCATCGGGGCGGCGCCGCTGACGGACTGGCTCGACGAGACGGTGCTGCGCGACGGGCGCGGCTTCATCCTGGCCGGGCCGGACCTGACGCCGGACGGGCGGCCCCCGGCGGGCTGGGAGCTGGACCGGCCGCCGTACCACCTGGAGACCAGCGTGCCCGGTGTGTTCGTCGCCGGGGACGCGCGCGCGGAGTCCGCGAAGCGGGTCGCGTCCGCCGTAGGAGAGGGAGCCATGGCCGTGATGCTCGTCCACCGGTACCTGGAGCAGTCGTGAGCGGGGTCGTGCTGCCCTGCGACCCGGCGGAGATCGGGTCGCTGTTCCTGTTCGAGGAGCTGACCCCGGAGCAGCTCGGGCGGCTGTGCGCGGTGGGCCGGGTCGAGAAGTTCGAGCCGGGCCCGGTGTACACCGAGGGTGAGCCGGCGACCTGCTTCTACGTGATGATCCAGGGCACCGTCGTGCTGTCGCGGCGGGTCGGCGGGGACGACGTGGAGATCAACCGGACCTCGCAGCGCGGCGTGTACTCGGGGTCGATGCAGGCGGTCCTCGGGGAGCGGGTGCCGCAGGTGTACGCCGGGTCGATGCGGGTGACCGAACCGTCCCGGTTCTTCGTGCTGCCGTCCGAGGCGTTCGCGGCGATGATGCGGGACTGGTTCCCGATGGCCGTGCACATGCTGGAGGGCATGTTCTTCGGCTCCCGCAACACGCAGCGGACGGTGGCGCAGCGGGAGCGGCTCCTCGCGCTGGGCTCGCTGTCGGCGGGCCTCACGCACGAGCTGAACAACCCGGCGGCGGCTGCCGTGCGCGCGACGGCGGCGCTGCGGGAGCGGGTGGCGAAGATGCGGCACAAGCTCGCCGTGATCGCCTCGGGGCCCTACGACCGCGAGGCGCTGACGCGGCTGATCGAGATCCAGGAGCGGACGGCCGAGCGGGTCGGCAAGGCGCCCGCGCTGAGCCCGATCGAGGCGTCCGACCGGGAGGACGTGATCGCCGACTGGCTCGACGAGCGCGGTGTGGCCGAGGGGTGGCGGCTCGCGCCGACCTTCGTGCAGGCCGGGCTCGACGTGGACTGGCTGGAGCAGGTTGCGGCGGCGGTCGGCGAGGAGATCCTCCCCGGGGCGGTGGGCTGGCTCAACTACACGGTCGAGACCGAGCTGCTGATGTCCGAGATCGAGGACTCCACCAGCCGCGTCTCGCATCTGGTCGACGCGGCGAAGCAGTACTCGCAGCTCGACCGCGCCCCTTACCGGGACGTCGACGTCCATGAGCTTCTCGACAGCACCCTCCTCATGCTCTCCGGCAAACTCGGCCGGACCATCGCCGTTGTGAAGGACTACGACCGGACACTCCCGGAAGTTCCCGCGTATCCGGCGGAACTCAACCAGGTGTGGACGAACCTCATCGACAACGCCGTCCACGCGATGGACGGCGAGGGCACCCTGACGATCCGCACCGCGCGCGAGGGCGAGCGGTTGCTCGTGGAGTTCCGCGACACCGGCAGCGGGGTACCCGCCGACATCCGCGACCGGATCTTCGACCCGTTCTTCACGACCAAGCCGGTCGGCGAGGGCACCGGACTCGGTCTCGACATCTCGTGGCGGATCGTCGTCAACAAGCACCACGGCAGCCTGCACGTGGACTCCGTCCCCGGGGACACCCGGTTCCAGGTGCTGCTGCCGCTGACCGCACCGCTCCCCGAGGAGGACCCGACATGACCGAACTCGCCGGTGTCGACCCGGCCGTGCCGCCCAGCGGACCGGGATGCGTGGACTGCGACGCGGCGGGCGGGTGGTGGTTCCACCTGCGCCGGTGCGCGCAATGCGGGCACGTCGGCTGCTGCGACTCCTCGCCCGCGCAGCACGCGACGGGCCACTACAAGGCGACCGGGCATCCCGTGGTGCGCAGCTACGAGCCCGGGGAGGGCTGGTTCTGGGACTACGCGCGCGACGAACTCCACGAGACGGGGCCCGAGCTGGCGCCGCCGGTGAGCCGCCCCGAGGACCAGGCGGTGCCGGGTCCGGCGGGGCGGGTGCCCGCGGACTGGGCCCGCTCCCTGCACCGGTGAGATAACCCGCCGAATCCGCCCGCGCGCGGGTCATCGGTTTCCTCGCCCTCCGGGGCAATACTGAGGTGCGTCAGCGACGCACGCTGTGTGACGGCACGTCACCTGTGCGTCGGCCTCGGAGTGGTGAGGAAGCGGAGGAAGCTTGACGCGCTCGAAGTGGAGACGGCTGGCCGGTGGAGCGCTCACGGGAGCCGTGTTCCTGTCCCTGCTGAACAGCCCCGCGCACGCGGCGGCGGCACCGGGACCCGACATGACGGGTCTGCGCAACGTCCTGAACACCGCCCGCGGCCAGGGGGCGCCCGGCGCCCTGGCCCGCGTCGACGACCGGGGCACGGTCCGTCAGGTCGCCGTCGGCGTCGCCGACCGGGGGACGAAACGGGCGCTCAGTACCGCCGACCGGTTCCGGATCGGCAGCGTCACCAAGGTGTTCTCGGCGGTCGTCCTGCTCCAGCTCGTCGACGAACGCAAGCTGCGGCTCGACGCGCCGGTCAACCAGTACCTGCCGAAGCTGCTGCCGGACAACCGGATCACCGTCCGGCACGTCCTGAGCCACCGCAGCGGCCTGTACGACTACAGCAACGACATGTTCGCGAGCTCCGTCTCCGGGTTCGAGGCGGTCCGCACGAAGGTCTTCACCTACCGTCAGCTCGTCGCCCGTTCCCTGCGCCACCCGCGCACCACGAAACCGGGCGGCCCCTACCGGTACTCCAACACGAACTTCGTGGTCGCCGGAATGCTGATCGAGAAGCTCACCGGGCATTCCGTCGCGGCGGAGTACCAGAAGCGGATCGTCAAGCCGCTGAAGCTGACCGACACCGTGTACGTCCACCCCGGCACCGCGATCCCCGGCCGCCACACGCGCGGGTACCTCACCCCCGACAAGGCGGGCGCGTCCCTCGTCGACGCGACCCGGCAGACCGTGTCCTGGGCGCAGAGCGCGGGCGCGATGATCTCCAGCGCGAAGGACCTCGACACGTTCCTGTCGGCCCTCATGCGCGGCAAGCTGATGTCGGCCGCGCAGCTCGCGCAGATGCAGAAGTGGGTCCCGGCCGGCACCGGCCAGGCGTACGGCCTCGGCCTGCGCCGGCGGACCCTGTCCTGCGGCGTGTCGGTGTACGGGCACACGGGCGCCGTCCAGGGCTACTACAGCTACGCGTTCACCACGAAGGACGGCCGCCGCAGCCTCGCCGCCCTCGCGAACGTCTCCAACAGCGCGCGCGTGCACTCCACGATGCTGCGCACCCTGGAGTCCGCGTTCTGCGGCAAGCGCGCCCAGTCCCGCGTCTCCCCCGCACCGGTCCCCGAGCGGTACGACGACCTGGCGCCGGACATCGTGCTGGACTGACCGGCGGGAACCGCCACGCCGGACCGCCCGTTGGAGGGGTACGGAACGACAGCGGGGCGGCACGATGAGCGAACTGGTACCCGGGGGCAACACGGCCCTCCCGAGCGGCGCGTGGACCTTCCGGGTACCGGGCCCTTTCGACGTCAGCGCCCTGATCACCGACGACGGCGGCAAGGTCCGCGGCGACGCGGACTTCGTCTTCTTCAACCAGCCGACGGCCCCCGGAGCCCGCCTCCAGGGCGACTGCCTGACCCTGGACCCGACGGGGCTGCGGAGCGGGGCCACGCGCGTGACGCTGGTCGTCAGCCCGGCGGACCCGAGCGCCCTCCTGGCCCGCCTCCCCTCCCCCACCCTCCAGGTCACCGACCCCCGAGGCCGCGTCCTGACCCGCTTCACCCCGGCACCCGTGCGCACGGAGACGGTCCTGCTGCTCGCGGAGGTCTACCGCAGGGCGGACGCCTGGAAGGTGCGCGCGCTGGGCCAGGGGTACGCGGACGGGCTGGCCGGTCTGGCGCGGGACTTCGGGGTGGACGTCTCGGACGACGGCGCGGCGGACCACACGCAGGCGGTCACCGGGACCGGCACAGCGGCCGGGAGCACCGAGCGGCGGAGCCTCACCGGCCCCGGCGGCCTCCTGGCCCGCGCGTCGGAGGCGATCGGCGCCCAACGGCGCGGCGGCGGCCTACGCGTCCCGGGCAACGGGCTGCTGCGCACCGGCCAGGGAACCACCGGAGCCCGCCCCACACCCCCGACGCCCGCGACCGGCGGCACCGGCCCGGCACCGTCCCCCTCGACCGACAGCGCACACCCCGGGCCCACAACACGCCCACCCGGCGGCGTACACCCGGGACCCCCGACACCCCCACCCGGCAGCGCACGCTCCGGCCCCCCGACACCCCTGCCCGGAAGCACACACCCAGCACCGACACGCCCCACACCCCGCCCAGCCTCCGCCCACGCCCCCTCCCCCGACCCCGACGGCTTCCTCGCCCTCGTCAACCCCGCCCGCGCCCGCGCCGGTTCACCCCCCGTCGTCCTGGACGCCCGCCTCGTCTCCGCCGCCCGCGCGCACGCCGCCGCCATGGCCGGCGCCGGGAAGCTCGGGGTCGAGGGGCGGGACGGCGTGTCCGTGTTCCAGCGGGTCACCGCGGCCGGGTTCACGTACCTCGCGGTCGGCGAGCACCTGGTGTCCGGGCCCCGGACGCACGCCGAGTTCGTCGAGTACTGCCTGAGCGGCGGGGACACCCGCAGGACGGTCCAGGACCCGGCGTTCACGCACGCGGGTGTGGCGCGGGTCGACGCGTACTGGACCGCCGTATGGGCGAGCCCCCTCACCCCGGCCGGGCTCGACCGGGTGGAGGCGGAGGTGCTCGAACTCACCAACCGCGAGCGGATCCGCGCGGGCCTCGGGCCGCTCGCCCCCGACGGCCCCCTCGCGCGTGCGGCGCGCGCGTACTGCGTCGACATGGCGGCCCGCGCGTTCTACTCGCACACGTCTCCGGAGGGCACTCAGCCCTGGGACCGCGCCAAGGCGGCGGGGTCGGCGAAACGGTCCATCGGGGAGAACATCGCCTGCGGCCAGCGTTCGGCCGCCGAGGTGGTGGAGGGCTGGATGAACAGTCCGGGACATCGGGCCAACATCCTGAAGGCGGATTTCACCCACCTCGGTGTCGGCTTCGCGGGCGGCGGCCCCGCGGGCACGTACTGGACGCAGCTATTCGGCGCCTGAATCCCCTTTCCTCGCACATACGTTTCCCCGCGCACGCCGCCGCTTTTGAATGAAAGACAGATTCCCCCCGGAAATCGCGGATCGTTTGAACGCACCGCGCCCCGCGCGCCGTACCACTGGGAAAGGGAGAGAAACTCCGGGGGTTCAGCGAGGGATGACCATGGTCAAGGCGCACGTCTCCACGCACGAGTTGATCGCCGGCAGATACCTCCTCCTCGATGTCGTCCAACGGGAGACGAACCGCGTCAGCTGGTACGGCCAGGACGCGCAGGACGGCAGGCCCTGCCTGGTCACGCGGATCGGTCTGCCGGAGGGGACGGCGCCGGAGGACGGGCGGGGTGCCGCGCGCGGGGTGCGGCGGATGGCGGCGACGATGACCCGGCTGTGCCCGGGACGGATCGCGGCGGTGCTCGACGCGGTCGCGGAGGACGGCTCGCTGTGGACGGTCACCGAGTGGATCGACGGGCTGCCGCTGGGGCAGCTGATCGAACAGCAGGGCTCGTTCCACCCCGCGCGGGCGGCGGCGATCGTCCTGGAGGTCCTGGACGTCCTGGAGGCGGCGCACGGCGAGGGCATCACGCACGGCGAGCTGAGCCCGGGCCAGATCTTCGTCCGGGACCGCGGCCCCGTCGTCCTCACCGGCTTCGGCCTGGTCGGCGCGACGCTCGCGCCCCGGGTCGCGGCCCCCTCGTACGCCTCGCCCGAGCAGGCCCGCGACGAGCGGATCGGCCCGGCGGCGGACCTGTGGGCGCTGGGCGCGATCCTGTACACGCTGCTGGAGGGGCGGCCCCCGTTCCGGGACCGCGACCGGCCCGACGCGACCCTGCGGGGCGTGGACCGGCTGCCGTTGCGCGCGCCCCTGCGTGCCGGTCAGCTCGCCGGGACCGTCCAGGGCCTGCTGCGCAAGGACTCCCGGGAACGGCTGACGCGGACGGTGCTGCGGCAGTCCCTGACCCGGACGCTGGACGAGAACCCGCACCTCACCCCGGCGCCCCGGCTGCGGCGCGCGTACGCCGTACTGCACACCGCGCCCGCGTGGCGCGGCCGGGCGATGGCGGCGGGCACGGCGCTCGCGGTCGTGACGGTGGCCGTCGCGGCGCTCGCGGCGACGCACCAGCTGCCCGGCACGCAGGACGCGGGGACGGACACGCGGCCCCGGCCCTCGGCGACCGCGCCGGCGCCGCCCGGCGGCGGGGCCGGGCAGAGCGCCCCGCCCGCGCCCTCCCCGACCCCCACGGCCCCCGCCTCGCCGTCCACGCCCCCGTCCGCGTCGGCACCCCCCTCCGCGCCCGCCTCTCCGGACCCCGGGTTCGAGAGGTACCGCGCGCCCGAGGGCTTCACGATCGAGCTGCCGGAGGGGTGGAAGCGGCAGGAGACCTCGAAGCAGGGCGACCTGGCGTACCGGATCACCTTCGGCGCGAAGGGCGACGGCCGTACGCTCGCCGTCACCTACAGCACGCAGCTCGGCCCCGATCCGGTCGCGGTGTGGCGCGACACGGTCGAGCCGGTGCTGCGCGAGCAGGAGGGGTTCCGGCGGATCGGGGAGATCCGGGCGACGACGTACCAGGGGTTCGACGCGGCCGACATGGAGTGGGCCGTGAAGGACGGGCACGGCATGGCGCTGCGGACCTTCGGGCGGGGGTTCCTGACCGGTGGGCACTCCGGGTTCTCGCTGCGCTGGACGACGCCGGAGGCGGACTGGGAGAAGACGGCCAACGTGGAGGCGCTGAAGACGTTCTTCCGGACGTTCCGCCCGAACTGAACGGATGTTCCGGCCGAGGTGAGGTGACGTTTCAGCCGGGCCGGGCGGGCGCGCGCGGGTCTTGCCAAAGCCGTATCAACGGGTCGATATAGGCTGCCGGTCTGCACGTTCCGTTCTCTTGAGGAGTCTTCCGTGACCCTGGCGATCGACCCGTCCGAGATGCCCGCCGAGGTGGAGTTCGCCCCGCTCGCCGATGCCGTGGTGCGGGACGCGCGGGAGTTCGGCGCGTACGCGCGGACCGGCGGGTGGGCCTTCGGCCTGAAGGTGGCGCGCAGTGTGCGGCCCGGCGGTCAGGCCGCGGGCGAGAGCGACAAGGTGTCGGCGAAGGAGTTCGCCGAGCTGGCCGAGTGCTCGCCCGAGCGCGTGATGCGCTACTACAAGGCGTGGGACAAGGCCGCCGACGACGGCCTCGTACCGCAGTTCGAGGAGCTGGAGCCCGGCCAGGACATCCAGCTCCCGGACGCGGACGTCTGGCTGAGCTACTACGTCTCCCGTTCCAGCGCGACCTCCGAGCGCGGCACGGCGATCTCCGAGGCGGCCGAGGCGGAGGGCATCCGGCCGACGAAGGCCCTGGAGGTCGCCGAGAACCCGACCGCCCTGCGCGCCGCGATCCTCGCCGACCCGTCCACCGCGCGCGCGGCCCGCGCCGCCCTCCTGGACCGCATCAAGGAGGACCCGACGCTCCAGGCCGAGCTGGCCCGGGACGTCGTGCGGACCGACGACCTGAAGAAGGCCGTCGCCACCGAGAGCCGCTCCGCCGACCGGATCGGGTACGTCCGGCAGATCGCCGAGTCCGGCCAGGTGAAGACCCCGGCCGGGCAGATGATCGACGCGCCGGTCGCGCTGCGCGAGGAGGCCGAGCGGCACCTGTCCCTCATCGACGAGCTGAACGACGACGAGGACGCCGGCGAGTGGGCGACCGAGGCGTACGACACGATGAAGAACCTCGTCGTGGAGGCCGTCGAGGCCGATCCCGAACTGCGGGTCCAGGAGCGGCGCACGAAGTTCTACAGCAGCCTCCAGCGGGCCACGAAGGTCTTCGAGGAGCTGACGTTCGACGACGCGCAGGACTTCTACGAGGACGACATGGTCAAGCAGCTGGAGGAGTTGCAGGAGGCGATCGGAAGCTGCATCGCCTCCCTGCGCAAGGCCCGCGCCGCCGAGTAGCCGCTACCAGCGGTTCTCGACCTGGTCCTTGATCCGGCGGTCGTACAGGTCGCGGATCGAGGCCAGGGTGGCGGCGTCCAGGTCGGGCAGGTCCGCGGCGCTCGCGTTGGCGCGGGCCTGTCCGGGGGTGCGGGCGCCGGGGATGACGGTGGTGACGCCGGGCTGCTGGAGGATCCAGCGCAGGGCGAGCTGGGCGGGGGTGAAGCCCTCGGGGGCCAGGCCCGCGAACTCGACGGCGGCCTCGACGCCGGTCGCGTAGTCGACGCCGGAGAAGGTCTCGCCCTGGTCGAAGGACTCGCCGTGCCGGTTGTAGGTGCGGTGGTCGTTGGCCGGGAAGACGGTGTCCTTGGTGTACTTCCCGGACAGCAGGCCGGAGGCGAGCGGTACGCGCGCGATGATCGCGACGCCCGCCTTCTCGGCGGCCGGGAGGACCTCGGCGAGGGGCTTGAGGCGGAACGGGTTGAGGATGATCTGGACGCTCGCGACACCGGGCCGGGCGATCGCGGTGAGCGCCTCCGCGCACGTCTCGACGCTGACGCCGTAGTGCGCGATGCGCTCCTCCGCGACCAGGGTGTCGAGGGCGTCGAAGACCTCGTCGGTGGAGTGGACGGGGGTGGGCGGGCAGTGCAGCTGGACCAGGTCGAGCCGGTCGACGCCCAGGTTGCGGCGTGAACGGTCGTTCCAGGCACGGAAGTTGTCGAGGACGTAGTTCTCGGGGAGCTGCTCGACGCGGCGGCCCATCTTGGTGGCGACGAAGATGTCGAGCTCCGGGCGGGAGCGCAGGTACGTCGCGATGGTCTGCTCGCTGAGGCCGTCGCCGTAGACGTCGGCGGTGTCGAAGAAGGTGACGCCGGACTCGACGGCCGCGTCCAGGACCGCGAGGGCCTCCTTCTCGTCGACGTCGCCCCAGTCGGCGCCGAGCTGCCAGGTACCGAGGCCGATGACGGATGCGGACCGTCCGGCCCGTGTGAATGCGCGCTGCTCCATGGGCGCAGTCTGTCATCAGGGCCGGTCGGGGCGGAAACGGGGGCGTCGCGTGGAGAAACGGGTGCGCCGCGCGAAGATCCGTCACTCGTACGGGTGATCCGTTCGACCAGACGGCCGATATGCGGACGTATGCGCTTACCGTGATCTTGTGACCGAACACCTCGCGCATCTCCCCAGCCGCCGCGGTTTCCTCGGCGGTGCCGCCGCCGTCCTGGTGCTCCTGGCCGCCGACCCGGCAGCCGCCGCCTCGGAGCTGCCCGGCTTCCCGCCCGGGGTGGACGTGCGCCGCACCGCCTACCGCAACTGGGACGGCACGATCGTCGCCGCCGGCCTGTGGGCCTGCGTCCCCGAGTCCCCCGCGCAGGCGGTCGCCGCCGTCAACTGGGCGCACGCGCAGGGCTGGACGGTCCGCGCGCGGGGCGCCTCGCACGGCTGGGCGCCGCTGACGCTCGCCGAGGACACCCCGGCGGACGCGAAGATCCTGCTCCTCGACACCTCCCGCTTCACCGGCCTCGCCCTCGACTCCCCCGCCTCCGTCCGCGCGGGGACCGGCGTCCGCATGGAGACGCTGCTGGGGTTCCTGGAGGACCACGGCCTCGGTGTGACGGCCGCGCCGGCTCCCGGGGATCTGACGCTCGGCGGGGTCCTCGCGATCGACGGGCACGGGACGGCCGTACCGGCGACCGGTGAGACGCGGCTGAAGGGGCGGACGTACGGGTCGCTCAGCAACCGGGTGCTGTCGCTGACGGCGGTCGTGTGGGACGGGACGGCGTACGCGCTGCGGACCGTCGGCCGTGACGAGGCGGACTGCGCCGCGCTGCTGACGCATCTGGGGCGGGCGCTCGTCGTCGAGGTCGTGCTGCGGGTGGAGGCGAACAGCAACCTGCGGTGCGTGAGCCGGACGGACATCCCGGCGAAGGAGCTGTTCGGGGAGGGCGGGCGGACGTTCGCGGACTTCGTGGACTCCGCCGGGCGCGTGGAGGCGATCTGGTTCGCGTTCACCGAGTTCCCGTGGCTCAAGACGTGGAGCGTGGAGCCGGTCAGGCCGCTGCTGTCGCGGCGCGTGGACGCCCCGTACAACTACCCCTTCTCCGACACCCTCCCGACCCTCGTCGCCGACCTCGCCGGGCGGCTGGTCGCGGACGCGGCCTGGTACCTGGCGCCGGTGCTGGGCAACGCGCAGCTCGACGCGGCGGTCCTGGGGCTCACGGCGACGGCGTCGGCGGACCTGTGGGGGCCGTCGAAGAACACGCTGCTGTACGTCCGGCCGACGACCCTGCGGGTGCACGCGAACGGGTACGCGATCGTCACCGCACGGGATCAGGTGCAGCGCGTGGTGCGGGAGTTCGCGGACTTCTACCGGGGGCAGCTCGACGCGTACGCCGCGCGGGGGAAGTTCCCGGTCAACGGGGCCGTCGAGATCCGCGTGACCGGCCTCGACGACCCCGCCGACGCCGAGCACGCGGGCGCGCGGGCGCCGTCGCTCTCCGCGCTGGCTCCGGTCCCCGGCCGGCCCGACTGGGACACGGCCGTCTGGCTGGACATCCTGACGCTGCCGGGGACGCCGCACGCCGAGGAGTTCTACCGGGAGCAGGAGCGGTTCCTGCTGTCCTCGTTCGACGGGACGAACGCCCTGGCGCGGGTCGAGTGGTCCAAGGGCTGGGGGTACACGGACAGCGAGGCGTGGGCCGACCCCGAGGTGCTGGGGACGGCGATCCCCGCGTCGTACGGCGCCGGGTGGGGCGAGGCCGCCGGGACGCTCCAGCGGCTCGATCCGCACGGGGTGTTCAGGGCGCCCCTGCACCAGCGGCTGTTCCCGTGAGGTGCGCCTGGACGGTCGGGCCGTAGCGGGCGACGATCTCCTCGACCGGGGTGGCCCGGACGGCGGCGCCGCGTGCGATGCCGTTCATCACGCCGAGGCCCAGGAGGGTCGCCAGGGCGAGTTCCGCGCGCAGGGCCGCGTCCGGGCCGGGGAGGCGGGCGGCGAGGCGGTCGGTGACCTGGGCGCGGAAGTTGGCGCGCAGGACGTCGCCGTCCTCGCCCTGGTAGGAGGCGAAGACGATCCTGAGGACCGGGTCGGCACCGCGCTCGCGCTGGCTCGTGACGACATGGCGGACCAGGTGCGGGCCGAGGTCCGCCAGGGGCGCGTCGAGCAGGGCCTCCACATCGGCCTCGAAGGACATCACGCGCGCGAAGAGGGCGTCCTTGTTGCCGAAGTACTTGAGGACCAGGGGCGCGCTGACGCCCGCGCGTTCGGCGACGGCCTTGAGCGTGATGTCGGTGTGCGAGCGGCGGGCCATGAGGTGGCGGGCGGCGCGGAGGATGGCGGCGCGGGTGGCTTCGGCGTCGCGGCGGGGGGCGGTGGGCGGCCCGGTGGGGCCGCCGGGGCCGTCCACCGTCTCCGGTGCGGGTGTGGTCGTCACGCCCCTCATGCTCCCTCCCGGACCTCGTCCAACGCCGGCCGGGTCCCGCGTGGCCCGGGGTCGGACTTCTCGTCCCCCGGGATCGTCAGCGCCACCGCACTCGCCCCCAGCGCCACCGCGCCCGCGATCCCGAACGCCAGCAGATACCCGTGCAGCGTCGGCACGGGCACCCCGCCGACCGGCCCCGTGTGCCGGACCAGCACGGCCGCGACCGCCGCGCTCGACACCGCCTGCCCGATGGTCCGCATCAGGACGTTCACCCCGTTCGCGGACGCCGTCTGGTTCGCCGGGACCGCCCGCAGGATCAGGGAGGGCAGCGCCGAGTACGCGAGCGTCGTACCGACCGACACGACCGCGGCGCCGGTCATGATCATCCACAGGGAGTGGCTGTCGGCGATGCGTACGGCGTACCCGCAGGCGATGACCGCCGCGCCGAGGGCGAGCGTGAGCCGGGGTCCGCGGGCCGCCGAGACGCGGGCGGAGAGGGGTGAGATCAGCAGCATGATGATGCCGCCGGGCAGCAGGACGAGGCCGGTCTCGACGATGGTGAGGCCGAGCCCGTACCCGGTGGCCTCCGGCGCCTGGACGAGCTGGGCGGTCACCAGGGAGTTGGCGTAGAACGCGAACCCGGTGAGCAGCGCGGCGACATGGGAGAGGCCCACGCTGGGGCGGGTCACGAGCCGCAGGTCCACCAGGGGCCGCTCGCCCCGCAGTTGCTGCCACCACCACAGCGCGAGGATCACCGCGGCGGCGGCGAACAGACCGACGACGCGTCCGCTCCCCCACCCCCACTGACCGCCCTGCGACACGCCGAGCAGCAGGCACACGAGCCCCGCCGCGAGCCCGAGCGCGCCGGTCACGTCGAACCGCCCCGGCTCGCGCACCGGCGACTGCGGCACCGCCCACCGGATCAGGACGACGCCGAGCGCGCCGAGGGCCGCGGTGACCCAGAACATGACGTGCCAGTCGGCGTACTGGATGACGACGGCGGCGGCCGGCAGGCCCAGCGCGGCGCCGATGCCGACGGTGGAACTCATCAGGGCGACGGCCGATCCCCGCTTCTCCACCGGGAGTTCGTCGCGCAGGACGCTGATCGAGAGCGGGACGACCGCGGAGGCGGCGCCCTGGAGAGCGCGCGCCGCGATGAGGACGCCGATCTGCGAGGTGAGCGCGCAGATCACCGAGCCGATCGTGAGGAGCGCGAACGACAGGAGCAGGACGCGCCGCTTGCCGTACATGTCGCCGGCGCGGCCGAGGACGGGGGTGAGGACGGCGCCGGAGAGGAGGGAGGCGGTGACCATCCAGGAGACGGCGGCCGGGGAGGAGTGCGTCAGCCGGGGCAGGTCGGGCAGGAGGGGGATCACGACCGTCTGCATGACCGCCATGAGGATGCCGCCGAAGGCCAGGACCGGGATGGTGAACCGGTTGCGCGGACCGTCCGGCCTGGTGACGGGTATCGGGACGGGCGAGGCCATGGGGGCTCCAGCGGCGAAAAAATATGGTGAATGGCGATTCACCGTAGGGGTGAATCGCCATTCACCGCAAGCGGTTCACTTTCGGGACGTCAGCACCCGCGCGTGCACGCTCCGCGCCACCACCGGCCCCAGCCACCGCTTGAACCGGCGCAGCGCCTCCAGCGACCCCGCCGCCCGGTCCAGCCGGTAGTACAGCTGCGGCGGCACATACGGCAGCAGCGGTGAGTGCCGCTGCCCCAGCAGCGCGAACATCTGCTCCGGCGGCAGATCGATGTACCGCGCGAGGTTCTCGTACCACTGGGCGCTGTACCGGGCGGCGCTCTGCGTCGACAGGAGCGCCGCCTTGCGCTCCCCCTCGTACGCGGCGAGCGCGGAGGGCAGGTCGTCCGCGGAGCCGAGGGCGTCGGCGAGCGCCATCGCGTCCTCCAGCGCGAGGGTCGTCCCCGCGCCGATGGAGTAGTGCGTGGTGTGCGCGGCGTCGCCGAGCAGGACGACGTTGCCGTGATGCCAGGTCCGGTTGGTGAGCGTGCGGAAAGCGGGCCAGGGGCCGGGCTCGCGGCCGATCAGCCCGTGCCCGTCGAGGATGTGCGCGAACAGCTTCTCCAGCACGGGAAGGCAGTCGTCGCCGTCGAGGCCGAGGCCGGCGACCGTCTCGGGGGCGCACTCGATGACGCAGGTGCTGTGGCCGTCGTCGTAGGGATAGCCGTAGCACCACACCCAGCCGTGTTCGGTCTCGACGAACGCGAAGGTGAAGGTGGGGAAGACCCGGGTGGTGCCGAGCCAGACGTAGGCGTTGCGGCCGTCGACGAGTTCGGCGCCGAAGTCGGAGGCGTGCCGGGTGCGCAGAGCGCTGTGGACGCCGTCTGCCGCGACGACGAGATCGGCGTCGGGCGGGGCGTCGACCTCGGACTCGAACTCCAGGCGGACCCCGAGTTCGCGGGCGCGGGCGGCGAGGATCTCCAGCATGCGGTGCCGCCCGATGCCGTGCCCCTCGTCGCCGGGCTGGCGGGTCGCGGTGCCGCGGATGTGGGCGACGCCCTCGGTCCAGCGGACGGACGCGGCGTCGATCTCGCGGGCGGACTCGGGGTCGTACCGGTGGAGTTTTTCGAGGAGTTCACGCCAGTACGTGACGCCCCAGCCGTAGGTCGAGCCCTCCGCGTTGCGTTCGTGGACGGTGATGTCGTACGACGGGTTCCGTCGCTTGAGCAGGATCGAGAGATACAGGCCGGCGGGCCCGCCACCGACGCAGGCGACCTTCACGCACACCTCTGAAATTGACCGAACGTGGGCAAGTGACGACGCAGGGTAGCAGCCGGTGGGCGTCGTTCAGCGCACGTGCGACACGGGGTGCGGTCAGCCGGTAGCCTCCGCGCGGCACTCCGGGTGCCCCCACCCCTGGGCGTTCTTCGCGATGTCCTCGCCCGCGGCGTAGGAGCGTCCGCACAGGCAGCGGCCGGGGAACTTGGCCTTGATGGTGCGGGAGGAGGAACCCGCCGGCTTGCGCGCGGCCGGCTTCCCGCCGCGCCGCGCCCCGCCGCCACCGGACGACGGCGTCATCGAGGACGGCGGCGGCTCCGGCGAGCCGAACTCGCTGCCCGCGGCCTCCTGCACGACCGCCGCCTGGCTCGCGGCGCGGTCCGCGAAGTCGTTCAGCGGGTCCCCGTCGACCTGGTGCGCGGCGACGTACCGGAACTCGACGGTGCGCCCCCCGAGCAGCTCGTCGATGCGGACGACGAGCTCCTGGTTGGCGACGGGCTTGCCGCCTGACGTCTTCCAGCCGTTGCGCTTCCAGCCGGGCAGCCAGGTGGTGACCGCCTTCATCGCGTACTGCGAGTCCATCCGCACCTCAAGCGGCACGGCGGGGTCGGTGGCGGTCAGCAGCCGTTCCAGCGCGGTGAGTTCGGCGACGTTGTTGGTGGCCCTGCCGAGCGGCCCCGCCTCCCAGCGGGCCGGGGTCGCGGCGTCGTCGGAGACCACCCACGCCCAGGCCGCAGGTCCAGGATTGCCCTTCGAAGCACCGTCGCACGCGGCCACCAGTCGTTCACGCATGGACTCGATCATGCCACGTCGGTGAGCGCCGGCCGCTCCCCCTCCGTCGTCGTCACGTCGATCACGGAGAAGCTCGCGCCCTGGGGGTCGCTGAGTGCCGCGAACCGCCCGAAAGCCATGGTCATCGGCCCGAACCGGAGGATGCCGCCGGCGTCGACGGCGCGTTTCACGGCGGCGTCGCAGTCGTCGACGGTGAAGTAGACGTTGACGTACGACGGGATCTGCGGCGGGAACTCCTCGCCCATCCTCATGCGGCCCATGACCATGTCGTCGCCGAGCTGGTAGATACGGAAGTCGACGGCGTCGTCGGCCACCTCCTTGACCCGGTAGCCGAAGACGGCCGGGAAGAACGCGTCCGCCTTCTCGGGCTCGCGCGTGAAGACCTCGGCCCAGCAGTAGGCGCCGGGCACGGCGACCGCCTCGAACCCCTCGTGGGTCCCGGCCTGCCAGACCCCGAAGACGGCGCCGCCCGGGTCGCGCGCCAGGCACATGCTGCCGAAGTCGCCCACCCGCATGGGCTCCATCAGCACCTCCCCGCCGTGCTCGCGGATCTTCGCGGCGGTCGCGGCGACGTCCGCCGAGGCGAGGTACAGGCACCACTGGGAGGCGCCCTCCTGCCCGGGCATGGGCGGTACGACGGCGGCGACCGCCTTGCCGTCCACGTACGCCTGCGTGTAGTTGCCGAACTCCGACGCCGCCTCGCCGAAGGTCCAGCCGAGGACGTCGCCGTAGAAGAGCTTCGCGGCCTCGTTGTCCCAGAACATCGCGTCCGCCCAGCAGGGCGTTCCCTCGGGCTGTACGGCCATGACCGCGCCCCTTCCGATCGGCCGGCAGGTCTGCTCCCCACGCTAGCCACGCGCCCGCCGGACCGCGCGGCGAACGCTGTCGACAAGACCTCTAACACAGAACCGGACGTTCCACATATTCCCCTTGAGGGTGACGCGGGTGCGCGGGGGATCACGCTTTCTGCCTCCGCTGATCCGCCCGTGCGACCGCCATGCGAAGGCGCCACCCCCGAACGCCGGTGCGCGGTCCTGACACGACCGGGTTGGCTGCTGGTACGCATCCGGCCGGCGACGGCGGGAGCCTGCTCTGTCCAGATCGACGGGAGTGAATGTGTCCACACCGGACGGTGTCACCACCGCCCCGCTCACCAGCCTCGGCACCCGCGCCGCGCGCCAGCTCGCCACGGTCACCAAGTCCGAACCGCAGATGCGGGGCATCAGCTCGCGCTGGCTGATCCGCTCACTGCCCTGGATCGACGTGCGGGGCGGCACCTACCGCGTCAACCGGCGGCTCCAGCTGACGGTGGGGCGGGGCAGGGTCCGGTTCGAGCACAACGGCGCGGACGACGTCCGGATCATCCCCGAGACCCTCACCGAACTCCCCCCGCTGCGCGGCTACGGCGACGTCGAGGTGCTGCGGGAGCTGGCAGGCCGGTTCACCGCGCGCGAGGTGCGCGCGGGCGAGGTGCTGTGCGAGGCGGGGCAGCCGGTCGCCGAGGCGTACGTGGTGGCGCACGGCCGGTTCACCCGGTTCACGGCGGGGGCGTACGGCGAGGAGGAGGTCGTCGGCGTCGTCTCCGGGGGCGACCAGCTGGGCGACTTCGCGACGCCGGACCCGCTGTGGAGCACGTCGGTGCGCGCGGACACGGCCGGCGTGGTGCTGACGGTTCCGTGGGACGCCGTACGGGAGCTGACCGCGCGGGTGCCGTCGCTGGCGGCGCACTTCGAGGCGTACGCGGCGAGAGGGCGGCTGCCGGTGAACCGCACGGGCGAGGCGGAGATCCCGCTCCAGGCGGGGCACACCGGGGAGCCGACGATCGGCGCCGGGTTCGTGGACTACGAACTGGCGCCCCGCGAGTACGAGTTGTCGCTGACGCAGACGATCCTGAAGGTCCACACCCGGGTCGCCGACCTCTACAACGAGCCCATGGACCAGACCCAGCAGCAGCTGCGGCTGACAGTGGAGGAGATCCGGGAGCGCCAGGAGTGGGAGCTGGTCAACAACCGGGAGTTCGGGCTCCTGCACAACACGGACTACGACCAGCGCATCCCCACCTCCAGCGGGCCGCCCACGCCGGACGACCTGGACGAACTGCTGTCGATGAGACGCAAGACGACGCTGTTCCTGGCGCATCCCAAGGCGATCGCAGCGTTCTTCCGGCAGCTGAACCGGCGCGGTCTGATGCCGGCCCCGGCCGAGGTGAACGGGCATCACGTGCCCGCGTGGCGGGGGGTGCCGATCTTCCCGTGCGGGAAGATCCCGGTCGGCGCGGACCTGACGACCAGCATCATCGCGCTGCGCACCGGCGAGGCCGACCAGGGCGTCGTCGGCCTCTACCAGACCGGCATCCCGGAGGAGTACCAGCCGGGCCTGAACGTGCGGTTCATGGGCATCGACGAGCAGGCGATCATCCGCTACCTCGTCACCGCGTACTACTCGATGGCGGTGCTCACGCCGGACGCGGTCGGGATCCTGGAGAACGTACAGATCGGACGGACGTCGGAATGACCTACGCGATCCCGGGGCCCCCCGCCCCCTTCCGGCCCCTGAACGCGAAACGGACCGGTGTCGTGCCCGGTCTCACGTACCGCCAGGTCGAGCCCGCCGACCCGGTGAAGGCGGCGGAGGTGGACCGCCGGCTGGAGGAGTGGGCGAACGAGCTGGAGTTGTTCCCGCCGGAGTGGCACGGCGACTTCTCCGGCTTCCAGTTCGGGCGGGCCGTCGTCCTCCAGCACCCGAACGCCCTCGACATGGAGCGGCTGGTGGCGGCCGGGAAGCTGCTGCTCGCCGAGAACATCGTCGACGACTGCTACTGCGAGGAGGCCGAGGGCCGGGGCGGCTCGGCGGCCGGGCTCGGCGGGCGGCTCGTCATCGCGCAGTCGGCCCTGGACCCCTTCCACGGACCGGCGGACCTCACCGAGGAGTGGCATACGGGGATGCAGGCGGACAGCCCGCTGCGCTCCTACTTCTGGGCCATGAAGGACTACGCGGCGCTCTCCACGCCGAGCCAGGCGGACCGGTTCGTGCACGACATGGCACGCCTGCACCTCGGCTACCTCGGCGAGGCCGCGTGGGCGCAGACCGGGTACATGCCGAAGGTCTGGGAGTACCTGGTGATGCGCCAGTTCAACAACTTCCGGCCCTGCCTGTCGATCGTGGACGCGGTCGACGGGTACGAGCTGCCGGAGCAGATCTACGCGCGGCCCGAGATCCAGCGGATCACCGCGCTCGCGTCGAACGCGACGACCCTCGTCAACGACCTGTACTCCTTCACCAAGGAGCTGGCCACCGACCCCGAGCACCTCAACCTCCCGCAGGTCATCGCCGCGAACGACAAGCGGGGCCTGAAGGCCGCCTATCTCAAGGCGGTCGAGATCCACAACAGGATCATGGAGGAGTTCGAGGCGGAGTCGGCCCTGCTGGGTGCCCTGTCGCCGCTCGCGGAGCGCTATGCGCGCAGCCTGGACGACTGGGTGGCGGGCAACCACGAGTGGCACGCCACCAACACCCACCGCTACCACCTGCCCGACTACTGGTGAGACCCGGTCGGCTCGGGCCGGCCGGCGCAGCACGATCTGTTCACCGCACGACATAGGAGCAACCGTTGACCACTGCCCACGACGCCGGACCCCGTCTCGCCTCGGTGCCCGCCCAGTCCGTCTACCAGAGCCGGATCGCGGACTACTGGAACGCCGAGGAGAACCCGGTCAACCTCGACCTGGGCCGGATCGACGACCTGTACCACCACCACTACGGCATCGGCGACGCCGACTGGAGCGTCCTCGACGACCCCGATCCCGTCCAGCGCCGCGAACGCCTCACCGCCGAGCTGCACCGCCTGGAACACGCGCAGGCCGAGCTGCTGGCCTCCAAGCTGGGGCCGCTGACGGCCGAGGACCGGGTCTTCGACGCGGGCTGCGGGCGCGGCGGCGGCAGCGTCACCGCGCACTTGAGGTACGGCTGCGGCGCGGACGGCGTCACGCTCTCCGCGAAGCAGGCCGAGTTCGCCAACGCGCAGGCCCGCAAGCGCGGCATCGACGACAAGGTCGTCTACCACACCCGCAACATGCTGGACACCGGCTTCGAGACGGGCGCGTACGCGGCGTCCTGGAACAACGAGTCGACGATGTACGTCGAGCTGGAGCTGCTGTTCGCCGAGCACGCGCGGCTGCTGCGCCGGGGCGGCCGGTACGTCACGATCACCGGCTGCTACAACGACACGTACGGGCAGGCGTCGCGCGAGGTGTCGCTGATCAACGCGCACTACATCTGCGACATCCACCCCCGCTCGGAGTACTTCCGGGCGATGGCGAAGAACCGGCTCGTGCCGGTCCATGTCGAGGACCTGACGGAGGCGGCGCTCCCCTACTGGGAGCTGCGCGCGCAGGCCGACCACCTGGTCACCGGAATCGAGGAAACGTTCCTGACGGCGTACCGCAACGGCAGCTTCCAGTACCTGATGATCGTCGCCGACCGCGTCTGACGTACCGCGCGGGGCCCCGGCCGGGCCGTACGGTCCGGGCCGGGGCTTCGCCGTGCCGTGCGCCGGGTCACTCCCCGTCGGCCGCCTTCTCCAGGGCGGCGATGTCGAGCTTGCCCATCTTCATCATGGCCGCCATGGCGCGGGCGGCGCGGCCCTCGTCGGAGCCCTGGAAGATCTCCATGAAGCGGGTGGGGACGACCTGCCAGGACACCCCGAACCTGTCCTTCAGCCACCCGCAGGGGCCGGGCTCGCCGCCGCCCTCGGTCAGCTTGTTCCAGTAGTGGTCGACCTCCTCCTGGTCCTCGCACAGGATCTGGAAGGAGATCGACTCGTTGAACGTGAACTGGGGTCCGCCGTTGAGGGCCACGAACCTCTGCCCGTTCGCGGTGAACTCCGCGGTCAGCACGCTGCCGGCGGGCTGCGGGGCGCCCTCGGGGTAGCGGGAGACCTTGCCGATGCTGGAGTTCTTGAAGACCGAGACGTAGTAGTGCGCCGCTTCCTCCGCCTGGTCGTCGAACCAGAGGCAGGTGGTGAATCCGTCGGTGGTCATGGGTGCTCCCCAAAGTCGTGGACGACACGGTCATGGGTTTCGACCGGACCGCCGCCGCGAACTCATCGCTCCCCGGCGAAAAATATTCGCCGGATTCCCCCGGGCACCCCGAACTAGCATCCCGGTCATGACCATCCACCCGTTCCGCATCGCTGTCCCGCAGGCCGATCTGGACGACCTCCACGCCCGCCTCGACCGCGTCCGCTGGCCCGACCAGATCCCGGGCTCGGCCTGGTCGTACGGCGTTCCGGTGGACTACCTGCGGGAGCTGGTCCACCACTGGCGGCACGTGTACGACTGGCGGGCGGCCGAGGCGCGGCTCAACGAGTGGCCGCAGTTCACGACCGTGATCGACGGGACGCGCGTCCACTTCGCGCACGTCCGCTCCCCCGAGCCCGGCGCGACCCCGCTGATCCTCACGCACGGCTGGCCCGGCTCGTTCGTGGAGTTCCTGGACGTCGTCGGCCCGCTCACCGACCCGGTGGCGTACGGCGGTGACGCGGCCGACGCCTTCCATGTCGTCGTCCCGAGCATCCCGGGGTTCGGGTTCTCCGGGCCGACCACCGAGAGCGGCTGGGAGGCGGGGCGGATCGCGGACGCGTGGGCCGAGCTGATGACGCGCCTCGGGTACGAGCGGTTCGGGGCGCAGGGCGGTGACTGGGGGGCGGCGATCTCCCGGGAGCTGGGGCGCGCGCACCCCGAGCGGCTCGTCGGCGTCCACCTGAACCTGCTGCCGGGAGCGCAGGCGGCGACGGAACCGACGAAGGAGGAGCTGGCCGCGCTGAGCCCGGCCGAGCGGGAGCGGACGCTCACCTCCTGGCGGGGGTGGTCGGCGTGGCTGGCCGACGCGTCCGCGTACGCCGCGCTCCAGGCGACCCGCCCGCAGACCCTGTCGTACGCGCTCACGGACTCGCCGGTCGGCCAGCTCGCGTGGATCGTCGAGAAGTTCCGGGAGTGGACGGACGCGCGGGAGCCGCCCGAGGAGGCGGTCTCGCGGGACCACATGCTGACGAACGTGATGGTCTACTGGCTGACCGGCACGGCGAACTCCGCGTCCCGCGTGTACTACGAGCGGGCCCACACCACGACGGGCCGTGTCGCCCGGCCCACCGCGTTCTCGACCGTGCCCACCGGGCTCGCGGTCTTCCCGGGGGACCCGCAGATCCCGCTGCGGCACCGGGCCGCGCGCACGGACACGGTCGTGCGGTGGACGGAGTTCGACCGGGGCGGGCACTTCGCGGCGATGGAGGAGCCGGATCTGCTGGTCGGGGATGTGCGGGCGTTCTTCCGAGAGCTGCGGGAGGGCTGACTCTGCTCTCGGCAGAGCCGCTCTGCCCAGGGCAGAGAAACGGCTGAGCAGGCCTGTTCCCGGTCAAGAGTGGAGTCACCGGAACCGGAACCCACCTCAGCGAGGGAGAGGCCATGACTCCACCCATCAGGCTCGCCGACGGCGACACCCAGCCCACCCGTTTCGACGACCACCTCGCCAATCAGCTCCTCGCGCAGCGCATGGTGTTCCTCGGAACACAGGTCGACGAGGTGTCCGCGCAGCGCGTGTGCACGCAGCTCCTCGTCCTCGCCGCCGAGGACCCGCGCACGGACATCGTGCTGTGCATCAACAGCCCCGGCGGCGAGGTCCATTCGGGTCTCGCGATCCACGACACGATGCAGCTCGTCCCGAACGACGTGGCGACGCTCGCCATGGGGTTCGCGGCCAGCATGGGCCAGTTCCTGCTGACCGTGGGGGCGCCCGGGAAGCGGTACGCGCTGCCGCACGCCCGCGTGATGATGCACCAGCCGTCCGCCGGGATCGGCGGCACGACCGCCGACATCGAGATCCAGGCGGAGAACCTGGAGTACACCAAGCGCACGATCGAACGCCTCACGGCCGAGCGCACCGGCCAGCCCCAGGAGACGGTCTCCCGCGACGGCGACCGCGACCGCTGGTTCACGGCCGAGGAGGCCAGGGAGTACGGCATGGTCGACCGGATCGTCAGCTCGCTGGCGGACCTGCGCCCGGCGGCCCCGGCACGACGGATGGGACTGTGACCATGGGCAGCTACACGATTCCGTACGTCGTCGAGCGCACCCCGCAGGGCGAGCGGTCGTACGACATCTACAGCCGGCTGCTGTCGGAGCGGATCATCTTCCTCAGCACGGAGATCGACGACGGTGTCGCCAACGTGGTGATCGCGCAGCTCCTGCACCTGGAGTCGGCGTCCCCGGAGAACGAGATCGCGCTGTACATCAACTCGCCCGGGGGTTCGTTCACGTCGCTGATGGCGATCTACGACACGATGTCGTACGTCAAGGCCCCCGTCTCCACGTTCTGCGTCGGCCAGGCCGCGTCGACGGCGGCCGTGCTGCTGGCCGGCGGGGATCCGGGGCGCCGGTTCGTGCTGGAGCACGCGCGGGTCCTGCTGGGCCAGCCCGCGAGCGGGGGGCAGCGCGGGATGGTGTCGGACCTCGCGCTCCAGGCGAAGGAGATGGTCCGCATCCGCTCCCAGGTCGAGGAGGTCCTCGCCCGGCACACCGGCCACGACACGGCGACGCTGCACGCCGACATGGACCGCGACAAGGTGTTCACGGCCCAGGAGGCGGTGGCGTACGGGCTGGCGGACGAGGTCCTCAGCCGCCGATGAGCCCGTTCTGAAGAATCACGCGGCCAGGCAGAGGCCGTTGTAGGACGCGGACGGCACGGTCGCCGCGCGGCGGTGCACGGGGGTGCGGCGCGCGGTGACCCTGACCAGCTCGTCCTGGGTCAGGGAGAGCAGGTCGCCGAGGGACAGGCCCAGCGCGTGCGCGGCGGCGGCGAGGACCTCGGAGGAGGCTTCCTTGCGGCCCCGCTCGACCTCGGAGAGGTACGGCATGGAGATCCGGGCCGCGTCGGCGACGTCCTTGAGGGTGCGCTCCTGCGCCTGGCGCTCGCGCCGCAGGACGTCTCCGACCAGGTCCCGCCAGAGGGGCTCGCGGGCCGGGGCCAGGGGGATCACTCGGGCCTCGTCGTGGTTGCTCACCTTCCCAGCCTAGGAGGAGGGCGGTCGCGGGGCCCGGCGTTCCGCCGACGGCGGAAAACCGGAGGCGGGAGCGCGGGGCGCGGCGGCAGACTGCGGGGTCCTTCCCACAGGCCCGAACCCCGAAAGGCAGATCCATGCTGCGCGAGACCTTCGACACCGTGGCGGAGCGCTACGACCGGGTGCGTCCCCGTTACCCCTCGGCGCTGGTCGACACGATCGTCACGCGGGCCGGTCTCGGCCCAAACCGGCGGGTCCTCGAAATCGGGCCGGGGACGGGCCAGTTGACGGTTCCGCTCGCCGCGACCGGCTGCCGGCTGACCGCCGTGGAACTCGGCGCCTCCCTCGCCGCCGTGGCCCGCCGCAACCTCGCGGACCGGCCGCGGGCCGAGGTGGTGGTCGCCGACTTCGACACCTGGGAGCCGCCCGCAGCGTCCTTCGATCTGGTGACGTGCGCGACCGCGTTCCACTGGCTCGACCCGGCGACGCGGGTCGCCCGGACGGCGGCGGCGCTGAAACCGGGCGGACTGCTCGCCGTGGTGGTGACCGACCATGTCGCGGGCGGCACCACCGAGTTCTTCCACGACTCGCAGCCCCACTACGAGCGCTGGGACCCCTCGACCCCGCCGGGCCTCCTCCTCAAGGACGCCGCCGAAGTCGGCGCGGACATCACGGAGTTCGAGCGCGAACCGGGCTACGAGGAGGTGACCGTACGCCGGTTCACCCAGGACGTGACGTACACCGCCGACGGCTATCTGGAGGTGCTGCTGACCTACTCCGGGCACCTCGCGCTCGACGAACCGTCACGCGACGGGCTGTTCGCGGCGCTGCGCGAGCTGATCGACACGCGGTACGGGGGCACGGTCACCAAACGCTATCTCCACGAACTCGTCACCGCTCGGCGCACGTTGGGGTGAGCGGGGGCGCATGTGCCGCGCGGCTGCGGGTAGGCGCCCCGAGAGTGCCTCGTGGCTTTCGCCCGCCCCGGGGACCGGCACCACGTGAAGCGCGAGGGAGAGGGCATGCGTACCGCCGTGATCGGCTCGCAAGCAGAACCGGCCGTCCAGCAGGCGTCCGGCACGACCGCGACCGCCGGGCTCCCGGGGATCGAGGACCCCCGCGGCGTGGCACCGCGCGACGCGCGTGAACTGTCCCGGCAGTTCCTGCGCCGACTGAACGAGCTGGAGGAGGGCACCCACGCCTACCAGTACGCCCGCAACACGCTGATCGAGATGAACATGTCGCTGGTCCGGTTCGCGGCCGGCCGCTTCCGGGGACGCGGCGACGACATGGAGGACATCGTCCAGACCGGGATGATCGGGCTGATCAAGGCGATCGACCGGTTCGAGCCCGAACGCGAGGTGGAGTTCACGTCGTTCGCGCTGCCGTACATCGTCGGCGAGATCAAGCGGTTCTTCCGGGACACCACCTGGGCGGTCCATGTGCCGCGCAGGCTCCAGGAGTTGCGCGTCGAGCTGGCCAAGGCGCGCGACGAGCTGGCCGGGCGCCTGGACCGGGAGCCGACGGTGGCGGAGCTGGCGACGCTGATGAACATCGGCGAGGACGAGGTGGTCGAGGCGCAGATCGCCGCCAACGGCTACACGTCGTCCTCGCTGGACGCGGCGCTCACCGGGGACGGCTCCGAGCACGGGGAGGCGGTCCTGGCCGACTTCATCGGTGTCGAGGAGCACGCGCTGCGGCTCGTGGAGGACTTCCACACGCTGGCGCCGCTCATGGCCGAACTGAGCGAGCGCGACCGGCGGATCCTGCATCTGCGGTTCGTGCGGGAGGCGACGCAGGCGGAGATCGGCGCCGAGCTGGGGTGCTCGCAGATGCACGTCTCCCGGCTGATCAAGCGGATCATCACGCGGCTGCGGGAGGGCATGCTGGCCTAGCGTCCAGCCGCCGGCCGCCAGCCTCTAGCCGAACGGGATGACGGCCCGGACGCGTTTCCCGACGGGGACGCGTTCGGCGCTGACCTCCCTGGCCAGGGCGTGGACGATCTCCAGGCCGTGGCGGCCGACGCGCTCGGGGTCGCGGGGGAAGCGCAGCGGGAGCGCGTCGCTGCTGTCGTACACGCAGACCGCGACGGACTCCTCGGTGCCCTCCAGCTCCAGGATGTAGGGGCCGTTGCTGTGCCGGTCGGCGTTGGTGACCAGCTCGCTGACCACGAGCATCACCTCGTTCACCGCGCCCTCGTCGATGGCTGCGCACCACTCGGTTCTCAGCTGGTCCACGAAGCGCGCCGCGAAGGCGCGGGCCTCGCCGATGCAGCCGGGGTCCCCCGTGTAGTGCGCCGCCCGCCGAAGCGGTTCCACCGGTACGTCGAAACCAGTAGGTATCACTGCCCCGTCCAGATGCTCGGTCGTTCTCGTCCTCACGCGTCTCCCTGTCAGGCCCAACGGGGCAAACGCCGCTGCATCTGTGCTCGTACCCCGTGCCGGGCCGGGCAGTCCCCTCATACGCCAGGGGAAGGCGGGGGCTCCCCGGGACCGGGGGACGGCATGCCGGACGAGGGTCCGGTGGGGCTGGGGGTGGCGGTGAGCGCGGTGGGCCCGGCCGGGGACGCGGACAGGGGCGACAAGGAGGTGGAGGGGCTCGCCGCGCTGGGCGAGGGGGACGAGGGGGAGGCCGAGGGGCTCGCGGGGCTGGGGGACTCCGAGGACGGGGAGGGCGAGGGGGAACTCGGGCTCGGGCTGGGGCTCTCGCTGGGACTGGGGCTGGGTGTCACCGACGGGGAGGGCGAGGGGGTCGGTGTGGGCGTGGGTGTGGGGGTCGGGGTCGCGGGCGGTGTCGTCGGCCGGTCCCCGTGCCCCGAGTCGCCCCGGGGGCGCGCGATCCACCCGTGGTCGTGGTGGTCGTACAGCACGAAGATGTTGATGACCGTCACCGAGGGCGCCACCACGACGACGTTCGAGGACCGGTACGCCGGCCAGGAGTCGCCGGTGGGGCGGGGCGCGCCGGACTGGGCCTGGGCCCGGGTGAGGGGGTTGCCGCAGGCGCAGCGCACACGCGGGACGCCGTAGCCGTCGACGAGGACTGCGGTACCGGTCTGGAGGACGGACTGGTAGCTGGTCGCGGCGCCGTCGCGGAAGCCGTGGTTGGTGACGCGGGTGTCGGACCTGAGCTGGACGGGGGTGAGGGAGCGGAGGTACGAGGGGACCTGGGCGGGCCGGACCCCGGCGACCGTGGCGAACGCCTGGTTCTTGGCCGGGGCGGCGCTGAGGGCGCGGATCTGCTTCTCGACGTCGCAGGCGGCGACGTCGCGGCTGCCGCCGTAGAGCCCTGCCGAGCCGCCGTCGACGCTGCGGAGCGTGCCCCCGGGGGCCTGTGAGGGGGCCGGTGAGGGGGCCGGGGTGGCGGGCGGGGCGGAGCTGTGCGCGGCCGTGGACTCGGTGAACGGGTCGGGGCCGGGTTTCGCGGCGGCCTGGAGGAAGACCTCGCCGCCGCCCGCGCCGCCCTTGTCGCCGGAGTCCCCGCCGGAGCGGGTGAGGAGGAGCGCGACGGCCGTGACGGCCACGGCGGCGGTGGTGGCGAGGGCGATGCGGGGCGCGGATCTCCACCAGGGGTGGCGCGGCTCGTCCGGCGGTCCCGATGCGGGCTGGGAGGGGCCGGAGAGGGGGCCCGAGGGCGGTCCGGTGGGGTTGCCGGAGGACGGCGGTTCGACGCTCACGCACCCTCCCGAAGTGGGGTCGCTTTGTCATGGAACGTCCCTATTGTGTGCTCCGAACGGGTGTCCCCCGCAAGCGGACACCGACGGCGCACCCGGCAGGCGGGCCCCGGCGGGGCTGCTTAGCGTGGGCAGCGTGATCACTTCCGACCCCGCCCGCTCCCTCCCCTCCCGGCACGGCTGGCCCCAGGCGCTCGCCGCCGTGCTCGCCGGAGTCCTCGCGATGGGGCTCGTGGCCGCGCTGGGCCTGCTGACGGCCGGGGCGACGGACCTGCCCGGCGGCGCGTTCCCGAGCGTCGTCGCGGCGTCCGTGGTGACGGCGGTCGGCGGCACGGTGAAGCTGTCCGGCGCGGCGGGCGACCTCGCGGGCAGCCGGGCCGGGATGACCGTGCTCCCGCTGTCGGTGACGCTGGCCGGGGCGCTGGTGATCGGCGCCGGTTTCCTGCGCCCGCTGCGGCACCGGGCGGTCGCGGGGGCGGCGGAGCTGGCGGGCTGGGCGGCGCGGCTCGCGGCCGTCTGGCTGCTGGCCCTGCTGGGCATCGCCCTCGCCGCCCGGCACACGTTCCGCGTCTCGCTCGGCCAGGGCACGCTGGGCGACCTCGGCGACCTGTTCGACGTCACCCCGGAGGTCGGCTTCACCACCGACCTGCCGCTCACGCTCTCGGTGGGCCTGGTGTGGCTGGCGGGCGTGCTCCTGCTCGCGCTGCTGGTCTCGCGCGGCGCACCGCTGCCCGGCAGGCTCCTGCGCGCGCGGGAGACGGTACGGCCGGTGTCGTACGCGGTGCTGGTGCTGCTCCTCGCGTGGGTCGCCCTCGGGGTGCTCGCCGCGCTCGGGGTGCTCGTCGCCCGGGGGCACCGCCCCGAGACGGTCGCCGTCGTGCTGCTCGGCATGCCGAACCTGATGTGGCTGACGCTGACGCTCGGGCTGGGCGCGACCTGGGAGGGGCGTGTGCAGGGGCCGTTCGGGCTGCCGATGCCGAAGGTGCTGGACGAGGTGCTGCGCACGCCGGACCTCTCGGACCTGAACCTGCGCACGCTGGCCGCGCAGGACGGGCGCGTGTGGTGGCTGGTCGCGGTGGAGGCGCTCCTGCTGCTGGCGGCGGCCAGGGTGATGGTCCGGCGCTCACCGGAGGGGACGCCCGCCTGGCGGCACGGGCTGCACCTGGCCGTCGGGCTGACGCTCGCCGTCCTCGCGGTCTCCCTCCTGTGCCGCACCGAGGCCCACTACGGCCTGTCCCTCCTCGGCATCGGCGACCTCGGCGGCGGTCTGGGCGGCACGCTGCTGCTGCGCCCCCGGTGGTGGCCGGCGCTCGCGCTCGCGGCGCTGTGGGGGTTTGTCGCGGGGTTCATCGCGGGGTGTCTGCCGCGAACATCACGGCGGCCCACTCGGGCGGACGCGGCACGCCCCTGACCTCGCCGCCCCGCAGGTCCCCGGCGAAGGCGAGGCAGCCGGCGTACCGGTCCTCCGGGTCCTTGGCCAGCGCCTTCGCGAACACCGCGTCGAGGCGGGCGGGCAGGTCGGGGCGCAGGGACGTCGGCGGGGGCGGTTCGTCGTACTGGTGGGCCCACAGCAGGGCCATGTCGTCGTCGCGCCGGAACGGGGGCCGGCCGGTGAGGCACTCGTGGACGACGCAGGCGAGCCCGTACACGTCGCACCGCCCGTCCACCGGTTTCCCGGCGATCTGCTCGGGCGCCACGTAGTCGAGCGTCCCGACGAACTGCCCGACCGTCGTGAACCCCGTCAGCGACAGCGACTTCTTCGTCAGCCCGAAGTCGGTGAGGTAGGCGTGCTCGGGGTGCTCGTCGTCCGGTCCTGGCGCGATCAGGACGTTCCCGGGCTTCACGTCCCGGTGCACGAGCCCGTGCGCGTGGGCCGCGTCCAGCGCGGAGGCGATCTGTACGGCGATCCTGGCGGTCGTCGCGAGCGGCAGCGGGCCCTCGCGGTCGAGGAGCCGGCGCAGGTCGCTGCCCTCGACGTACCGCATCGCGATGTAGAGCACGCCGTCCGACTCGCCCGCCGCGAAGACCGGCACGATGTGCGGGTGGTCGAGCCCTGCCGCGACCCTGGACTCGTGGGCGAAGCGCCGGCGGAAGGTGTCGTTGCGGGCGAGTTCGGGGGCGAGGAGCTTGAGGGCGACCGTGCGGTCGAGGGCGAGGTCGCGGGCGCGGTAGACGACGGCCATGCCGCCGCGCCCGATCTGCCGCTCGATCCGGAAGCCGGCGACGAGGCGGCCGGTGTCATCGGTCATCGGGGGTCACCACTCGGGTGGGGGCATGCGAGGGCGGGGCCTGATCCGAGGGGGCGGGCGGCATGCCGGGAGGCGGCGGTGTGCCGGAAGGCGGCGTCCGGTTCGGCGGCCCGTCGGCCGTGTACGTACTCGCCCGCGTCCCCTCCGCGTACACCCACCTCCCCCGCTCCTGGTCGTACAGCCACACCGACTCGCCGTCCACGACGACCCCGACCCGCAGCCCCTTCGTCCGCCGCCGGAACGCCTCCCCGTCGAGACCGGCCGCCAACTCCCCCAGCGCCGCCCGGTATTCGGCCAGGGCGCGTTCCGCGCGGGCCAGCAGGGGTCGGGGGTCGTCGGCGGGGGCCGGGGCGCCGGGCGGTACGGGCGGGTCCTGGGGTACGGCGACCAGGTGGCGGCCGTCCACCCAGGCGCTCCAGCCGTTGGCGCACAGGACGTGTCCCCAGTCGCCGCGCAGTTCGAGGAGCTGGACGGGGAGGAGGGGGTCGAGCGGGACCGTGGGGCGCGCGGGGTCGGGGGTCTGCCAGGCGGGCATGCCGTGGGGCGGGACGACATGGGTGGGCCGGAAGGCGCCGGAGGCGTTCACCGTGGGGACGTCCACCGTCACCGCCTACTTCCGCATGATCGCCGGTTCGTGCCGGCGCAGGAGGCGGGAGACCCCGTACAGGAACACCACCGCGAGGACGGCCAGCATCGCGATGTCCAGGAGCCAGACGCCCGTGGTGTGCTCGTAGAGCGGGTCGGCGGGGACGACGCGGCCGAGGTCGAGGGTCGAGGCCATCGCGGCGAGCGCCCAGCGGGAGGGGACCAGCCAGGCGAGCTGTTCGAGGACGGGTACGCCGTCCAGCTCCAGCAGCGCGCCACAGAACACGACCTGGACGATCGCGAGGAGCACCAGCAGCGGCATGGTCACCTCCTCCTTGCGGACCAGCGCGGAGACGAGCAGGCCGAGGGTCATCGCGGTGAAGGAGAGCAGGGCCACGGCGAGGGTGATCTCGACGAGGGGATGCGTGAGGACGCCTCGGCCGCCGGGCGCGCCGAGGTCGACGCCGAGCAGCCCGACGAGGGTGAGGACGACGGCCTGGAGGACGGTCACCGTGCCGAGGACGACCACCTTGGACATCAGGTAGGCGCCCCGGGAGAGGCCGACGGCCCGCTCGCGGCGGTAGATGCCGCGTTCCTTGACGAGTTCGCGTACCGCGTTGGCCGCGCCGGTCAGGACGCCTCCGACGCACAGGATCAGCAGCGCGTTCATCGCCGTCTTCTCGGTGAGCCGCCCGCCCGCGAGGGCGCGGGCCATGCCGCCCATGACGAAGGGGAGGGCGATCATCACGGCGAGGAAGGTGCGGTCGGAGGAGAGGGCGGCGGTGTAGCGCCGGACCAGGGTGGCGAGTTGGGCCCTCCGGCCGCGCGGTCGGGGCGGCGGCGGGACGGCGATCCGGTCCTGGCGGGGCAGCCGGGGCTGGGCGGTGGCGTCGCGGACGTACCGGCGGTGCAGGGGTGAGAGGCGGTACTCCCCCGCCCAGTCCCGGTCCTGTTCGAGGGACTCGAAGACCTCCGGCCACTGTGCGGCGCCGAAGTAGGCGAGGGCGTCCTCGGGCGGGCCGTAGTAGGCGGTCCGGCCGCCGGGGGCGAGGACCAGGAGGCGGTCGCAGACGTCGAGGCTGAGGACGGAGTGGGTGACGACGATGACGGTGCGGCCGTCGTCGGCGAGGCCGCGCAGCATGTGCATCACCGAGCGGTCCATGCCGGGGTCGAGGCCCGAGGTCGGCTCGTCGAGGAAGAGCAGCGAGGGTTTCGTGAGGAGTTCCAGGGCGACGCTGACCCGCTTGCGCTGGCCGCCGGAGAGGCTGTGCACGGGCTGGTCGGCGCGCTGGCCGAGGCCGAGTTCGTGGATGACCTCGGTGACGCGGGCGCGGCGCTCCTCCCGGGCGGTGTCCTGCGGGAAGCGCAGTTCGGCGGCGTAGGTGAGGGCGGCGCGTACCGTCAGCTGGGCGTGCAGGATGTCGTCCTGGGGGACGAGGCCGATGCGCTGGCGCAGTTCGGCGTAGTCGCGGTACAGGTCGCGGCCGTCGTAGCCGACCGTGCCGTGGTCGGCGGGGCGCTGGCCGGTGAGGGCGCCCAGCAGCGTCGACTTGCCCGCGCCGCTCGGCCCGACCACCGCGAGCAGGCACTTCTCGCCGACGGGGAAGGAGACGTGGTCGAGCAGGACGCGGCCGTCGCCGAGGGTGACGGTCAGGTCCTGGACGTCGAGGGAGACCTCGCCGGTGTCGGCGTACTCCTGGAGCCTGCCGTCCGCGAGCCGGAACGCGAAGTGGCCGATCCCCACGACGTCGTCGGGGCCGACCCGGGCGCGGGTGACCGGAGCGCCGTTCAGATAGGTGCCGTTGTGGCTGCCGAGGTCGGCGATCTCGTGCGTCCCGTCGGGCAGCGCGCGCAGTTCGGCGTGGTGCCGGGAGACCACGAGGTCGTCGAGGACGAGGTCGTTGTCGGCGGCGCGCCCGATGCGGACGGTCGTGGCCGGGAGGCGGTGTACGGCGGTGGGGCTGCGGAAGGCGCCGGTGCGGGCGGCCTTGAGGCGGGCGTGGGGGCCGTCGTCGGGGCTGCCGAAGCACAGGACGCTGCCGGGGCCGACGTCCTCGGCGTGGACGCGGTGGCCGTCGGTGTACGTGCCGTTGGTGCTGTGCTCGTCCTCGATCCGCCAGTGGTCGCCCTCGGGGCGCAGGACCGCGTGGTGCCAGGAGACGCGGGAGTCGTCGAGGACGATGTCGCTGAGGGGGTCGCGGCCGACGCGGTACGCGTGGGCCGGGGTCATCACGGTGGAGCCCGTCTCGGTCTCCAGGACCAGGTCGGGCGCGGTCGGGAGGACCGACGGCTCCACCATGACCGAATTCTACCGATTAGCCCATCCGGGTGCCCGACGGAACCGGTGCGGGTTCAGCCGACCGGCAGCACCAGGGCCGGGATCGTCCGCTGCATCCGCAGCGCGTCCACCGACTCCGCGAGCAGCTCGTACTCCGTCGTCTCGTCGCTCAGGGCGATCCGCACGAGCCGGCCGACCGCCAACTCGTCGGCGACCAGCTCCTGTTGGCCCATGTCCGCGCACCAGGCACGCAGGGCGCCGGGGACGTCGGGGACGGTGGGGGCCACCGGGACGAGCGCGCCGGGCGGGCACAGGCCGCTCTCCGGCTGGGGGTCGAGGCGCTCGGCGATCCAGGAGGCCCGGTCGCGTAACCACCACAGGGCGAGCGCGAGGGTGGGTGCGCGGTAGGTGCCGAGCGGTACGCCGATGCGGCGGCCGTCGCAGACACCGTACGCGGTGACATGGCACAGGAATTCGTCGTGCACGTCTCTCTCCCCCGTCGATCGATGCCGGGCGGGCGGCCTCGCTTTCTATGCGGTACCTGAGAGTGAGCTACCCATGACGACGAGTATGTTCACTTCTAAAACACTGTCACCATGTCTTTCCGGCCGGTCTCCTGGCATATTCGGCGCCCGGCTTGGCCGGAATGCACCCGGCATCGAGGCATCGCTTCATGACCTCGGAGGTAATCGACCCCGGGGACCTGCGCGGGGAGAGTTGAGGGCACCGGAGAGCGATCCGGGTCCCGACCGGTTATGACACCCGCACAGGAGGCCGATTCCGTATGTCCGCGCACACCCAGCGTCACAACATCGCCGTCACTCGTTACTTCGAGGCGTGGAACGCACGCAATCCCGAGGCCCGCGCGAAGGCGGTCGCGGCGGCCTGGACGGAAACAGGCAGTTACACGGACCCCCTGGCGGACGTGACCGGCCACGCCGCGATCACGGCCGTGATCGCGGCGGCGCACGAGCAGTTCCCCGGGTCCGCCTTCCGCCTCACCGGGACGGTCGACGGCCACCACGACACGGCCCGCTTCTCCTGGGAGCTGGTGAACGAGACGGACCGTACGGCTCCGGTGGCCGGATCGGACGTCGTCACCCTGGACGAGGACGGCCGGATCGTCGCCGTGCTCGGTTTCCTGGATCGGGTGCCCGAGGGGCGATGAGTTCTCCCGCCCGTCCGGGTCTACCGGGACGACCCGAGAGCGACCCGAGCGAGCGGAGAGAGCCATGAGCAGCGAACCCCTGGACGTCGAGTTCACCGCCGTCCTGCGCAGGAGCCCGGCGAAGGGCGGCTGGACGTACGTGGTGTGGCCCGAGTCGGTGGCGTTCTTCGGGACCCGCGGCCGGGTGAAGGTCCGCGGGACCGTGGACGGTCAGCCGTTCGAGAGCTCCTTCATGGCGCTCGGCGACGGCACGCACAAGCTGCCGGTCAGGGCCGGGCTCCGCGCGGCCTGCGGAAAAGCCGAGGGAGAGCCAGTGACCGTACGGCTGACCGAACGCTTCAACCGTTGACGATCTTGTCGATCTGCGCCAGCTCGGCGTCCTCGAAGTCCAGGTTGGCGAGGGCGCCGACGCTGTCCTCGATCTGCTGGGCGCTGCTCGCGCCGACGAGCGCGGAGGTGACCCGGCCGCCGCGCAGCACCCACGCGAGGGCGAGCTGGGCGAGGGTCTGGCCGCGTCCGGCGGCGATCTCGTTGAGCGCGCGCAGCTTGGCGACGAGGTCTTCCGTGAGCGCGTCGGAGTTCAGGAACGGGCTCTCGCTGGCCGCGCGGGAGCCCTCCGGGATGCCGTCGAGGTAGCGGGAGGACAGGACGCCCTGCTCCAGCGGGGAGAAGACGATCGAGCCGACCTCCAGCTCGTCCAGCGCGTCGAGCAGGCCGCCGGTCTCCGGGCGCCGGTCGAGCATCGAGTAGCGCGGCTGGTGGATCAGCAGCGGGGTGCCGAGCTCACCGAGGATGCGGGCGGCCTCGCGGGTCTGCTCGGCGGAGTAGTTGGAGACGCCGACGTACAGCGCCTTGCCCTGCTGGACGGCGGAGTGCAGCGCGCCCATGGTCTCTTCGAGCGGGGTGTCGGGGTCGGGACGGTGCGAGTAGAAGATGTCGACGTAGTCGAGGCCCAGCCGCTTGAGGGACTGGTCCAGCGACGACAGCACGTACTTGCGGGAGCCCCACTCGCCGTACGGGCCCGGCCACATCAGGTACCCGGCCTTCGTCGAGATGATCATCTCGTCGCGGTAGGGCGCGAAGTCGGCCTTGAGGAACTCGCCGAACGCGGACTCGGCGGCGCCGGGCGGCGGGCCGTAGTTGTTGGCGAGGTCGAAGTGGGTGACGCCGAGGTCGAAGGCGCGGCGCAGGATCGCGCGCTGGGTCTCGATCGAGCGGTCGGGGCCGAAGTTGTGCCACAGACCGAGCGACAGGGCCGGGAGCTTGAGTCCGCTGCGTCCGGAGCGGCGGTAGGGCATGTCCGCGTAGCGGTCGGGGTGGGCGGTGTAGGACAACGCGACTCCATCACGAGGGGTGGGGCACAGCTTTCGAGCGATATCCACCTTTCCCGACCTGCGGGCAGAGGTCCAACAGAAGAATCCGATGGAATTCAGCGACCGGGCTTCTCAGTGGCTAAGCTTCCCGCTCATGGAACTGCGCCACCTCCAGCACTTCGTCGCGGTCGCCGAGGACCAGCACTTCACCCGGGCCGCCGAACGCCTCATGGTGTCCCAGTCCGGCCTGTCCGCGTCGATCCGCGCCCTGGAACGGGAACTGCGCGCTCCGCTGTTCGTGCGCACGACCCGCCGGGTGACCCTCACCGAGGCGGGCCGCGCCCTGCTGACCGAGGCCGAGCGGATCCTCGCGCAGGTCAGGTCGGCGCACGAGGCGGTGGCGGCCGTGCAGGGCGTCCTGCGCGGGACCCTCGCGGTCGGCACCGAGCAGTGCATCGCGGGCGTGCACCCGCCGGGGCTGCTCGCCGCGTTCCGCCGTACGCACCCGGACGTGGAGGTGCGGCTTCGGCAGTTCGGGTCGGGGACGCTCGCCGAGGAGGTCGCCGCGGGGCGGCTGGACCTGGCGTTCGCGTACCGGACGCAGGACGACACGGACCAGCTCAGGTCGGTGTCGCTGGCCGTCGAGCCGATGTACGTGCTGTGCCACCCCGACCACCGGCTGGCGGGCGCGGCTGCCGCGCTGAGCTGCGAGGACGTCGGGGACGAGGTGTTCGTGGACTTCCACCCCGACTGGGGCCCGCGGCGGGCGACCGACGCCGCGTTCGCGGAGGCGGGGGTGCGGCGGACGGTCGCGCTGGAGGTCAACGACGTGCACAGCCTCCTCGACCTGATCGACGAGAACCTCGGCGTCGCCGTCGTCCCCCGGCACTTCCGGCACAAGCGGCCCGCGCTCACCGCGCTGCCGCTGAAGGGGTCCGGGGAGCAGGGCTACGAGACCGTGGCGCTGCTCCCGCCCGACGGGGCGAGGAGTCCGGCGGCGCGGGCGCTCATGGGGTTGCTCGAAACCGGGGGCGCGTGAGCCGCGCGCGGGGCATGGTGGTCGTATGCATGCGAAGGACATTCTCATCGACGGGTACGGCCGCATCCGGGAAGAGGTCCACGCGGCGGTCGCGGGCCTCGACGCGGACGGGCTCAACCACCGGCCGGCCCCCCAGGCCAACTCGGTGGCCTGGCTGATCTGGCACCTCACCCGGGTCCAGGACGACCATGTCGCGGACGCGTTCGGCCTGGAGCAGGTGTGGCACGCGCAGGGCTGGGAGAAGCTGTTCGGCCTCGACCTGCCACCGCACGACACCGGGTACGGACACGGGCCCGACCAAGTCGCCCGGGTGCGGGTCGCCGGGGCGAACCTGCTGACCGGCTACTACGACGCCGTCCACGAACAGACGCTGGAGGCGCTGGCCACGGTCGCCGCCGAGGACCTGGAGCGGATCGTCGACATCCGCTGGGACCCGCCGGTCAGCCTCGGGGTACGCCTGGTGAGCGTGCTCGCGGACGACCTCGAACACGCCGGCCAGGCGGCCTATCTGCGCGGGATGATTCAGAGCGCGGAGGAGTAGCCCGGCAGGACGACGTCCTCGATCAGCTTCTTGCGCTCGTCGAACGGGATGAACGCGCTCTTCAGGGCGTTCACCGTCACATCGCGCAGGTCGGCGGTGGTCCAGCCGGCCTGCTCGACCAGGAGGGACATCTCGCGTGTCATCGTCGTACCCGACACCAGGCGGTTGTCGGTGTTCAGGGTGACGCGGAAGCCGAGGTTCTTCAGCGCGGTGATCGGGTGCTCGGCGATGGAGGTCGCGGCGCCGGTCTGGAGGTTGGAGGTGGGGCACATCTCCAGGGCGACGCGGCGGTCGCGGACCCAGCCCGCGAGGCGGCCGAGCTTGCCGGTGGCCAGGTCGGCGATGTCGTCGGTGATGCGGACGCCGTGGCCGATGCGCTGGGCTCCGCAGATCTGGAGGGCCTGGTGGATGCTGGACAGGCCGTCCGCCTCGCCCGCGTGGATCGTGAACGGCACGTTCTCGGCGCGCAGGTACGCGAACGCGTCCGCGTGGTCGGCGGCCGGGAAGCCCGCCTCGGCGCCGGCGATGTCGAAGCCGACGACGCCCGCGTCACGGTAGGCGACGGCCAGGTCGGCGGCCTCGCGGACCCGGCCGAACATGCGCATGCCGCACAGGATCGTGCCGACGCGGACGGGGGTGCCGGCGGCAGCGGCCTTCGCCATGCCCGCGGCGAGCCCTTCCTGGACGGTCTCGACGACCTCGTTCAGGGTCAGGCCGCCGCGCGTGTTCAGCTCCGGCGCGTAGCGGACCTCGCCGTACACGACGCCGTCCGCCGCCAGGTCGAGGACGTACTCCTCGGCGACCCTCAGCAGGCCCTCGCGGGTCTGGAGGACGGCGAGCGTGTGGTCGAAGGTCGCGATGTAACGGACCAGGTCACCGGAGTTGGCCGCCTCGAAGAACCAGGCGGCGAGGGCCTCGGGGTCGGTGGTGGGGAGGGTGTGGCCGGCCTCGGCGGAGAGCTCGACGAGGGTCGCGGGGCGCAGGCCGCCGTCGAGGTGGTCGTGGAGGACGGCTTTGGGGAGGCGGCGGAGGGTTTCGGTGTCTACGCGCGTAGTGGTCATGGTGCGGGCTCCCTTGGTCGGAATTGGTGGTGGTGGTGGTTCGCCGGAAGGGGCTGGGGTGGGGGTGCTGCCGGGGGCCTTCGGCGGGATGCGCTCGGGTGGGGCGGTGAGGCGGGCTCGGCGGGGTGCTGCCGGGGCCGTTTCCGGTGGGTCGTACTCGGGTGGGGCGGGTCAGGGGCGGGGGCAGCGGGATTCTGGCGGCGTCTTTGCCGGTGGGTCGTGTTTCGGCGGGTCGATCAGCAGGTCCGTCCGGCTCGGCGAGGTCTCGTCGGGAGCGGGTTCGCCGGTGGTGCTCGGGGGGCGATCAGCGGGTGCGGTTTCCGTGGCTGCGAGCCGGCCCGGTCCGCCGCCGGGATCAGTCGGCGGGGCCCACATCCCGGGGCCGGCGGTGGAGTTCGTGCGGGACCGCTCGGCCTCGCCGCCGTCATCGGTCGGGCTCGCGGCCCGCTCAGTCCGCCGGCTGGAGCAGGTCCCACCTGTTTCCGTACAGGTCCTGGAAGACCGCGACCGAGCCGTACGGCTCGTGGCGGGGCTCCTCCAGGAACGTCACGCCCGCCTCGGTCATGCGGGTGTGGTCGCGGGTGAAGTCGTCCGTGTGGAGGAAGAAGGCGACCCGGCCGCCGGTCTGGTCGCCCACGTGGGCGGACTGGGTGTCGTTCTTGGCGCGGGCCAGCAGGAGTCCGGTGCCGCCGCCCGCCGTGCCGGGTTCCACCACGACCCGCCGCGAGCCGTCGGGGCGGGGCTCGTCCTCGGTGAGGCGGAAGCCGAGGGCCTCGGTGTAGAAGCGGATCGCCTCGTCGTAGTCGTCGACGACGAGGGTGACCAGGGCGATGCGGGACATCGGGGCCTTTCGGGAAGATCGGCGGGGCTGGTTAGCGGAAGAGGTTATACGTAAAACCCACTCGATGCCAATCCTATTTCCGGGGTGCTTGGACAGGACGGCGAGGGGTGGTTTCCGGGGGCCGGGGTGGGCCTGCTCCCAAGGGCAGTGCCGGACGATACCGAAGACGCGACGCCGGACGGACTCCCCGGGTCGATGCCGGGCGGTACCGAAGACGCGACGCCGGGCAGACTCCCCGGGTCGGTGCCGGGCGGTATCGACGGGGCGACGCCGGGCGGCCTCCCGGCAGCCGGATGCCCTCAGCCCTTGTTCCCGGGCGCCTGGTCTCCCCGTCCCCTGGCGCCCGCCCTCCCCCGGTTCTAGGCCCCGAGACCGACCCTCACCCCGCCCCGCGCCCGAGGCGCCCGCACCCCGGCCCCGGATACGTTCCGCTCATGACGATCACCACCGGCCCCATCCGCGACTTCGGGCAACGCAAGCACGACACCCTGGCCCGTCTCGAACGGGAGATGGACATCTGGGTGGCCACGGCGGGGCCGGACGGGGTGCCGTGTCTTGTGGCTCTCTGGTTCGTGTGGCATGGGGACGCGCTGTGGCTGGCGACGCGGTTCACCAACCCGACGGGGCGCAATCTCCAGGGCGGCGGCAAGGTGCGGCTGGCGCTCGGAGATACGCGGGACGTCGTGCTCGTGGACGGCGAGGCGACGGCGTACACGCGGGAGTCCGTGCCCGAGGACGCGGCGCGGGCGTTCGAGGCGAAGACGGGGTGGGACCCGCGCCGGGACGCCGCGTCGTACGGGTTCTTCCGGGTCCGCCCGCTGGAGGTGCAGGCCTGGTGCGAGCAGCGGGAGCTGCCGCGCCGGCATCTGATGCGGGACGGGGTGTGGCTGGCGGATCAGAGCGTCGGGTCGTCGCGCAGGATGCTGTAGCGGACGACGTCGCGCCAGTGTCCGTCCCGGAAGACGGCGCTGCGCAGGACGCCCTCGCGGGTGAACCCGAGCTTCTCCAGGGCGCGTTGCTCGGCGAGGTTGCCGATGTCGGTGTCGGCTTCGACGCGTTGGGCGGTGCTGTGGGCGAACAGGTAGCGCACCAGGAGGCGTTGGGCCTGCGTGCCGATGCCGCGTCCGCAGGCGTCGGGCAGGAGCTGGATGCCGATGTTCCAGTAGTGCGCGGCGCGGGTGACGCCGGCCTTGTGCCAGGCGACGAAGCCGACGGGGTCCCCGTCGGCGGCCACGGTGAGGTGGCCGCCGTCGTCGGTGAGCATGCCGTTCTCGGCCCAGCGGCGCCGGAACCTCGCGGGGTCGGCCCAGCCGAACCACTGGAAGGGGCCGGTGAGTCCGGCGTCGACCAGGAACGCCTCCAGGACCGGGAGGTCGTCCTCGCGGACCGGTCGCAGCGTCACGGAGTCACCATTCACCCCGCTACTTTACGGTGGGCCTCCTGGAGTCGGGCCAGCTCTCCTTCGGTCAGCCGCAGGGCGCCCGCCGCGACGTTCTCGGCGAGGTGGTCGGGGTTGCCGGTGCCGGGGATGCCGAGGACGTGGCCGCCCTGGGCGAGGGTCCAGGCGAGCCTGATCTGTGCGGGGCCCGCTCCGTGGGCGGCGGCGATCTCCCGTACGGCGTCGTCGTGGTCGGTGGCCGCGCCCTGGGGTCCGGCGTCGCCCGCGATGGCGAAGAACGGCACGAACGCGATGCCCGACTCGCCGCACAGGCGCAGGACTTCCTCGGTCGCCGGGTTGTGGCTGCCGAGGCCGTAGCGGTTCTGGACGCTCACGACGGGGGCGATCTCCCGCGCCTGGGCGAGGTGTCGGGGTTCGACGTCGGAGACGCCGAGGTGGCGGATCAGGCCCGACTCCCTCAACTCCGCGAGGGCGCCGAAGTGTTCGGCGATCGAGTCCTGGCCCATCCGGCGGAGGTAGACGAGGTCGAGGTGGTCGCGGCCCAACTGCCGCAGGTTCTCCTCGACATGGCTGCGCAGGTCCTCGGGGCGGGCCGAAGTGTCCCACTCCCCCGCCCAGTTGCGGAACGGGCCGACCTTCACGGCGATGACCAGATCGTCCGCGTAGGGCGCGAGCGCGCTGTTGATGAGTTCGTTCGCCGAGCGCAGGGCGGAGAAGTAGAAGGCGGCCGTGTCGATGTGGTTGACGCCCAGCTCGATCGCCTTGCGCAGGACGGCGATCGAGCGGTCGCGGTCGGCGGCGGTGCCGAGGTGGAAGGCGGCGCTGCCCGTCAGCCGCATCGCGCCGAAGCCGACGCGGTTGACGGTGAGATCGCCGAGGGTCCAGGTGCCGGAGGCTGCCGCCGTGATCTTCTCTGTGGTCATCGGCGGAGTCTCGCACAGGCACCGGGCCCTTTCGCAGGTCTTACCCGAGCGGCTTGTCCAGGATCGCCTTGCGGTGGCTGAACGTCTCGATGGAGTACCGGCCGTGGTAGTTGCCCATGCCGCTCTCGCCGACGCCGCCGAAGGGGAGGTCGGAGACGGTGAGATGGGCGAGGGGCAGGCCGTAGCCGACCGCGCCGGAGGACGTCTCGGCGGCGATGCGCTCACGGGTCTCGGCGGACTCGGAGAAGACGTACAGGGCGAGGGGCTTGTCGCGGTCGTTGATGAACGCCAGCGCCTCGTCCAGGTCCGCGACGGTGACGATCGGCAGGATCGGGCCGAAGATCTCCTCGGCCATGACCGGGGACGCGGGGTCGACGTCGGCGAGGACGGTCGGGGCGATGTACTTGTCGGCGCGGTCGTGGACGCCGCCGACGACCGTGCGGCCGGAGTCCAGGAGGCCGGTGAGCCGGTCGAAGTGGCGTTCGTTGACGATCCGCCCGTACTCGCCGGACCGCTGCGGGTCGGCGCCGTACGTGTCCTCGACGGCGCTCGCGAGGAGCGGCTCCAGGGCGGCGGCGGTCGCCGGGTCCGTGAGGACGTAGTCGGGGGCCACGCAGGTCTGGCCGGCGTTCAGGAACTTGCCGCGCGCGAGGCGGCCGGCGACGGCCTTGAGGTCGGCGGTGGAGTCGACGAACGCCGGGGATTTGCCGCCGAGTTCGAGGGTGACCGGGGTGAGGTGCTCGGCGGCGGCGCGCAGGACGACGCGGCCGACGGCGCCGTTGCCCGTGTAGAAGATGTGGTCGAACTTCTCGGCGAGCAGGGCGGTGGTCTCCGGGATGCCGCCCTCGACGACGGCGACGGCGTCGGTGTCGAGGTAGGCCGGGATCAGGCGGGCCAGGGCCTCGGAGGTGGCCGGGGCGAGTTCGCTGGGCTTGACGACGACCGCGTTGCCGGAGGCGAGGGCGCCGACGAGGGGGGTCAGCAGGAGCTGGGCCGGATAGTTCCAGGGGGCGATGACGAGGACGACGCCCAGCGGGTCGTACTGGGTGCGGGCGGTCGCGTCGGAGCCGAGGTGCGGGGGGACGGGGGCGGGCTCGGGGGTCAGCCAGGCGTCGAGGTGGTCGAGGGTGTGGTCGATCTCGCGGACCGTGAAGCCGATCTCGGTGCGCTGGGACTCGGCGTCGCTCTTGCCGAGGTCGGCGTTCAGGGCGGCGGCGAGGTCGGCGCCCTTCTCCGTGAGCAGGTCGCGCAGGCGGCGCAGTTGCGCCGTACGCCACTCGACGGGCTTGGTGCGGCCGGTGCGGAAGGTGGTCCGCAGGCGGGTGACGACGTCGGCGGGTCGCTCGGTGGTCACGGGGATGCCTCGCTCGGGTAGACGGTGCCGGTCTGACGGCTCTCGATCAGATGTATATAGCAACTATCGACCGCGGGCCAACATTCCCGGGCCGTACGACTACTTTGCGCCAGGGCGCGATCACACGCGCGTGGAGCCGTCCACCGTCTCCGCGAGGCGCTCCAGCAGCGCCTTCAGCAGTTCCTCGTCACCCTCGCCGAGGGCGGGCCAGTCGCGGCGTACGGCGCGGTCCACGCGGCGCCAGTGGTCGCGGCCCCTCGGGGTGAGGTGGACGAGGATGCGGCGCCGGTCGTGCGGGTCGACGCGGCGGTGGACGAGGTTCTGGTCCACGAGCTGGTCGACGAGTTTCGTGAGCGTCGGCGGGGGCAGGAACGCGGCTTCCGCGATGGCCGACATGTGGTGGCCCGCGTCGTCGGCGAGCAGCGTCAGCACCCGCCAGGCGTCCAGGGAGCAGCCCTCCTCGTCCAGGACGGCCTGGAGGCGGCGCGCGGCCAGCCGTTCGGCCCTGGTGAGGAGGCGTATCAGGTCGTTGGGCCGGCGGGCGGACGAGGTGGGCATCCTGCTCCTAGCTCCGAGAGGTGTACATGGTATGAGACGGACTGGAGTTCGAAGCGGGGACCCTGGAGCATGGCGCCATGTTCCGCCCCGACCCCGCCGTCTTCGGCGTCGCCCTCGTGTTTCCGCTCCAGGGGCCCGCCGGCATCTTCGGGCCCGCCTGCGAGCTGTGCGCGCGGCTCGCGGCGGAGGAGGTCAACCGGGCGGGCGGGGTGCTCGGCCGCGAGCTGCGGCTCGTGCCCGTCGACGGGGGCGCGCCGCCCCGCGAGGTCGCCGACCGCGTCGAGTCCCTCGTCGACCTCGGCGCCGTCCAGGGCGTCACCGGCTGGCACATCTCCTCCGTACGCCAGGCCCTCGCGCCCCGTGTCGCCCACCGCGTGCCGTACGTGTACACCGCGCTGTACGAGGGCGGCGAGGACCGCGCCGGGGTCTTCCTCACCAGCGAGACGCCCCGCGACCAGCTCTCCCCGGCGATGGTCCTGCTCGCGCGGGAACGCCGGGTGCGGCGGTGGTTCGTCGTCGGCAACGACTACGTCTGGCCCCGGCGTACGGCGCGCGCGGCCCACACGTACGCCCGGCGGACCGGCTCCCGGGTCATCGGCGAGGCGTACCTCCCGCTCGGCACCCACGACTTCGCCCCCGTCCTGCGCCGTATCGAACGCTCCGACGCGGACGGCGTCCTCATGCTGCTCGTCGGCAGCGACGCCGTCCGCTTCAACCGGGCGTTCGCGGCGTACGGCCTCGACGCGCGGGCGCTGCGCCTGAGCACGTTGATGGACGAGAACATGCTGCTGGCGAGCGGCGCGTCCGCCACCACCGACCTGTACAGCACGGCGGGCTTCTTCACGTCCCTCGCCACCCCCGACACCCTCGACTTCCACGGCCTCTACGCCCACCGCTACGGCCTCGACGCACCGTCCCCCGGCAGCCTCGGGGAGTCGTGCTACGAGGGGGTGCTGCTCCTGGCGGCGCTGCTGCGGCGTGCGGGCACGGGAGACGTCACGCGCATCGGGGCGACGGCGCCCTCGGTGTCGTACGAGGGCCCGCGCGGCCTGCTCCACCTGGAGGGCAGCCACGTCCGCCAGCGCATCTACCTGGCGCGCGCGGACGGGCTCGACTTCGACGTGCTGACCGAGCTGCGTCCCTGAGGAGCGGCGAGCGGGCTCAGGAGGTGAACGGCACCTGGGCCGACGGGGCCTGTGCCGTCCCTGCGGGGTGCGTCCACAGGCCCCCGTCCGCGAGCCTCGGCAGGACGCCCTCGCCGAACCAGTACGCCTCCTCCAGGTGCGGGTACCCGGAGAGGACGAACTCCTCGATGCCGAGGGCCGCGTACTCCTTGATGAGGGTGGCGACCTCCTCGTGGGAGCCGACGAGGGCGGTGCCGGCGCCGCCCCGGACGAGGCCGATGCCGGCCCAGAGGCCGGGGTGGATCTCCAGCCCGTCGCGGTCGCCGCCGTGGAGTTCGAGCATCCGGCGCTGGCCTTCCGACTCGCTCCGGGACAGGCCCGCCTGCACCGACTTCACCGTCTCGGGGTCGAACCCGGCGAGCAGGCGGTCCGCCTCCGTCCAGGCCGCCTCGGACGTGTCGCGGGTGATGACGTGCAGCCGGATCCCGAACCGCAGCGTACGGCCGTGGCGCGCGGCGAGCGACCTGATCCAGGCGATCTTCTCCGCGACCTGCGCCGGGGGCTCGCCCCACGTGAGGTAGACATCGACGTACTGGGCGGCGATCTCCCCGGCGATCGGCGAGGACCCGCCGAAGTACACCTCGGGCACCGGGTCGGGCACCCGCGCCAGCTTCGCGCCCTCGACCCGGAGGTGGTCCCCCTCCCGATCGACGGACTTGCCGTCCCACAACTCCCGTACGATCTCCAGGAATTCGCCCGTGCGCCGGTACCGGTCGTCCTTGTCGAGGAAGTCCCCGTACGCCCGCTGTTCGTGGCTCTCGCCGCCGGTGACGACGTTGAGCAGGAGCCGCCCGCCGGTCTGCCGCTGGAACGTGGACGCCATCTGCGCGGCGAGCGTCGGTGAGACGGACCCGGGGCGGAAGGCGACGAGGAACTTCAGCCGCTCGGTGTGCTGGCTGACCATGGCCGTGGTGAGCCAGGCGTCCTCGCACCACGCGCCGGTCGGGGTCAACGCGCCCACGAACCCCAGGTCTTCGGCCGCGCGGGCGATCTGGCTCAGGTAGCCGACGGTGGGCGGCCGGTCGCGTCCTGAGGCGGTCGCGGGGGTGCCGTGGCCGCCGCCGACGACGTGGCGGCTGTCGCCGTTGGTCGGGAGGAACCAGTGGAAGGTCAGGGACGACATGTGAGGGGTCTCCTAGGGAGGTCAGAGCAGGCCGTGGCGGGGCGGCCGGGTGCCGTTGAGGACGTACCGGCCGATGTGCTGCACCTTCCAGCGCGTGGGGTCGTGCAGCGTGTGGGTGCGGGCGTCGCGCCAATGCCGGTGCAGGTTGAGGGAGTCGAGCGCGGAGCGGGTGCCGGAGACCTCGAAGAGGGCGGCGGCGACGTCGACGGCGGTCTGCGCGGCGGTCACCTTCGCGGCGGCGACCGCGATGGACGCCTCGGCGGCGGTGTCGTCGGTCAACTCGGCCCGTGCGGCGTCGACAGCGCGGGCCGCTTCCTTCAACAGGGCGTCCGAGGCGCGGACTTGGATCGCCAGCTCCCCGAACCGCTGGATCAGCAGCGGGTCTTCGGCAGCGGTCTCGTACCCGCTCTCGAACCAGGGCCGGCTCTTGGTGCGGACGAAGTCGACGGCTTCGACGAGCGCGCCGCCCGCGATCCCGGCGTCGATCGCCGCGTGCAGCAACTGGGCCACAGCGCCGTGGAGTTGGGGGCCCTCGAAGGTGAGGTGGTGCGGGAAGACACGGTCCGCCGGGACGGGGACCGCGTCCAGGAGGACGGTTCCGCTGGCGGTCGTGCGCTGACCGAGGCCGTCCCAGTCGTCGACGATACGCACGCCGGGTGCGTCGGCGGGGACGTACGCGACGTACAGCTTGTCGTCCTCGGCGCGGGCCAGGACCGGGATCCAGTGGGCGAACAGGGCGCCGGTGCAGTAGTTCTTGGTGCCGGTGAGGGTGTACGAGCCGTCGGGGTGGCGGTCGAGGCGGGTGCGGATGTCCTGGACGTGTCGCGTGCCGGCCTCGGACTGGGCGTTGCCGAGGCGGCGGCCGGCGAGGAGCTCGGCGGAGAAGAACTTCCGCTGCTGCTCGGTGCCTTGGCGGCGGATGACGTTGACGTAGACGAAGTGGCTCTGCGGGATCTGGGCGACGCTGGCGTCGGCGGTGGCGAGGAGGCGGAAGATCTCGGCGAGGGTGGCCGCGTCGACGTCGGCGCCGCCGTGCTCGGCGGGGACGGTGACGGCGAGCAGGCCCGAGTCGGAGAGGCGGTCCAACTCGGCGCGGGGCAGGCGGCGTTCGCGGTCGCGGGCCGAGGCGTCGGTACGGAACTCGGCCGCGAGGGCCCGCGCGACCGTGAGCGCCTCGGCCGCGTCGGCGATCACATGCGCGGCCATCAGCTCGCCGCCGCCAGGTACGGGGTGCGGCCGAGGGCCGCCGAGAACTGGTCGACGACCTGCGCGAGGGCCCCGGCGGAGGCGGGGGCGATCGTGACCGTGCCGTCGTCGTGGGCGGTGATGTCCTTGTCGAGGGTGAACCAGCCCTGCACGATGTGGGCTGCGCCCATCGAGGTGAGGACCGGGCGCAGGGCGTAGTCGAGGGCGAGGACGTGCGCGGTGGAGCCGCCGGTCGCGAGGGGCAGGACGGTCTTGCCGGTGAGCGCGTACTGCGGGAGCAGGTCGAGGAGGGCTTTGAGGACGCCGGAGTAGGACGCCTTGTAGACGGGCGTGCCGATGACGACGCCGTCGGCGTCCGCGAAGAGGCCGGTGGCCTCGACGATCGCCGGGTGCTTGAAGTCGGCGCCGAGCAGCGCCTCGGCGGGGATCGTGCGGACGTCGAGGGGGATCACGCGGTGGCCCTGCGCGGTGAGGCGCTGGTCGAGGTGGCGCAGGAGGCGGCCGGTGCGGGAGGAGGGGGACGGGCTGCCGGAGACGGACAGGACGGTGGCCATGCTGGCCCTCTTTCGGAGTCGAGGTCGGGGCGAGGGCGGGGCGCCCGGGCGGGCGGTTCTTCACCCACGCGGGCGCCCCGGGGAAGCGGTCAGGAGTACCAGGTCGGTTCGGGCAGTTCGCCGTCCAGGACCCAGCGGCCGACCTCGCGGCGCTTGTAGGCGACGGGGTCGTGGAGGGTGTGCGTGCGGACATTGCGCCAGAACCGGTCCAGGCCCTCGGCGGCGGCCGTGGCCCGCGCGCCGGTGACCTCGAAGATGCGGTTCGTGGCCTCCAGGGCGACGTCCGTGGCGCGCGCCTTGACCGCCGCGACCCGTACCTCGAACGCGCCGCGCGTCTCGGGGGTGACCGCGTCGGGGTCGTCGTGCAGCCGCTGCCCCTCCCGGGCGACCGCGTCGGCGAGGGCCTCGGCCGCCCAGAGCTTGGCGGTGAGGTCACCGTAGATGTCGATGACGTACGGCTCGTCGGTCGCGCGGTCGTGGCCGCCGTGCAGCCAGGCGCGGGACTTGGTGCGCGTGTAGGCCGCGGCGGTCTCCAGGGCGCCGGACGCGATGCCGAGGTAGAAGTTGACGAAGACGAGCTGGATGGTGGGGACGTTGAGGGTGTTGTACGTGCGCGGCTGGAACTCCTTGCCGACGTAGCCGAGGGCGTCGGTCCAGGGCGCGCGGACCGCGTCGATGGTGACGCTGCCGGACTCGGTGAGGCGCTGGCCGATGTTGTCCCAGTCGTCGTGGAAGGTCAGGCCCCGGCTGGTGGAGGGAACGACGGCGAAGACGTGCGACTCCGTTCCGTCCAGGACGCCTTCGAGGACGGTGACGTCGGAGACCCTGCTGCCGGTGGAGAAGGTCTTGGCGCCGGTGAAGACGAGGTCGTCGCCGTCCTCGGTGACCGTCACGTCGTGGTCGCGGGGGTTGACGGCGCCGCCGAAGAACCAGGTCTCGCGGGTGGCCTCGGCCTCCAGGCGCTCCCACTGCTCGCGGGTGCCGACCAGGCGGGCGGCCCAGAACCACAGGTAGTGGTAGCCGAGGAGCTGGCCGATGGAGCCGTCGGCCTTGGCGATCTCGCGGACGGCGCGGTAGGCGGTCGGCCAGTCCTGGCCCGCGCCGCCGTGCTCCGTGGGGCCGAGCAGGGTGACGAGGCCGGCGTCCTTGAGGAGTTGTACCTCCGCGTGCGGGGTGGCGCCTGCCTTGTCGCGGGCGGCGGCGTCGGTGGCGAGGACGGCGGCGGCCTCGGCGGCGCGGGCGATCCATGCGTCGGCGGTGGCGGGGGTGGTGGTCCAGCGGGTTGCGGTGCTCATGGCGGGTACGACCTTTCGGCGGGTGGGGGGGTGGTCAGGCGGTCTGCTGGGCTTCGAGTTCGCGCACCAGCGGGAGCACCTTCTTGCCGAAGTACTCGATCTCCTCGTGGTAGTGGAGGAAGCCGAGGAGGAAGAGGTCGACGCCGAGCTTCCGGTAGGCGACGATCCGCTCGGCGATCTGCTCGGGGGTGCCGATCAGGCCGGTGCGGAAGCCGTCGTTGTACTGGACCAGGTCCTCGAAGGTGGAGTCCTGCCACATGCCCTTCTTGTCGGCGGTGGACTGCCCCGCCTGTTTCACCGCCGCGCCGAACCCTTCCACGGCTTCGCGGTCCGCCTTGGCGACGATCTCGCGCAGGGTGTCGCGGGCCTCGGCCTCGGTGTCGCGGGCGATGAGGAAGCCGTTGAGGCCGAACTTCGGTGCGGTGCGGCCGACTTCGGCGGCGGACTTGCGGATGTCGTCGATCTGCTCGGTGACGCCGTCGAAGTCCTTGCCGTTGGAGAAGTACCAGTCGGAGACGCGGCCCGCCATCGCGCGGGCGGCGGTCGAGTTGCCGCCCTGGAAGATCTCCGGGTGCGGGCGCTCGGGCGTGTTGAGCGGCTTGGGCTTCAGGGTGAAGTCCCGCAACCGGTAGAAGTCCCCGGCGAGTTCGGTGTGGTCCTCGGTCCAGATCGTGCGCAGCGCGGTGATGAACTCCTCGGCGCGCCGGTAGCGTTCGTCGTGCTCCAGCCAGGGTTCGCCGAGGGCCGTGAACTCGCCCTTGAACCAGCCCGATACGACGTTGACGGCGAACCGGCCCTGGGACAGGTGGTCGGCGGTGGCGCCGAGTTTGGCGAGGACGCCGGGGTGCCACAGGCCGGGGTGAACGGCGGCGATGACCTTGAGGCGCTCGGTGGCGAGGAGGAGCGCGAGGGAGAAGCTCGTGGACTCGTGCTGGAACTCGGCGCCGTAGCTGGCCATGTAGCGGACCTGGCTGAGGGCGTACTCGAAGCCGTTGTTCTCGGCGAGTACGGCGAGTTCGCGGTTGTAGTCGTACCCCCAGTCGGTGCGTTGTTCGATGGAGCTGGTGACGAGTCCACCGCTGACATTGGGGACCCAGTAGGCGAATTTCACGGGTGCGGGCACGCGGAACTCCTGTGGCGGGTGGGCGTTTTCAGGCATGCCGAATTCAGGGGCGCGCGAAAGGCGCGGGGAATTCAGGCTTCAGGAAAGGGAACTGCGGCGGATCTGCGGGGAGTCGATCAGGCCGCGGCGCGACAGGAGGCGCTGGAGACGCGTGCGAGGTCGACATGGCGTCGCCGCGTGAGGTCCAGTCGCATCTTCATACGCTCGATCGTGGCAGCCGTCCGGCGAGGCCGTCAAGGAGAACCCGACCGGTCTCGGATCGCGGACCATTGAATTTCACGAAGGTGTGACAGGGAAACCCTTGAACGCGGCGGTAATCGGCCCGCATTCTGCCGGGCATGCGGACGGAACAGCTCGAATACATCGCGGCGGTCACCCGGCTCGGCTCCCTGCGCCGGGCGGCGGAGGAACTGCGGCTGTCCCAGCCCGCGTTGAGCGAGACGGTGCGGAATCTGGAGCGGGAACTCGGGGTGGACCTGCTGGAGCGCAAGCGGTCGGGGGCGACGATGAGCGCGTCCGGGCGGGAGCTGCTGCCGCACATCATCGGGGTGCTCGACGCGGTCGACCGGCTGCGGTCGGCCGCCGGTGAGCAGCATCGGATCAGCCGGATGGTGCGGGTCGGGACGGTCAACGCGGCGACCGTGCCGCTGCTGATCCCTGCCGTGCGGGAGTTCAGGCGGGCCCATCCGCTGACGCAGGTCGAGGTGGTGGGGGCGCAGCAGGCCGACATCCAACGGGCCCTGCTGGAAGGGGGGTTCGACCTCGGGCTCGTCAACCATCTCGAAGGGGACGACATGCCGGCCGAGTTCGCGTCCACGGAGTTGCTGCGAGGGCGGCCCGTCGTGGTGATGCATCCGGGGTGTCCGCTGGCGTCGCGGGAGGCGGTCGGGGTGGCGGAGCTGGCGGGGGTGCCGCTGATCGGGATGCGGTCGGGGTACGTCATGCACCGCTACGTCCATCGGCTGCTCGGGGGGAGCGGGCCGTCGTTCTCGTACTCCACGGACGGGGCGGAGATGGGGAAGCTGATGGTCGCGGAGGGGCTCGGGGTGACGGTGCTGCCGGAGTTCAGCGTCGCCGGGGATCCGCTGGAGCGGCTGGGGGCGATCACGTACCGGCCACTGGCGGGGCGTACACCGCAGGTGCTGTTGATGCTGCGGCGGCGCCGGGCGGAGGCGGTGCCGCAGGCGGCGCGGGATCTGCATGACCTGTTCGTCCGCACAGCACTACACATAAAGGGAAAATAAGAGCAGAATGGAGAGTAAAGCGGCGTTATCACCGCGATCACGTCGAAGGAGACGAATCATGGCCAACGTCTCGCACACCCGAGGTGACCTATCGACTCACCCCGATGTCTCCGAGATGCGGGAGCGGTACGCCCGCATGCTCGGCGGTCGTGATGTGGCGCTCGTGGACGGGCCGGTGTTCCTGCTCGGTCTGTACTGCGCCGTATCCCCCTGGATCCTCCACTACACCGCCAACCAGCCCCCGCTCATGACCCACAACCTGATCGTGGGCATCGCGATCGCCCTCCTCGGCGTCGGCTTCACGGTGGCGCCCGCCCGCATGTACGGCCTCAGCTGGGCCATGTGCGCGCTGGGCGTGTGGATGATCATCGCCCCGTGGGTCGTCGGCAGCAGCCCGGACAACGGGGTGAAGCTGAACAACATCATCATCGGCGCGCTGGCCGTGATCCTGGGGGTGATGTGCGCCCTCACGGCGGCGAAGAGCACGAAATCCTGAACACCCCGACCCGACCGGGCCGCCTCAGCCCTCCGGAACCGTCCAGGGTTCCGTCGCCAGGGGCCGCCCGGTCTCCAACGCCGTCTTGAGGTTGGACAGGACGGCGGGCCAGCCCCTGGACACATCGCCGAGTTCACGGGCGTCGCGGACCTCGGTGTGCGTGAGGGTGAGCCGGACGACGCCCTGGTACTCGGTGATGTCGAAGGCGGACCCGTCCGCCCGCACATGCTCCCAACGGGAGCCCTCGGCCCAGTCCGACACATTGCGGTGCCCCCAATAGGCGGCGGTCGACTCGGCATCGGTGAGCGCATCCCAGACCTGCTCGGCGGAAGCGCCGACATAGAGGACGTACGAGTACTCCATCGCTGGCCTCACTCCGGTTCCCGGCGGTACGCGACCACGTCACGCTCCCACAGCGCCACCATCGCCGCATCCCCGGCACGGGCACCGGCCTCGGGGGCGGGTGAGGGGGAGCCGGGGTGAGACGTACCGCCGCTCCCCCTCATAGGCGCAGGCGATTATGAAGCCTTCGACAGCCAGGCCGTCGCGTTCAGGGCCAGGGGCGCGTTCGTGGCGTTCGGGTCGTTCCAGCCGTCGTAGAGGGTGTTGCCGGACTGGCCGGTGCCGTCGTCGATCGGGGAGCTGTCGCCCCAGAAGGCGATGCGGCCGGAGCCGAAGGTGGAGGTGAGGAAGAAGGCGCCGGTGGTGCCGGAGTAGCCGGAGCGGTAGAGGAGGCCCTTGGCGGTGGAGTTGTCGGACGGCTTGATCGTCGCCGTCGTGCCGCTCGCGATGAGGCTCTTGGTGACCGTGCCGAAAGAGCCGTGCAGGACCGGGTCGGTCGCGTCCGTGATGGCGGCCGGGTAGCCGGAGCTGATGTTCAGGGAATCGATGGAGAAGCCGAAGGGGTCCGTCGAGTCGACCGTGTTGTTCGTCATCAGGTCGTTGAGGATCTCCACCGCGTCCTCGCCGTCGTTGTTGCGGTCGGCGCCCGTGTGGTCGGAGATCATGAAGAGGCCGCCGCCGTTCTTCACGAAGGTCATGATCGCGGTCTTCTCGGCGGTCGTGAAGAGGGTGTTCGGCTCCGGCAGGACGAGCGTGTCGAAGTTCTTCAGGTCCGTCGCCGATGAGCCCCCGTAGCTGAGGCTTGCACCCGACGGCAGCGTCTTGAGGCTGTAGTCCCCGGTCTGCTGGAGCGCCACGCCCCAGGAGGACAGCGCCCCGGTCCAGTCCGTCTCGGCGGACGGCGCGGAGTCCTCGCCCAGGGGGTCGGGCTGGCTCGTGGAGATGATCCAGTCCGCGTTGCCGGCGGTCTCGGCGTGCGCGTTGTCGAAGAGGACGCGGTGGGGGGTGGCCGCGTGCGAGGGCGTGGCGGCGGTGACCTGGAGCGTGACGCCGGCGGCGAGCAGACCGAGTGCGGCGAGTGTGCTCGTGGTCTTGGCGCGGGGACGTGCGATACCGGGCATCCGGCGGACCTCCGTGAAGGATGGGGGGAAAGTGGCGGGTGCGGGTACGGGCTGCGTACGCGTAGGCCCAGGTCGGACGGCTCTACGCGCATTGATCGCTTGAAAGGTACATGGCATGAAGGCGTGCGGACCATCAAGCGCGGGCGAGGAGACCCCCAAGCCCGGGCAATGAACCGGACCTGACTGTTCGGCGCCGGGAGGGGCACACGTAGGTCGACAGGATCCCGACTCGAAGGGGCGAAGATGGAGATCTCCGGAATCATCAGCGCGATCGTCATCGGCTGCGTCATCGGCGTGCTCGGCCGCCTCGTCGTCCCCGGCCGCCAGCACATCGGCGTCCTGTGGACCATCCTCGTCGGCATCGCCGCCGCCCTCATCGGCTCCGCCATCGCGAACGGCCTCGACGTCCAGGACACGAACGGCGTCGACTGGATCGAGTGGCTCATCCAGATCGGCCTGGCGGCGGTGGGGGTCACGGCGCTGGACCGCACGAAGTCGCGCCGCTGAGGGGGGTGTCGGGCCGGACGGGCACCAGCGCCACCGCCCCGACGCACGCCGCGCGGCGAACCACGGGCCTTCCGGAAACGGAGGGCTCGCGGCGTGGGGGGGGCCACGCGCACGCGAGGAGGCCGGGGACGGGAGCCGGAAACGTACCAGGGAGGTTTCGGTGCCCCCGCGCACGCGAGGAGGCCGGGCGCTCAAGGCGGCGCGGCCCGAGGATCACGGACGCTCCCCACGCGCACAGGAGGCCCCGAGCCCACCCCCCGTACGCCACCCCGCGCAGCCCCCGTACAGCAAACTGCCCCGCGCGCCCGTACGACGCTCCCGCGCGCCGTTCCCCCCTCGGGCGCCGGGGTCTACGCTGGACGGACACACAAAGGTCCGGTACCGGGCCCGCCGCCTCGGCTCCCCTCAACGCACGGCGGGCCCACTCGGACGGGACGCGCTCGCGGGCCCGGCGTTCAGAGGGCCCCGGTCAGAGGGCTTCACCCGTTCAAGAGGCTTCCGGCAAAGGTGAGTTCACCGCACGGTACGAACCCGGCGGCATCCGGCCCGGCCCCCTCCGGCACCCCCAACTCCCTCACGGCGTATACACGTACGGCGTCGTGGTCCCCAACTTCGCGAAGCCCAGCCCCTCCAGGATCGGCCGGCTGTCCTTGGACGCGTCGACCTGGAGGAACTCGTACCCCCGCGCGGCGGCGATGCGGGCCCGGTACGCGATCAGCGCGCGGTAGATGCCCCTCCCCCGCCACTCGGGAACCGTCCCGCCGCCCCAGAGCCCCGCGAACCGTGTGTCCGGGATCAGCTCCATGCGGGCGGAGCTGACCGGCTCGTCCCCGGCGAGGGCGACGACGGCGACGAGGATGTCGGGGTCCTCGGCGAGCCGCACCCGCAGCAGATCCCGCAGCCAGGAGGCGTCCCGCCCGAAGGCGCGCTCGTTGGCGCGGACCATCAGCTCGACGCCCGCCATGTCCGTGACAGGCTCGATCCTGACGCCCTCGGGCGGCTCGGCCCCGGTGAGCTGGGTCTTCGTCTCAGCGATGAGGAGGGTCTCGGCGTCGTCGGGCACGAACCCGGCGGCCCGAAGGCGTTCCCCCAGGTCGGCAGGCGTGTCGTGGGAGTACGTCTTCCACTCGAACTCCCGCCCGAGCCCCGTGTAGAAAGCGACCTGCTCGGCGATCACCGCATCCGCGTCCCCCTCACCGAGCCCGGACCACAGGACCCCGCTCCACCCCTCGGCGGAGGCGATCTGCCGGACGACCTGCCCGGTACGGTCGATCCGGGCGTCGGAGCTGTCGGGGCGGGCGCCCTGGCGCATCTCGCGGTCGTACAGGGCGAGGATGTCGGCATTGTTCATACGCCCACTCCAACACCCCGCCACGCCGCCCACAACACAATTACCCTGCCCCCAGGAGGACGGACGTGAAGGACTCGGAGCTGGGCCACCTGCGCCGCGCGGTGCAGCTCGCGGCGGACGCGCTGGACACCGGCGACGAGCCGTTCGGCTCGGTGCTGGTCGGCGCCGACGGGACGGTCCTCGCGGAGGACCACAACCGGGTGGCGTCCGGCGACCGCACCCGCCACCCGGAGTTCGAGCTGGCCCGCTGGTCGGCGGCGCAGATGACACCCGAGGAGCGCGCGGCGGCGACCGTGTACACCTCCGGCGAGCACTGCCCGATGTGCGCGGCGGCGCACGCGTGGGTGGGCCTGGGCCGGATCGTGTACGTCGCCTCGTCCGAGCAACTCGGCGCCTGGCTCACGGAGTTGGGCGTCCCGGCGCCCCCGGTGCGCACGCTCCCGGTCCACGAGGTCGCGCCCGGCGTGACGGTCGAGGGCCCGGTGCCGGAACTGGTCGGTGAGGTGCGGGAGTTGCACCGGCGTTTCCACGCGCGCTGAGGGCCGTACCGGCTCGGTCGGTACGGCCCTCGGACGGCCCGGCGGGGTGCACCTCAGGGATGTCCCGGCAGCCTCGCGGAAACGCCCGGCGCGCCCTCGCGAAAGGGTCCGGCGCACCCCCGCGCAGACCTTCAGCGCACCGTCACGCCCTTCAGCGCACCGCCCCCGGCCGGAACCGCCGGTACAGTGCGGCCCCGCCGAGGAGGAGGGCCGCGCTTCCGCCGAGCAGCGCGCCCTGCCCGTCGGACCCGGTGCTGGCCAGCGTGACGTTCATCCCGGGGGTGGGTGTCTGGGTGCGCGGGACGGGGGCGGCCGGCCGGTGTGGCTGCGGCGCCGGGTCGACGGGGCGGGCCGGCGGGTCCTCGTGCGAGGTGTTGACGGCCTCGTTGCCGAACGCGGGGTTGAGCGCGCCGACGACGTTCACGCTGTTCCCGCTGATGTTCACGGGGAGGTGCACGGGCAGTTGGATGCCGTTGCCGGACAGGACGCCCGGCGAGCCGTGGGTGCGCCCGTCGGTGTGGGCGCCGCCGCCATTGGCAGCCCCTGAACTCGCCGACCCTGAACTCACCGATCCCGGACTCGCCGGTCCCGACGAGGAGTTCACGCACTTGTTGCCCATCGCCGGATTCAGCAGCCCGACGACGTCCACGGTGTTGCCGCACAGGTTCACCGGGATGTGCACGGGGAGCTGGACCGTGTTCCCGGAGACCGCGCCGGGCGAGTCGGCGGTGGAGCCGTCCGCCGCGGAGTCGGCGTGGGCCGGCATCGTCACGGCCATCGCACCGGACGCGGCGACGACGGCGATCACGCCGGTTCGGGTCACCCGTCTCATGGGGTCCCTGCCTTCCAGTCGGGGCGCGGGCGTTCCCCGCACCGGACACGGGCGCCTGGCCCGCACCGGTTAAAACGCGGGCGAACCATCGGAGTTATGGCTCATCGTCCTTCCACCCCATCGAGTGACCCGCTTGTCGAACTGGCAGTAAAGCCGTCGAATCGGCACCGAGGCACCACGAGGGCCGTGCAGGGTAACCCCGCCCCGCACCCCCCGCACCTGGGCGGGCGCGCCCCGAGAACCCCGCCTATCGTGACCGTGGGCACTGCGCTCCGGGAGGCATCGATGCTGGTCACCTTGGTCGTCACGGTCTCCCTGCTCGGCGCGGGGACGGCCGCGCCCGCCCTGGATCCCGCCCGCTTCGGCCGGCAGCGGGTCGTCTGGTCGGCGTGCGAGGACCAGGACGTGCCGAAGGATCTGGAGTGCGGAAAGGTCACCGTCCCTCTCGACCACGCCCGTCCCGGCGCCGGGACCCTCGAACTCGCGCTCGCCCGCTATCGGGCCACCGGCGAGAAACACGGCTCGGTGGTGCTGGACTTCGGCGGGCCCGGCGCGCCGGGCGTACCCGAACTCGCCTACAGCCGCCGGACGTTCGCCGATCTCACCAACCACTACGACGTCGTCTCCTTCGACCCCCGGGGCGTCGGCCGTTCCTCGCCGGTGAGTTGCGGGGACTGGGCCTCGGACGAGGAGGAGGTGACCGGCGACGACCCGGGGGCGCTGCTGGCGCGGCTGCGGAAGATCGCCGGGCTCTGCGCGCGGCACTCGGGGCCTGTACTCCCGTACGTGGGAACGGTGTTCGCCGCGCGCGACCTCGATGTGATCCGCTCGGCGCTGGGCGAGCGGAAGCTCAACTACCTGGGTTTCTCGTACGGTTCGCGGCTCGGCGCGGTGTACGCGGCGCAGTTCCCGCGCCGCGTGGGGAGGCTGGCGCTCGACGGGGTGGACACGCTGACCGAGCCGGTCGCCGAGCAGGGCATCGCGGGGGCGCGGGGGCAGCAGGTGGCGCTGGATGGCTTCACGTCCTGGTGCGCGCGGGGCCCCGCCTGTCCGCTGGGCGAGGAGCCGCGCGCGGCGCGGGAGGAGGTCGTCCGGCTGGTGCGGTCGCTGGACGCGCACCCCGTCCGGTCGTTTCCGGTCGGGGAGTTCACGGGCCAGGATCTCGTGGGCGCGCTGGGGCAGGCGCTGTACCGGCGGGACTGGTGGCCGGCGCTCCGGGTCGGGCTGACCCGGCTCACGCGGGACGGGGACCCGAGCGGGGTGCAGTCGTTCGCGGCGGGCGGCATCTCGCTCAAGTCACCCACAAACACGCCTGGTTCCCACCTTTCACGGCCTCTCAAAGGCATCCACACCCCCCTGACCGACCCCGCCGACGTCCCGCTCGACAACATGGCCGCCGCCCTGATGGCCATCGACTGCGCCGACGACCCCGACCGCCCCACCGCACGCCGGATCACCGAGGGTCTGCCCGCCCTGCGCGCCTCCTTCCAGCGGGCGTCCCCCGTGTTCGGCCCGTACCGCCTCGCCCAGACCCTGATGTGCTACGGCCGCCCCAGGGGCACGGAGTTCATCCGCGAGGACGTCAAGGACCTGCGTACGCCGAAGCTGCTGCTCGTCGGGACGCGGGGCGATCCGGCGACGCCGTACCGCTGGACGACGGAGACCGCGGCGCGCCTCGGCGGTGCGGCCGTCGTCCTCGACAACCGCGGTGAGGGGCACACCGGTTACGCCTCCTCGCGGTGCGTGCGGCGGAAGGTGAATGACTTCCTGTTGTACGGATCGCTGCCGCCGAGCGGGAGTTCGTGCGGGGCGGACGAGGAGCCGCGGCCGTCCTCTTGACCTCGCGTGACACCCTGGTGATCGTCGCCGCGGAAGGAGCTCACGAGAGGAGCCGTGGACGTGACGGAGTTGCTGGGTGTCGCCGTGCTGGGTGCCGGGCACATGGGGGCGGACCACATACGGCGGCTGGACCAAGTGGTCGGTGGGGCCAGGGTCGTTGCCGTCGCCGACCCGGACACGGACCGCGCGAAGGACGCGGCGGCCGGCGTCGACGGCGTCACCGTCCACGCGGAGGCCGAGGCCGCTCTGCGGGCACCCGGCGTCGAGGCCGTCCTGGTCGCCTCCCCGGGCCCCGCCCACGAAGCGGCGCTGCTCGCGGCGTTCGAGCGCGGCCTGCCGGTGCTGTGCGAGAAGCCGATGGTCCCGGACCCGGCGGGCGCCCTGCGGGTCGTCGAGGCGGAGGCCCGCCTCGGGCGCAGGCTCGCGCAGGTGGGGTTCATGCGGCGCTACGACGCGGGCTACCGGCGCCTCAAGTCCGTACTGGACGAAGGGGCGTTGGGCCGCACGCTGATGCTGCACTGCGTGCACCGCAACGCGGCCTCCCCGGCGTTCTTCACGAGCGAGATGCTGATCGAGGACTCGGTGGCGCACGAGATCGACGCGGCGCGCTGGCTGCTGGGCGAGGAGCTGACGGCGGTGACGGTGCTGCGCCCGCGCCCGTCGGCCGGGGCTCCAAAGGGCCTGGCCGACCCGCAGTTCGTGGTGTTCGAGACGTCCGGCGGCGCCCTCGTGGACGTCGAGGTGTTCGTCAACTGCCGCTCCGGCTACCAGGTCCGCTGCGAGGCGGTCGGCGAGCACGGCAGCGCCCGCATCGGCGACGACCAGGGCCCGCTGGTCACGGTGGCGGGCGCGGCGGCGACGGAGGTGCCGCAGGACTACGTGGTGCGATTCGCGGACGCGTACGACCGTGAGGTGCGCGCGTGGGTGGACGCGGCCCGGCGGGGGCGGGTGACCGGGCCCTCGGTGTGGGACGGGTACGCGGCGTCGGCGGTCGCCGAGGCGGGGGTGCGGTCGCTGCGCGGGGGCGGGCGGGTGGCCGTGGAACTCGCCGCGCGGCCGGGGCTGTACGCCGCTGCGACGGGATAGGGCGTACGGGGTTCGAACACTCGGGTGAGGCCCTTGTGCTGCTCTGATGCAACCGGCAACTCCCGGTCCACGTCTAGGACTTGGAGGGCGTGGGGCATACCCGCCGGTAGCCTGGAAAGCCGTCCGGGAGGCCGGTGGCATATGCCGAGCGCATCACCTGAAGGTGTGTTGCCAAATCCCTTACACGACGTCGCGCGCTGTGCAACAGTCGTAACGGCCTTTCCGTTCGGCAACCCCGGCCGAACCGTCCCCGCATCGGAGTGCGTCATGCCGTCCCCTCTCTCCGCGGACCGCCCAGCCGACCGGCCAGGACCGGTCGACGCGCTGATATCGCAGGCGCGCCGGCTGCGCGGGGACATGGCGGCGGTGCGCCGGGAGGCGCGGCCCACCGGCTGCGAGCCGGCGGACCTGTGGCAGCGCGCGCTGTACGACCTGGCTCTGCATCAACTCAGCGACCTGGACGAGCACTTGGCCCAGTTGCGGGACGGGCCCCCCGGGGCAGCGGAGGCCGCGCCGACCGCTCCCCGGCGCGCCTCCCTGCTCAGCCGGGTCGGCAGCGCGGAGTGGAACCTGATGGCGGACGAGGCGGTGTGGTCGGCGGAGTTCCACCGCATCCTCGGCCGCGATCCGGCGTCCCCGGCGCTGACCCTGGACGAGCTGCCGTCGCTCGTCCTGGAGGAGGACCGGCCGAAGCTGACGGCGATGGTGACGGACTGCCTCATCGACTCGCGGCCCATCGACGGCGAGTTCCGCGTCGTCCGGCCGGGCGGCGAGGTGCGGACCGTGCACCTGATGGGCGAGCCCGTGCTCGGCGCCGACGGATGCACCGCCTCGATGTGGGCGGTGCTGCGGGACGTCAGCGAACTGCGGCGCAGCCAGCGGGCGGTGACCGAGACCCGTGACTCGCTCCGCCGGAGCGGGCCGCGTCCGCGTACCGAGGCACGGCTCGCGGTCGAGTCGCGGGGAGCCGCCACACCCCCCTGGTGCGGCTCCCTGCGACTCCCGCGCCAGGCGCCCGCCGTCCTGGACGTCGCCGGGCTGCACCTGCCCGCGTCCGGCGGCGCGCCGATCGGGGCGGACTGGTTCGACTCGGTCCAACTGCCGGGCGGCGACACGGTGTTCACGGTCGGCTCGCTGACCGGGAACGCCCAGACGCTGGAGGCCACGGCGACGATGCTGCTGGGCGCGCTGCGCGGGATGGCGCTGGCCGGCACCGAGCCGGGGCGGCTGCTCGGGTTACTCGGGCAGCTCCTCGGCGCGGGCGAGCGGCCCGCGCTCGCCGGTGTCGTCTGCTGCCGGTACCGGCCCGCGAACCGCACCCTCACCTGGGCCCAGGCGGGCCCCTGCGCCCCCCTGCTGGTCCGCGGCGGCACCGGGCGCCGTCTGACCGGGCCCGGCGGCGCCCTCCTGGGCACCGCGCCGGGCGCCGTGCACCGCCCGTCCGAGACGCGCCTCGAACCGGGCGACCTGCTCCTCCTGCACACCGACCCGGACGCCCGGACCGTCCTCACCTCCCGGCTCGTGGAGGCGAGGACGGCACAGGAGGCGGCCGAGGCGGCGGCCGAACCCCACACCGGCGAGGACTCGGCGTGCGTACTGGCGGCGAGGGTGCCGGTGTGACGATCAGACCGTCAAACCGAATCGGGCCGTCACCCCGAATCAGGCCGTCACACCGATGAGCGCCCTCACGTCGACACCACCGCCCCCCGCCCGCCCTTCGCCTTCGGCAGCGCCGACTTGATCTCCTCCCGCAGCTGCGCGATCTTCGGCTCCTTCGCGTACGGCCCGGTCAGCCGGTACATGTCGCCCAGCCGGTCCCAGGTCCGCAGCGACGAGTTCGCGCCCATCGACGACAGCGCCTGCCGCGCGTAGTGGTGGGCGTGCTCCGCGTCCCCCGCGATGAACAGCGCCGAGGCCATCGACAGGTGGTCGAAGATCCGGGACCGCTGCTGGGTGTCGTCCCGCAGGGCGAGGGCCTTGTCGGCGAAGTACTGCGCCTGGGCCGCCGCGCCCGGATCGTGCTCGGCGAGGGTGCGGTAGGCGAGGCCCTGCATGCCGTACAGGTCGGCCTCGTTGAAGAGCTGCATCCAGCTCGGCGTGGGCCCGTCGTCCCGGGCGGAGGCGAACAGGTCCTCCGCCTTGCCGAGGGTGCGGCGCATGGCCTGCCCCTTGCCCTCCGCGGCCTGCGCCCACGCCTCGATGGTGTGGAACATGGCCCGGGTGCGCGGCAGGATCTCGGGCCCGGCGCCGGACTGGGCGAGCCGCATCAGGTCGAGCGCCTCGCCGGGCTCGCCCAGGTGCACCTTCTGCCGCGCCGCACGGGAGAGGGCCTCGCTGGCGCGGGGCCGGTCCCCGCCCTCGCGGGCGGCGTGCGCGGCGATCAGGAAGTACTTCTGGGCGGTGGGTTCGAGGCCGACGTCGTGGGACATCCAGCCCGCGAGGACGGCGAGGTTGGCGGCGACGCCCCACAGGCGGCGCTGGAGGTGTGCCGGGTGGCGGTAGGCGAGCATGCCGCCCACCTCGTTGAGCTGTCCCACCACCGCCTTGCGCTGGAGTCCCCCGCCCCGGGCGGCGTCCCAGGCGCGGAACACCTCCACGGAGCGCTCCAGCGCCTCGATCTCCTCGGTCCCGATGGGGGCGGCCTCGTAGCGGTCGAACCCTACGGGGTCGGCGTTCAGGGGGTGGTCGAGGACGGGAGCGTCGGCGGACAGGATCGGGTCGGTGTGCAGCCAGTCGTACATGGCGCTGCTGAGTGCGGAGCCCGCGGCGAGCGCGGCGCCCGCGCCCACCAGGCCGCGTCGGTTGAGCATGAGGTCCATTCCCGTGAATTCGGTGAGGAACGCGACCGTCCGGTCGGGCGTCCAGGGAACCCCGTCGGGGCGCTCAGCGCTCCCGCCGCTCTGCCGTTTCCCCGGGCGCCCGTGCCGGACCAGACCGAGGTCCTCGATGGTCACGACACGGCCGAGACGCTCGGTGAACAGGGCTGCCAGCACCCGCGGTACGGGATCGCGCGGGATCTCTCCCGTGTCGATCCAGCGCCGTACCCGCGAGGTGTCGGTGGACAGTTGGGGGTGGCCCATGGCCGCCGCCTGCCGGTTCACCAGTCTCGCGAGTTCCCCCTTGGACCAGCCGGCCAGGCCGAACAGGTCCGACAGTCGGGTGTTGGGTTCTCCGCTCACGTCAAGCCCCCAGGTTCTCGGCTGGAGTCGACACTAGCCGCACCGGCCGCGCCGGGGTTGCCGGGCGACTATTCGCCAGGGTTCGCCAGGGTCCGCCACGTGGTGTGCCACGGCCGATCGGGTGTCAGGTAGGAACGCGCCACCCCGACCCGGTCGTCCGGGGACACTCCCCAGGGTGCACCTGGGTGACCGGGCCGGGCGGCGCACTTGACTTCGCAGGCACACGAAGGGATCTGTCTCGCCCATGTACGCAGCATCGTCCTCCGTGTCCGCGCCGCCCCGGCCCGCCTACCCCCGCCAGGGTGGTGGCCCCTACCTCGCACCCGTCGCCCCCGGCATGGTGCGGCAGCGCAGGCCGGCGGGCGCCGGGACACAGCCCCTCAGCGGCAGACTGGACCTGTCGGGCCCGCAGGGCGCCCAGTTGCGCACCGCGCTCGCCTCGGTGCACCGGATCTGCCCGGACTTCGCCCCGGTGCAGGTGCTGCGCCGCAGTGGCCGCAGCGTCCTGCTCGCCGGTACGACGGGCCGCAAGCAGGCCGTGGCGAAGTGTCTGCTGGACCACTCCCCCGTCTGGGCGGAGCGCGGCCGGCACGAGATAGCCGCGTACCGCACGTTCGTGCGGCAGCGTCCGCCGGTGCGTACGCCCCGGCTGATCGCGGCGGACCCGGAGAACTGCGTCCTGGTCATCGAGCGGATGGCGGGCCGGGTCGCGGCGCTGACGCGGCATCCGGTGGAGGCGCCGCCGCGCGCCGACATCCGGGCGGCGCTGGCCGCCGTGTGCCGGCTCAACGCGTGGCGGCCCCCGGCGGGCACGTTCGACGCGCCGCTCGACTACGCGGCCCGGATCTCCCGCTACCACGACCTCGGCCTGCTGACCGACCGCGACCTCGGCGACCTCCAGAAGCTGCTGCACGGCATCGCGCAGTCGGCGGGCCGGGGCGGGATGGGCCAGTTCTGCCACGGGGACGCGCTGCTCTCCAACCTGCTGCTGTCCCCGGCGGGCCCGGTCCTCGTGGACTGGGAGCACGCCGGCTGGTACCTGCCGGGCTACGACCTGGCGGTCCTGTGGTCGGTCCTCGCGGACGCGCCGGGCGCCCGCCGCCAGATCAGCCAGCTCGCCCAGGCGGCGGGCCCGGCTTCCCGGGACGCGTTCCTGGTGAACCTGATGCTGGTCCTGACGCGCGAGATCCGTACGTACGAGACGGCCGTCCAGCGCGCCCTGCACGACCCGGCGCCCGCCCACGGCTCCCTGCCGACCGGTGAGGAACAGCGCCTGCTGCTGCGGCGGTTGCACGACGACGCCCAGATGGCGCGGCGTGCGGTACGCGCGGCGGTCGGCACGCGCTGACGGCCGCAGTCCATGGTCCGAGGGCCTGCGGTGCGCCAGAGCGGCGGCGCATCGCAGGTCCTCAGCGCGTCCTGGGCTCCCCGCCGGGCGAAACGCGCAGGGTACCGCTGTGCCGAGGGGGATCGGCTCCGCACGGGCATGATTGACGGACCGTCAGCGGGCCGGTAGGCACAGACGTGTCCGGCCCGCGCGATCCCCCCCACCGGAGGCCGCATTGCCCAGACGCATCCCCCAGGCCGTCGCCTCGGCAGCCCTGCTGCTCCCGCTGCTGGCCGCCGCCCCGCCCCACGAGTCCGGCGCGTCCCGGCTCGCCCTGCAACGCGCCTTCGACGCGGCGGCGGCCGAGTACGGCGTTCCGCGCAGCGTCCTGCTCGGCGTCTCCTACCTCCAGTCCCGCTGGGACGACCACGCGGGCGCGCCCAGCGTCACGGGCGGCTACGGCCCGATGCACCTGACGGACGCCCGCACGGCCCTCGCGGGCGCCTCCCACCACAGCGACGGCGAGGAGGACCCGCGCGGCGACCCGGCGCGTCCGGCGCTGCGCCCGTCGGCCGTCCCGGCGAAGAGCGCAGACGCCCCCCGCCTGCACACCCTCGCCCACGCCGCCGACCTCACCGGCCTCGCCCCCGAGGCCCTGCGCACCGACCCCGCCGCGAACATCGAGGGCGGCGCGGCTCTCCTCGCCGCCGCCCAGCGCGCCCTGGGCGAGCCCCTCAGCGCGGACCCCGCCGCGTGGTACGCCGCCGTGGCCCGCTTCTCCGGCGCCGACGACACGGCGACGGCAGCCGCGTACGCCGACGACGTGTACGAGGTGCTGCGCACCGGCGAGGAGCGCACGACGGACGCCGGTCAGCTCGTCGCCCTGGCCGCACAGCCGCGTCTCGCGCCGGACGAGGGGCAGTTGGCGCACGCCGGGCTGCGGCAGCCGGTGACGGCCGGGACCGAGTGCCCGAGGGACGTGTCCTGCGAGTGGATCCCGGCCCCGTACGAGGAGTTCGGCGACAAGGACTACGGCAACCACGACCTCGCGGACCGCCCGGTGTCCCAGCCGGTGCGCTACATCGTCGTCCACGACACCGAGGGCGCCTGGGAGGGCGTCCTGAACATGGTCAAGGACCCGACGTACGTGTCCTGGCACTACACCCTGCGCTCCACCGACGGCCACATCGCGCAGCACGTCAAGACGAAGGACGTCGCCTGGCACGCCGGGAACTGGTACGTCAACGCGGCGTCCGTCGGCATCGAGCACGAGGGGTTCCTCGCGCGGCCCGACGCCTGGTACACGGAGGCCATGTACCGAGCCTCCGCGCGCCTGGTCCGCCACCTCGCGCAGCGCTACGGCGTACCGCTGGACCGCCAGCACATCCTGGGCCACGACAACGTGCCCGGTCCGACGACCGCGAACGTCCCGGGGATGCACACCGACCCGGGCCCGTACTGGGACTGGCGCCACTACTTCGAGCTGCTGAAGGCGCCGATCAGGGCGACGGCGCAGGGGCACGGCGGGCTGGTGACGATCCGCCCCTCGTACGGCGCGAATCGGCCTCCGTACACGGACTGCGCGGCGAAGGGGCAGCCCTGCGCGGACCACGGGTCGAGCGAGGTGCGGCTGTACACCGGCCCGGGTGAGACGTATCCGCTGGTCAAGGACATCGGCCGGGGTACGGAGCCGACGACCGGCGTCAACGACATCTCCTCGCGGGTCTCCACCGGGCAGCAGTACGCGGTCGCCGGGCGCAAGGGCGACTGGACGGCGATCTGGTACCTGGGGCAGAAGGCGTGGTTCAAGAACCCGCGCAAGCACGCGACGGCCGTGCACGCGGCGGGCCTGGTCGCCCGGGCGAAGGCGGGCCGCGCGTCGGTGCCGGTGTACGGGCGCGCCTACCCGGAGGCGTCCGCGTACCCGAAGGGCGTCCCGGTCCAGGCCCTCTCGCCGCTGTCGTACACGCTGCCCGCCCGGCAGGCGTACGTGGTCGGCGGCGAGGTGCCCGGCGAGTACTACTACGCGGTCACCTTCGCCACCGGCTCGCACCGGGTCGTCGTCGGCAAGGACAGGTACTACGAGATCCAGTACGGCCACCGCGTCGCGTACGTGCGCGCCGCCGATGTGGACGTCGTGCCGTCGCAGCGGGGCTGAGGCTCTTCCCCGGGGGGGGTCAGCCCTGCTGGAACAGTTCCGCCGGGAGCGGCTTCAGGAGGGCGTACAGGTCGTCCGTGATGGGGCGGTCCCAGGCGGCGATGGTCACCAGGACGTTGTCGCTGCGGTCGAACTGGACGCAGGAGATCCGGCTCTCGGAGAGCTTGAGGCGCCGGACGATGAGGAGGTTGTCGCCCTGCATCACCGGCATGTCCTCGGTGCCGGTGACGGTGACCTCCTCGTCGTTCTCCAGCGCGAGCAGGAGCTGGGCGACCTCGAAGGGGATCTCGTCGTCGGCGGTGTCCCTGGCCGGGGAGCCCTCGGGGAGGTTGCCGATGATCATCGCGGGGCCGCGTCCGCCGAAGAGGTCGTAGCGCAGGAAGACGCCCTGGCAGGTGCCGTCGGGGGCGGGGAGGAGGCCGGCACCGAGGTTGCCGGGCCAGTCGCCCGGGTCCATGGCGAGGACGTCGAAATCGGGGCCGGCGGGGGTTGCGCTTCGGCGGCGGAGGAACGACATACGGCCATCGTACGGGGTGGCGGGGCCATGTGGCCGAGCGCGGGTCGGATGGCGGTGGAGCACGGGCACGGGCCCCCGCGCGCGGTGCACGCGCGCGGGGGCCCGTACGCGCCGTGTCAGGTCAGGTCGAACTCGCCCTCCCGCGCGCCCGAGACGAACGCGCCCCACTCCGCGGGGGTGAAGACGATGGACGGGCTCTCGGGCCGGCCGCTGTTGCGCATCGCGATGAAGCCCTCGACGAAGGCTATCTGGACATCCCCCAGACCCCGGCTGCCCGGCTGCCACTGTGCCTCGCTGAGGTCCAGGTCCGGCTTCTCCCAGCCCGCCAACGGCTGCTGCTGGATGGTGCTTTCGGCCACGTCCGTGCTCCTCCCGGTTCCGTCGTCCGCGGGTCAGCCTAGCGATCGGCCCCGGGCCCCGACAGAGCACATCGGCCGTACCTTCCCCCCGGCTTTCAGGAGGCGGGCGCCTCGGCTCCGACGAGCCACATCGAGAAGAACTGGGAGCCGCCGCCGTACGCGTGCCCCAGCACCCTGCGCGCGCCGTCCACCTGGTGTTCCCCGGCCTGCCCGCGTACCTGGAGCGCCGCCTCCGCGAACCGGATCATGCCGGAGGCGCCGATGGGGTTGGTGGACAGGACGCCGCCGGACATGTCGACGGGGAGGTCGCCGTCCAGCTCGGTCACCCCGGACTCGGTGAGCTTCCAGCCCTCGCCCTCGTCGGCGAAGCCGAGGTTCTCCAGCCACATCGGCTCGTACCAGGAGAACGGCACGTACATCTCGACGGCGTCGATCTCCCGGCGCGGGTCACTGATCCCGGCCTGCCGGTACACGTCCGCGGCGCAGTCTTTGCCCGCCTGGGGAGACACCGCGTCCTTGCCGGCGAACAGCGTCGGTTCGCTGCGCATCGCGCCACCCAGCATCCAGGCGGGCGGCCGGGGCGAACGGGCGGCGCCCGCGCGGTCGGTGAGGACCATCGCGCAGGCCCCGTCGGAGGAGGGGCAGGTCTCGGAGTAGCGGATCGGGTCCCACAGCATCGGGGAGGACTGGACCTTGTCGAGGGTGATGTCGTGCTCGTGGAGGTGGGCGTACGGGTTCTTGAGCGCGTTGCGGCGGTCCTTGTACGCGACGAGCGAGCCGATGGTGTCGGGGGCGCCGCTGCGCCGGATGTACGCGCGCACGTGCGGCGCGAAGAAGCCGCCCGCGCCCGCGAGCAGCGGCTGCTGGAAGGGGATCGGCAGGGACAGGCCCCACATCGCGTTCGACTCGGACTGCTTCTCGAACGCGAGGGTGAGCACGGTCGTGTGGATACGCGAGGCGACAAGGCTGGCCGCCACCAAGGCGGTCGAGCCACCGACGCTCCCGGCCGTGTGCACCCGCAGCATCGGCTTGCCGACGGCGCCGAGCGCGTCCGCGAGGTACAGCTCGGGCATCATCACGCCCTCGAAGAAGTCCGGCGCCTTGCCGATGACGACGGCGTCGACGTCGGCCCACGTCACCTCGGCGTCTTCCAGCGCCCGTTGGGCTGCCTCCCGGACCAGCCCGGCGATGGAAACGTCCCGTCGGGCCGCGACGTGCTTGGTCTGGCCGATCCCGACGACGGCCACGGGTTCCTTGCTCATCGCGGATCCCCTTCCAGGACGGCGACCAGGTTCTGCTGGAGGCAGGGCCCGGAGGTGGCGTGGGCGAGCGCCCGGTCGGCCTCGCTGCGGTGCACGCGGGTCGCGGCCTCCCCGATGCGGATCAGCCCGGCGGCCATCACGGGGTTGGAGGCGAGCGCCCCGCCGGAGAGGTTGACGCGCACGCTGTCGTCGAGCTTGAGCGCCTTGCGCAGGACGACTTCCTGGGAGCTGAACGGTGCGTGCAACTCGGCGGTGTCGACGGGCCGTTCGAAGGCTCCGGCCTTCTCGGCGGCGAGGCGCGTCGACGGGGAGTCGGTGAGGTCGCGCACCCCGAGGGAGTGCGCCTCGATGCGGTGGTCGATGCCCCTGACCCACGCGGGCCGGTCGCACAACTCCCGTGCCCTGTCCCCGGCGGCGAGGATCACGGCGGCGGCCCCGTCGCCGACCGGCGGGCAGTCGCCGTGCCGCAGCGGGGCGACCACGTACTCGCCCTGCGGGTGCGAACCCCGTTGCTGGGCATGGGGGTTGAGGGTGGCGGCCCGCCTGCTGCGGGCGGCGATCTCGGCGAGTTCGCGTTCGTCGGTGTCGCCCGCGTCGATGAGGGCCCGCGCCTGGAGGGCGGCGAGCGCGACGGAGTCGGGCCACAGGGGGGCGACGTAGTACGGGTCGAGCTGACGGGTGAGGACGTCCCTGAGGTGGCCGGGCGAGGACTTGCCGTACGCGTAGACGAGCGCCGTATCGGCGTCCCCCGTACGGAGTTTGACCCACGCCTCGTACAGCGCCCAGGCGCCGTCCATCTCGACGTGCGACTCCGAGATCGGCGGCCAGGCGCCGACCCCGTCGAGGGCGAGGGTGAAGGAGAAGGCGCGGCCCGCGAGGTAGTCGGAGGAGCCGGAGCAGGTGAAGCCGATGTCGGCGGTCTTGAGGCCGGTGCGGTGCAGAACGTCGTGCAGGACCGGCATCAGCATCTCGACCTCGGACGACTCCTCGGTGGAGCGCCGGATGTCGCTCTGCGCGAAGGCGACGACCGCGATGTCCCGGGTCACAGGAGCTCCTTGTAGGTGTCGTAGTCGGCGTCGGGTTCGCCGGTGGGCCGGTAGTGGTCGGGGTAGCGGGCGCCTTCCGTCCAGACGGGTTCGACGCGCAGGCCCATGCGGACCTGGTCGTAGGGGATGCCCGCGATGCGGCCGTGCAGGGCGAGGTCGGCGCCGTCGAGGGCGATGTGGCCGTAGACGTACGGGACTTCTATGTCGAGGTTCTTCGCTTTGATGTTGACGACGCAGAACGTGGTGACCGTGCCGGCGGGGCCGACCTCGACCTGTTCGGCGGTCGCGACGCCGCAGGTGGGGCAGGCACCGCGCGGGGGGACGTACACCTTGCGGCAGCGGGGGCAGCGCTCGCCGACCGTGCGCTGTTCGGAGAGGGCGGCGATGTAGGCGGTCTGGGCGCGGCCGGGTGAGTAGGTGTAGTCGAGGCGGGCGGGGGCGACGATGCCGGTGACGGGGGCCGCGAACTCACCTGTGTGGCCCGCGAGTTCGGGGGTGTCGCCGTCGTACGGCTCGAAGCAGGCGATGTCGGTGATGGCGCCCTCTCGGTCGTCGGCCCAGCGGATGCGGACGCGCATGCCGGTGTGGACGGTCTCGGCGTCGACCGCGTGCAGGAGGGCGGTGTCGGCGCCGTCGAGGCGGATCAGGGCCCAGGCGAAGGGGGTGGCGAGGGGCTGAGCGCGGCGTGGGGTGGGGTTGAAGGCCCAGGTGGTGACCGTGCCGGTGGGGGCGACTTCGACCAGGTCGCGGAGTTCTTCGGCGGTAACGGGGTCGTACTCGACGGGCGGGACGAGGACGCGGCCGTCGGCGGCGCGCACGCCCAGGACGGTCCGCTCGCGCAGCCCTGTGAGGAAGGCGCTCTGGACGGGGCCGAGGGAGCGTGTGAAGGGGAACTCGACGACGAGCGGTGCCTTGAGCACGGTGGTGGTCCTTCGGTCAGGCCCGCTTGTAGACGGGGGCGCGTTTCTCGGCGAAGGCGCGGGTGCCTTCCTTGGCGTCGGCGGTCGCGAACACCGGCCAGCCGCGCTTGAGTTCGGCGGCGAGCCCCTCGGCCTCGGTGAGTTCGGCGGTCTCGTACACGGACGCCTTGACGGCCTCGACCGCGAGCGGGCCGCAGGCGTTGACCTGTTCGGCGATCTCCAGCGCCTTGTCCAGGGCGGTGCCGTCGGGGACGACGTGCCCGATCAGGCCGATCGCGGCGGCCTCGCGGGCGGTGTAGGGGCGGCCGGTGAGGAGCATCTCCAGGGCGTGGGTGCGGGGAATCTGCCGCTGGAGGCGGACCGTCGATCCGCCGATCGGGAAGAGGCCGCGTCTCACCTCGTACAGGCCGAAGGTCGCGGACTCGCCGGCGACGCGGATGTCGGTGCCCTGGAGCATTTCCGTGCCGCCCGCGACGCAGTGGCCCTCGACCGCCGCGATGACCGGTTTGCGGGGGCGGTGGTGGCGGAGCATCGCCTTCCAGTGCAGGTCGGGGTCGGCGTCGAGGCGGCTGCGGTAGTGCTCGCCGTCGATGCCCTTGCCCGCGAGGGCCTTGAGGTCCATGCCGGCGCAGAAGGTGCCGCCGGCGCCGGTGAAGACGATCGAGCGGATGCTGTCGTCGGCGTCGGCCTCGATCCAGCCGTCGTACAGGCCGACGAGCATGGGCAGCGAGAGGGCGTTCCTCGCTTCGGGCCGGTCGAGTGTGAGGACGAGGGTGGCGCCCTCGCGCCGGACTGTGAGGTGTTCGGTACCGCTCTCGGTGCCGCTCATGGGCGCTCTCCCCTCCTGAGCCTTCGGGGGAACAGGTTGCAGGAGGCCGGTGGGCACTTCAAGGGGCGACCGGCGACTTTCTGACAGACAGTCAGATTTCTCTGCCGTGAGGCTTCCCAGTTGCCGCCGCCTTTGCTCTGATGACCGGCGAGCCGAGGTGGGGAGGAACGGTGGAGTACAACCTTGCCGACCTGTTCGAGTCGGTCGTGGACGTCGTGCCCGACCGCGAGGCACTCGTGTACGTCGACCATCCGGGGACCGGCGCGGAACTGCGGCTCAGCTACGCCGAGTTGGATGCCGCGGCCAACCGGATCGGGCATCACCTGCTGGCGCGGGGGCTGCGGACCGGCGAGCATGTCGGGCTGCACCTGTACAACGGGGTCGAGTACCTCCAGGCGGCGCTCGGGTGCCTGAAGGCGCGGCTGGTGCCGGTGAACGTCAACTACCGTTACGTTGAGGACGAGTTGGCGTATCTGTACCGGGACGCCGACCTCGCCGGGCTGGTCTTCGACGGGGAGTTCGAGGACCGGGTGCGGGCGGTGCTGACCCGGACGCCGGGGGTACGGGAGCTGCTGCGGGTGCGGGAAGGGGAGTTGGGGGACTCCTTCGCGGAGGCCGAGGGGTCCGGGGAGCGGGGTTTCCCCGCGCGGTCCGCCGACGACGTGTTCATCATCTACACCGGGGGCACGACCGGGATGCCCAAGGGTGTGATGTGGCGTCAGGAGGACCTGTTCTTCTCCGGGATGGGCGGGGGCGCGCCGACCGGGGAGCCGGTGAAGAAGCCTCAGAAACTGGCCGAGCGGGTCGCCGCCGGGGCGCCCGGCATCACCTTCTTCCCCACTCCCCCGCTCATGCACGGCACCTCGACGCTCACCGCGTTCATCGGCTTCAACTTCGGCCAACGCGTCGTCCTGCACCGCAAGTTCGTGCCGGAGGAGGTGCTGCGGACGGTCGCGAAGGAGAAGGTCAACGCGATCTCCCTGGTGGGCGACGCGATGCTGCTCCCCCTGATCGACGCCCTCTCCGGGCCCCTGCGCGGCACCGACTGCTCGTCCCTGTTCAGCGTCTCGTCCTCCGGCGCGGTCCTCTCGGACACGGTCCGCCGCCGCTTCCGCGAACTCCTGCCGAACACCATGCTGTTGAACAACTTCGGTTCCTCCGAGTCCGGCTTCAACGGCACCGCCACGGACGACTCCGGGCCCGACAAGGGCTTCCGCGTCCAGGTCAACTCCCGTACGCGAGTGGTCGATCCGGCGACGTACGCGCCGGTCGCCCCCGGCGAGGTGGGCCGCGTCGCCCAGCGTGGGCACGTCCCCCTCGGCTACTACAACGACCCCGCGAAGACCGCCGAGACGTTCTTCGAACGCGACGGCGAGCGCTGGGTGCTGCTCGGCGACATGGCGACCGTCGACGAGGACGGCGTGGTCGTGGTGCTGGGGCGCGGGTCCCAGTGCATCAACACGGGCGGCGAGAAGGTGTACCCCGAGGAGGTCGAACAGGCCCTGAAGGCCCACCCCGACGTGTACGACGCGCTGGTGGCCGGGGTGCCCGACGCGACCTGGGGCAACCATGTCGCGGCGGTCGTCCAACTCCGCCCGGGCTCCGCCGAGTTGACACTCGACGCACTCCAGACCCACTGCCGTGCCAGCCTCGCCGGGTACAAGGTCCCCCGGCAGCTGGTCATCGCGGACACGATCCGGCGGTCACCCAGCGGCAAGGCGGACTACCGGTGGGCGCGGGAGGTCGCGGTGGAGGCGGACCGTTAGCGCAGGAACTCGCCGACGTGCGCCAGGAACTCCGCCGGCCGGGTGGCGTGCACCAAGTGCCCTGCGTCGACGGTCACATGACGGGCGTCGGGAATCCGCGCGGCGAGTTCGGCCACCTGCTCCTGCGGGATGAGGCTGCTCGGGCCGCCGCCGATGAGGAGGGTCGGCGCGGTGATCCGCGCCGCGCCCTCCCGCCAGGCCGGGTCCGGGGCGTTGCGCTGGGCGTCGGTCGCGGTGATCATCGCCCAGTCGTACGGGAGGTCGCCCTCGGGGCGTTCGGCGGGCGGGCGGGGCGGGTCGAGGGGGACCGTGACGGGGACGTCCTCCAGCACCAGCCTCCGTACGGCGGCCGGGTGTTCCTGCGCGAGGAGGAACGCGACGATCCCGCCCAGGGAGTGCCCTATCAGGTCGGCGCCGGTCAGGTCGAGGGCTTCGAGGTAGCCGTGGACGTCGTCGCGCATCGCCTCGTACCCGTACTCCCCCGGCCAGTCGCTGTGGCCGTGTCCGCGCAGGTCGGGGGCGTGGACGCGGCGCCCGCCCGCCGCGAGGCGTTCGGCGACCCGCGTCCAGTCGGCGCTGTCGAGGCCGCGGGCGTGCAGGAGGACGACGGGCGGGGCTGCCGCGGGGCCCCAGGTGCGGTGGGCGAGGGTGATGCCGTTCGTCTTGACGGTGTGCATGGCGGGGAGGGTAGCCGGGGGCGGGGCGGGCGGGGCGGTCACTCTGCCGACCGCAGAAAGGCGTTGACGTGGCGGACGAACCAGTCGGGGTCGTCGAGCCAGGGGATGTGGCCGGCGTCGGGTTGGAGGGCTGCCTCGGCGTGGGGCAGGAGCTCGGCGGTGCGGTGGGTGAGGGCCGGGTTGGGGGCGCCGTCGTGGGTGCCGGAGAGGAGGAGGACGGGGGCGGACAGGGCGGCGAGGGCCCTGCGGGTGGCCGGGGGGTCGTAGGCGTCGGGGCTGTGGAAGAGGGCGGCGGCCTCGTCGTTCGTGCGGGACTCCATGAGGGCCAGGTGGGCTCGGGTGGTGGCGTCCCAGCGGGAGTAGATCAAGGCGCCGAAGGACTCCAGGCCGCCGGAGAAGTCCCCTGACTGCCAGGTCCGCAGGGCCGCGTACGCCTCCTCGAACCACTCCTCGCCGCTGCGCAGGCGTGCGGCGGCCAGGTGGTCCTCGTCGGTGGCGTGCAGGCCGAGGGCGCGGGCCAGGACGGCGATCAGGACGAGGTGCGCGACCCGGTCGGGGTGGCGGGCGGCGTACAGGAGCGCGAGGTTGCCGGACGCCGAATGCCCCAGCAGGTCGATCCGGTCCAGGCCGAGGTGGGCGCGCAGCGCCTCGACGTCGTCCACCTGGCGGTCGCAGCGGTAGGTCGCCGGGTCGGCCGGGACCCCGGAGTCGCCGGTGCCGCGCAGGTCGAGGAGGATCAGCGTGCGGTGGGCACTCAGGCCGCCGAGGTCGCCCAGGTACTCGGACGCCACCATCGGGCCACCGGGCAGGGCGATCAGGGGCGGGCCCTCACCCCGTACGTGGTACGCGAGTTCCGTTCCGTCGGGCGCGGTGAATGTCGGCATACGGCTCATCATCTCCCCTTGTCCCGTCCCCGGGCATCTGTGTTACTGGAGGGGCGGAGGTGAGGCGGATGCTGGACGCCGGTGAGCGGATGGGTGCCGAGGAGCTGCGGGACACGCAGTTGCGGCGGCTGCGGTGGTCGCTCCGGCACGCGTACGAGAACGTGCCGTTCTACCGGGACGCCTTCGACAAGGCGGGCCTGCGTCCGGAGGACTGCGCGTCGCTGGACGATCTCGCCCGGTTCCCGTTCACCACGAAGGCGGATCTGCGGGCGAACTATCCGTACGGGATGTTCGCGGTCGACCGGCGTGAGGTGCGGCGGCTGCACGCGTCCAGCGGGACGACGGGCGTGCCGACGGTCGTCGGGTACACGCAGGCCGATCTCGATCTGTGGGCGGACCTCGTGGCCCGGTCGATCCGCGCGGCGGGCGGGCGGCCGGGGGACGTCGTCCATGTGGCGTACGGGTACGGCCTGTTCACGGGCGGGCTCGGCGCGCACTACGGGGCCGAGCGGCTCGGCTGTACGGTCGTCCCCGCGTCCGGGGGTATGACGGGCCGGCAGGTCCAGCTCATCCGGGACCTGGAGCCGCGGGTCATCATGGTCACGCCCTCGTACATGCTGACGCTCCTCGACGAGTTCGAACGCCAGGGCGTCGATCCGCGCTCCACCTCGCTGGAGGTCGGGGTGTTCGGGGCGGAGCCGTGGACGCAGGAGATGCGGCGGGAGATCGAGGAGCGGTTCGGGATCGACGCGGTCGACATCTACGGGCTGTCCGAGGTCATCGGTCCCGGGGTCGCGCAGGAGTGCGTGGAGACGAAGGACGGCCTGCACGTCTGGGAGGACCACTTCTACCCCGAGGTCGTCGACCCGGTGACCGGCGAGGTGCTGCCGGACGGGGCGGAGGGCGAGCTGGTTTTCACGTCCCTGACGAAGGAGGCGATGCCGGTCGTCCGCTACCGCACCCGCGATCTGACGCGGCTGCTGCCCGGTACGGCCCGGGCCTTCCGCCGGATGGCGAAGGTCACCGGCCGCAGCGACGACCTGGTGATCCTGCGCGGCGTGAACCTCTTCCCCACGCAGATCGAGGAGATCGTCCTGCGCACCCCGGGTGTCGCCCCGCACTTCCAGCTCCGCCTGACCCGCGAGGGCCGCCTGGACGCGCTCACCGTCCGCGCGGAGGCCCGCCCCGACGCGACTCCCGGGGACCGGCGTACGGCGGAGGCGGCGATCACCGCGGCCGTCAAGGACGGGATCGGCGTCACGGTGACCGTGGAGGTCGTCGACCCCGAGACCCTGGAGCGGTCGGTCGGCAAGATCCGCAGGATCGTGGACCTCAGGCCCCGCTGAACCGGTCCCGCAGCTCCCGCTTGAGGATCTTTCCGCTGGCGTTGCGCGGCAGGGCGTCCACGAACACGATCCGCTTGGGCGCCTTGAAGTGGTCCAGTCTCTCGCGGGCGTGGGCGAGGAGTTCGGCCTCGGTGACGTCTCCTCTCGGAACGACGACCGCGGTGATCGCCTCGATCCACTTCTCGTCCGGCAGGCCGATCACGGCCGCCTCGGCGACCGCCTCGTGGGTGTAGAGCGCGTCCTCGACCTGGCGGGAGGCGACCAGGACGCCGCCCGTGTTGATGACGTCCTTCACGCGGTCGACGATCGTGTAGAAGCCGTGGGCGTCCTTGACCGCGAGGTCGCCGGAGTGGAACCAGCCGTCCCGGAAGGCCGCTTCGGTCTCCTCCGGCTTCTCCCAGTACCCCTCGCACAGTTGCGGCGACCGGTACACGATCTCCCCGGCCGTCCCGTCGGCGACCTCCTCGCCGTTCTCGTCGACGACCTTCGCGTCCACGAACAGGACCGTGCGCCCGCACGAGTCGAGGCGGCCCTTGTGCTCGTCGGGTGCGAGGACCATGGCGAGGGGGCCGATCTCGCTCTGGCCGAAGCAGTTGTAGAAGCCGAGCTTCGGGAGGCGTGCCCGGAGCCGTTCCAGGACCGGGACCGGCATGATCGAGGCGCCGTAGTACGCCTTGCGCAGGCCGCTCAGGTCGCGGGTCGTGAAGTCCTCCCGGTTCGCGAGGGCGATCCACACGGTGGGCGGGGCGAAGAGGCTGTCCGCGCGGCCCGTCTCGATCAGCTCGAACAGGCGGTCCCCGTCGGGCGCGTCGAGGATGACGTTCGTCGCCCCGACCGCGAGGTACGGGAGCAGGAACACGTGCATCTGCGCGGAGTGGTACAGCGGCAGCGCGTGCGCGGGCCGGTCCCCGGCGCTGAGGTCGAGCGCCGCGATAGCGCTCAGGTACTCGTGGACCAGCGCGCGGTGGGACATCATCGCGCCCTTGGGCAGGGCGGTCGTCCCGGACGTGTACAACAGCTGGACCAGGTCCTCGGCGCGCGCACCCTCCCCGCCGTACGGCGCCGCCGCGGCGAGCCGGTCGAGGAGTGAGCCGTCGGCGTCCCTGAGCGCCAACCGCCGTGTGCCGTCCGGGAGGTGGCGCGCGAGGTCGGGGTCGGTGAGGACGAGGGTGGTGCCGGACTGGGTGACCAGGTAGGCGAGGTCGTCGCCCGTGAGGTTCTGGTTGACCGGGACGTGGACCAGGCCCGCCCTGGCGCAGGCGAGGAAGGCGATGAGGTAGGCGTCGGAGTTGTGCCCGTAGGCCCCGACCCGGTCCCCCTTCACGAGGCCCTCGGCGAGGAGCACGGCCGCCGCGCGGGAGACCGCGTCGTCGAGTTCCTCGTAGGTCCAGGTGCGGTCGCGGTACTCGACGGCGACCCGCGCCGGGGTGCGGCCGGCGCTGCGCCGCAGCACTCCGTCGACCGTGGTGCTGGCTTGTCCGGACGTCATGGTGGTGATCCTCGGCGGGGTGCGGTGAGCTGGTCAAGTCGGGGCCGGGTCGAGCCGATACGCCCCTTCACGCCGTCCCTCACACCAACCGTCCCCCCACTCCCGTCCGCCCCTCCGGCACCCCCACGAGCGTCACCAGCGTCCGCTCCCGCGCCTCCTCCCCCAGCACCCCGGCCACCGCGTCGGTGATCGCCCCGACCAGCCGGGCCGGTGCCTCGGGGACGGCCGGATGGCGGTAGGCCCCCTCCCTCATGCTCAGCGTGATCTGCGGCGCCGCCCCGCCCGTCACCATCCCTCCGGTCCCCCGGCGATGCGCCGGAACGCCGATCAGGTCCACCCCCACCAGCTTGCGGAAGTCGTCCCCGAAGACGGACCCGACCGCGTCGGTGAGGGCGACGATCAGCTTCGTCTCCTGCCCGGCGAGGGCCTCCTCGCCCAGATGGACGATGCAGTGCGGCATGACCAGCTCCCCTTCTCGCAGACGGCTTGCGTACGATGTCCGCCAGATTGCCTTGCCAGACAAAATAGCTTTGATCTCAAAGATAAAGGAACGGGAGCCGCCTGTCCATGCCCCCCGACGAAAACCCCCACAGCACCCCCGACAGCGACCCCGGCGTCGACCCCGCCGTCCGCGAACTCCTCCTGCTCATGCCCCGTCTGGTCGGCCGGGCGAAGAGGCTGCCGGTACCGGAGGCGCTCCAGTCCCTCTCCCTGGCCCCTCGCCACCTCTCCCTGCTGTCGTACCTCCTCTTCGACGGCCCGATGACGGTGAACGAACTGGCGGCGCGCCTCGGTGTCGCCCCCACGACGGTCAGCCTCCTGATCGGCGACCTGAGCAGAAAGGGCGTCCTGGAACGCCGCGAGGACGACCGCGACCGGCGGCGCCGGATCATCGCCCTCTCCCCCGACCACGAACCGGCGATCACGGCGTGGCTGGCCCCGGGCGCGGCGGCGTGGCGGCGTGTCCTGGCCCCCCTGACCCCGCTGGAGCGCCGCCTGTTCGTGAACACGCTGCTGGCGTACGAGTCGGAGGTGGGCGAGGAGCCGCCTTCTTGACCTTCCCCCGCCATTCCCCTGACGCGGCATTTACCCCTTGATACGCTCAACGTCCCTTTCCATCAACGACGTTGGGAGGCACGATGCGCACCCGCCTCAGACGGCTGACCGTCGCGGCCGTCGCCCTGTTCACCGGGGCGACGGCGCTTCCGGCAGCGGCGGCGCAGTCGCAGGGCCGCCAGGACCAGCCCTCATCAGGCCGCTTATCGGCGGTCGTCCGGTACACCGAGTACGGCATCCCGCACATCACCGCGAAGACCTATACGGACCTGGGCTTCGGCACCGGCTGGGCGCAGGCGGCGGACCAGGTCTGCGTCCTGGCCGACGGGTTCGTGACCGTCAGGGGTGAGCGGTCCCGCTGGTTCGGCCCCGACGCGACGAGCGACCAGTCCCTCGTCTCGGCGACCACGAACCTGTCGAGCGACCTGTATTTCAAGGGCGTCCGGGACGCGCGCACGGTCGAGAAGCTCCTCGCGGAGCCGGCGCCGCGCGGCCCGAGCCGGCAGGCGAAGGACCTGATGGCCGGGTTCACGGCCGGATACAACGCGTGGCTGAGGCAGAACCGCGTCACGGACCCCGCGTGCGAGGGCGCGCCGTGGGTCCGCCCGATCACCACCACCGACGTGGCCGCCCGCTTCTACGCCCTGTCGATCCTCGGCGGCCAGGGCGACAACGTCGACGAGATCACCTCGGCCCGGCCGCCGGCCGCGAACTCCCCTGCGCCGCAGGCCGATCCGCAGGCCGTGATCCGCGCCGTGGAGCAGCGCACCGCCGACGCCTCGATGGGCTCGAACGCGGTCGCGTTCCGCGGCGACACGACGGCGAACGGCCGCGGTCTGCTGCTGGGCAACCCGCACTACCCGTGGCACGGGGGCCGCCGCTTCTGGCAGTCGCACCAGACGATCCCGGGTCAACTGGACGTCGCGGGCGGCTCGTTGCTGGGCCTGCCGACGGTCTCGATCGGCTACAACGCGCACATCGCGTGGAGCCACACCGTCTCGACGGGCGTCCCCTTCAACCTGACCCAGCTCACGCTCTCCCCGTCCGACCCGACCGCCTACCTGGTGGACGGCAAGCCGGAGGCGATGACGAAGCGCACGGTGACGGTCGCGGTGAAGGACGGCGCACCGGTGACGCGCACCCAGTGGTGGACGCGGTACGGCCCGGTCCTCGCCTCCTCCAGCGCCGGGCTCCCGCTGCCGTGGACGGCGACGACGGCGTTCGCGCTGAACGACCCGAACGCGGCCAACCTGCGGTTCGCGGACACCTCGCTCGGGTTCGCCAAGGCCCGGGACACGGCGGGGATCGCCGCGTCGCTGGCGAAGCACCAGGGCCTGCCGTGGGTGAACACGATCGCCGCCGACTCCGGCGGGCACACCCTGTACTCCCAGTCGCAGGTGCTGCCCCGGATCACGAACGACCTCGCCGCGTCCTGCTCGACGCCGCTGGGCTCGGCGACGTACCCGGCGGCCGGGCTCGCGGTCCTCGACGGCTCGCGCACCGCGTGCGCGCCGGGGACCGACGCCGACGCCGTACAGCCGGGGATCTTCGGGCCGGCGAAGATGCCGACGCTGCGGGACGCGGCGTACGTCGAGAACTCCAACGACAGTCCCTGGCTGACCAATGCCGAGCAGCCGATCACCGGGTACGAGCGGATCTTCGGGAACATCGGCACGCAGCGGGGACTGCGGACGCGCGGGGCGATCCAGGACGTGGCGGCGCTCGCGGAGCGCGGGAAGCTGACCGTGCGGGATCTTCAGGCGCAGCAGTTCGCGAACCGGGTTCCGGCCGGGGACCTGGCGGCGGCCGACGCGGCGAAGGCGTGCGCGGCGCTGCCGGGCGGGCAGGCAACGGGGAGCAACGGTACGGCTGTTGACGTCTCCGAGGCGTGCGGGGTGCTGGCGGCCTGGGACCGGACGACGGACACCGGCAGCAGGGGTGCGCTGCTGTTCGACCGGTTCTGGCGGAAGCTGCCCGCGCAGCGCTGGAAGGTGCCGTTCTCGGCGGCCGACCCGGTGAACACGCCGAACACCCTCAACACCGACGGCCCGGCCTTCGCGGCGGCTCTCGCGGACGCGGTCACCGAGCTGCGGTCGGCGGGGATTGCGCTGAACTCCCCGCTCGGGGAGCACCAGTTCGTCGTCCGGAACGGGAAGCGCATCCCCGTTCCGGGCGGGACCGAGGGGCTGGGTGTGTGGAACAAGGTCGAGGGGCGGTGGGACCCGGCGGGGGGTGGCTACTCCGAGATCTCGATGGGGTCCAGTCACATCCAGGCCGTCGGCTGGGACGGCAGCGGGTGTCCGGTGGCGCGGACGCTGCTCACCTACTCCCAGTCGTCGAACCCGAACTCGCCGCACTACGCCGATCAGACGCGCCTGTACGGGCAGGAGCGGTGGGTGACGGCGCGGTTCTGCGAGAAGGACGTCAAGGCGTCACCCGTCCTTCGGACCGTCCGCGTCCACAGCTGAGTCCGCCCAGTACGGCTCCCGCAGGCGGCGTTTGTAGAGCTTGCCGTTGGGGTCGCGGGGCATCTCGGCGATGAAGTCGATGCTCTTGGGCCGTTTGTAGCCGGCGAGTTGTCCGGCGCAGTGGGCGAGGAGGCCGGCGGTGAGGTCCGGTCCCGGGGTGAAGCCCGGGGCCGGTTCGACGACCGCCTTGACCTCCTCGCCCCAGTCGTCGTGGGGGATGCCGAAGGCGGCGGCGTCGGCGACGGCCGGGTGGGCGAGGAGGGCCGCCTCGATCTCGGCGGGGTAGATGTTGACGCCGCCGGAGATGATGAGGTCGATCTTGCGGTCGCGCAGGAACAAGTAGCCGTCCTCGTCGAGGAGTCCGAGGTCGCCGACGGTGAAGAAGTCACCGATGCGGTTCTTGCGGGTCTTCTGCTCGTCCTTGTGGTAGGCGAACCCTCCGGTGTTCATCTTCAGGTAGACGGTGCCGAGTTGGCCGGGCGGCAGCCGGTTGCCGTCGTCGTCGAAGATGGCCAGTTCGCTGATGGGCCAGGCCTTTCCGACCGTGCCGGGCTTCTTCAGCCAGTCCTCGGCGCTCGCGAACGCCCCGCCGCCCTCGCTGGCCGCGTAGTACTCCTCGACGCAGGTGCCCCACCAGTCGATCATCGCCCGTTTCACGTGGTCGGGGCAGGGGGCGGCGCCGTGGATGGCGTGCCGCATGGAGGAGACGTCGTAGCGGGCGCGGACCTCCTCGGGGAGGGCGAGGAGGCGGTGGAACTGGGTGGGCACCATGTGGGTGTGCGTGCAGTGGTGACGGTCGATCAGGCGGAGCATCTCCTCCGGCGTCCACTTGTCCATCATGACCAGCCGGTGCCCGATGTTCAGCGACGCGCCCGCGAACTGGAGGACGGCCGTGTGGTAGAGCGGCGAGCACACCAAGTGGACGTTGTCGTCGAAGGGCTGGATGCCGAAGATGCCCAGGAAGCCGCCGAGGTAGGTCTCTTCGGGGAGTTTCCCGGGCAGCGGGCGGCGGATGCCGCGCGGGCGTCCCGTCGTCCCGGACGTGTAGTTCATGACCCAGCCGAGCGTGCGGTCGGCGGGGGCCGACTCGGGCTGTCCGTCGAGGAGTTCGGCGTACGGGCGGAAGCCGTCGATGCCGCCGACGGCGTACCGGTGGCTCGGCGGGAGGCCGGCCTCGTCGGCGGCCCGCGACGCCTGGCCGGCGAACCGTTCGTGGGCGATGAGGACCTTGGCGCCGGAGTCGGCGACGATCCAGGCGATCTCGGGAGCGACGAAGTGGTGGTTGACCGGGACGAGGTAGAGGCCCGCCTGGGTGGCCGCCAGGTAGGCGGCGATGACGTCAGGGGAGTTGGGCAGGACGATCGCGAAGGCGTCGCCGCGTTCGAGTCCGGCGGCGCGCAGGCCGTGGACGAGGCGGTTGGCCTGCGCGTGGAGGCGTCCGGCGGTCCACTCCTCGCCGTCGGGGGCGATCAGGACGACACGGTCGGGGTGTTCCGCCGCCTGGGCCCAGAAGCCGGGGGTCATCGGGGGCTCCTTCCCGCGGCGATCCGGTCGACGCGCTCGACTGCTTTCTCGAAGCCGCGCGTGAGGTCGTCGACGACGGCCTGGACGCTGCGGACCTCGGTCATCCGGCCGACGATCTGCCCGACGGGTGTCCCGAGCAGGGGTTCGACCTCGTACTTCTGGATCCGGGAGAGCGCCTCGGCGACCAGCAGGCCCTGGAGGGGCATGGGGAGGGTGCCGGGGCCGTCCGGGTCGTCCCAGGCGTCGGTCCACTCGGTGCGCAGCTGCCGGGCCGGTTTGCCGGTGAGGGCGCGGGAGCGGACGGTGTCGCCCGACCCGGCGGCGAGGAGCTTGCGGGTGACGGCGGCCGAGTGCATGTCGGCCTCGGCGGTGGTGAGCCAGAGCGAGCCGAGCCAGGCGCCCTGCGCGCCGAGCGCGAACGCGGCGGCGACCTGCGCGCCGCTGCCGATGCCCCCGGCGGCGAGCACCGGCAGCGGGTCGACGGCCTCGACGACCTCCGGGGTCAGGACCATCGAGGCGATCTCGCCCGTGTGACCACCGGCCTCGTAGCCCTGGGCCACGACGATGTCGATGCCCGCGTCCTTGTGCTTGAGCGCGTGCCGGGCGCTTCCGGCGAGAGCCGCGACCCGCACCCCCCGCGCGTGGGCGCGGGCGATGACGTCGGCCGGGGGTGAACCGAGCGCGTTGGCCAGCAACTTGATCGGGTAGTCGAAGGCGACGTCGAGCTGGCCTCGGGCGACCTGTTCCATCCAGCCGGTGATCCGCCAGCCGGACGCCTCGCCCTCGGCGAGTTCGGGTACGCCGTGTTTGGCGAGGGTCTCGCGCACGAACTGCCGGTGCCCCTCGGGGATCATGGCCTCGACGTCGGCCTCGGTGACGCCCTCGACCTTCTTGGCCGGCATGACGACGTCCAGTCCGTACGGCCGTCCGTCCGCGTGCGCGTCCAGCCAGTCCAGGTCGCGCTTGAGGTCGTCGGGGGCGGTGTAGCGGACCGCGCCGAGCACGCCGAACCCGCCGGCCCGGCTGATCGCCGCGGCGACGGCGGGGAACGGCGTGAAGCCGAAAAGGGCGTGCTCGACTCCCAGTTGGTTGCTCAGCTCCGTCTGCATGTCGCGCAGGATGCCGCAGACGGCCGTCCGAGGGAAGAGGTTTCTGATGGATCGTCAGATCTGGTGTTCCAATACGGCCATGGCCGCGTTGTGCCCCGGCACACCGCTCACCCCTCCCCCGCGGATCGCGCCCGCCCCGCACAGGTAGACGTTCGCGTGCGGTGTCTCCACGCCCCAACGCCCGTCGCCCTCCTGGGAGTAGGGCCAGGACAGGGCGCGGTGGAAGATGTTGCCGCCGGGCAGGCGCAGGTCGCGTTCCAGGTCGAGCGGGGTCTTCGCCTCGATGCAGGGGCGGCCGTCGGCGTCGGTGGCGAGGCAGTCGGCCAGGGGTTCGGCGAGGTGCGCGTCGAGCTGGGCGAGGGTGCGGGTCAGGAGTTCCTCGCGGGTGGCGTCGTTGTCGTCGCGGAAGAGACGGGCGGGGGTGTGCAGGCCGAAGAGGGTCAGGGTGTGATGGCCCGTCAGCTCCGGGCCCAGGATGGTCGGGTCGGTCAGGGAGTGGCAGTAGATCTCCGAGGGCGGGGCGGTGGGCAGCTGTCCGGCGGCCGACTCGGCGTAGGCGGTGGCGAGTTGGCCGTACCCCTCGGCGATGTGGAAGGTCCCGGCGAACGCCTCGCGCGGGTCGACGGCGGTGTCCTTCAGCCGTGGGAGGCGCTTCAGGAGCATGTTCACCTTGAGCTGGGCGCCCTCGGCGGGCTCGGGCGGTGTGGCGCCGGTGAGGTGGGCGAGGGCCTGCGGGGAGGCGTTCACGAGGACGTGGCGGGCGGTGGCGACGCCCTCGCCGTCGGCCGTGCGGTAACTGACCTCCGCCGTACGGCCGTCGGTGTCGATCCCGGTGACCTCGTGGCCGGTGGCGAGGACGGCGCCGGCCTCGCGGGCCGCTGCGGCGAGGGAGTCGGTGAGGGCGCCCATGCCGCCGACGGGGACGTCCCAGGCGCCGGTGCCGCCGCCGATGACGTGGTACAGGAAGCAGCGGTTCTGGGCGAGCGAGGGGTCGTGCGCGTCGGCGAACGTGCCGATCAGGGCGTCGGTCAGCACGACTCCGCGCACGGTGTCGTCCGCGAACCGCTCCTCGATCGCCGTCCCGACCGGCTCCTCGAACAGGGCGCGCCACGCCTCCTCGTCGTCGACCCTGCGCCTCAGCTCCGCGCGGCTCGGCAGGGGTTCGGTGAGCGTCGGGAACACGCGCCGGGCGACGTGCCCGGTGAGGCCGTAGAACCGCTGCCACGCCTCGAACTCCCGGTCCGAGCCCGTGAGTTGCGCGAAGGCGTCCCGGGTGCGGCGGTCGCCGCCGCCGACGAGGAGGCCGGTGGGCTTCCCGTGGCGCTCGACGGGCGTGTACGAGGAGATGTCGCGGGACCGGACGCGGAAGCTCAGGCCGAGGTCCTTGACGATCTTGTCGGGCAGCAGGCTCACCAGGTACGAGTACCGCGACAGGCGGGCGTCCATCCCGGCGAACGGCCGCGTCGAGACGGCCGCGCCGCCCGTGCTCCCCAGCCGCTCCAGCACGAGCACCGACCGCCCGGCGCGGGCCAGATAGGCGGCGGCCACCAGGCCGTTGTGACCGCCGCCGACGATGACGGCGTCGTACGCGTGGGATCCTTCGTGTGCAGGCATGGTTCTTGGTAACACGCGTGGGGGTGGGAGGGCGTGATCATGCGCGACGTACGGCTCGATCCGTACCGGCGAGGTGCGGCTCGGTTGTTCACCGACGGGCGGGAGGTCGGGTTGCTGGTCACCCGGGTGGACGTCTGGCGGGAGTACACGGGGTGGCTGTGGCGCAGGCGCGTGACCAGTGAGCAGGAGCTGCCGGAGTGGATGGTGTGGCCGGTGGGCTCCTCCGGCACGCTGGTCCCCGAGGACGACGTGGTCCGGGGCGAGGACGTCGACCGTGAACTCGCCGACTGGTCGGCGGGCCGCTTCCGGCTGCGCGACACGGTGTACGAGGCTCGGTGGCTGCCGGTGAGCGAGGCGGAACCCGCGCACCGGGAGCACGGCTGGGACGCGGTCTGACACTTAAGTCACGTGGTGTCACCGGGACTTGGCGCGGTGTCGCCTGTACGATCATCGAAACTCGGGGGGCATCTCAGAACGGTGCTCAGCAAGGTCGTCCTCAAAGATGCGGAGAGAACTTGTCCACCGCTTTCGTCACCATGACCATCGTCGGCGCGGTCTTCAACGGTGCCGCCGCCGTCACGTACCTGATCGGCCATGAGTACCCCAAGACCCAGGCGGACATGAAGGGCATCCCCCGCAAGTACGTCCCGGTCCTCGGGTCGTTGCTGGCGGCGGGCACCGTCGGACTGCTGGCCGGGCTCGCGGTGCCGGTGCTGGGCACGCTCGCCGCGATCGGTCTGATCCTGTACTTCGTGGGGGCGATCATCGCCCACGTGCGGGTGGGTTCCCGCAACATCGTGGGCGGGATCGTCTTCCTCGCCACGGCGGTGGCGATCCTCGTCCTCGGGCTACTCGACCACGGCCCCTGGTAGACCGGCCGCGAGGCGCCGGGAGAGTTCGACGCGGCGCGTCTTGAGGGTCGCGGTGCGCGGCAGTTCGGCCAGCGGGATCTGGACGGGCTCGGCGAGCTGCGGGTACCCGGCGGTGGCCGCGCGCCAGCGGCCGAGGTCGAGCGGCTCGTCGTGGTGGGTGCAGACGACCGGGACCGCCTCCGCGTCGGGCCCCTGCACGACGACCACCTCGGCGAGTTCCGTGAGTTCGTCGAGGAGGAGGTCCTCGATCTCCAGGTTGCTGCCGACGCCGGGAATCGCGTCGAACTCGCGGTCCAGCATGTGCAGGCAGCCGAACCGGGTGCGGTAGCCGACGTCGCCGGTGCGCCACCAGCCGTCGTTCAGGTTGGCGTCGTACCGCTCCTGCTCGCCGTGGTACGTCTTGGCGATGCCGTCCCACCGCACCTCGATGAACCCGGGGTTGTCCTGCGAGGGCCGCTGCCCGTCCCGGCTCACCAGCCGCACCCGCGCGCTGCCCGGCAGCGGGTAGCCGACGCAGCGGCCGTCCATGCGGTGCGCGAACCGGCGGAAGTACGGGCGCCCGGCGGCAGGGCCCACCTCGCTCTGGCCGTAGATCTGGAAGAACTGGGCGCGCTGCGTGGACGCGTGCAGCAGGCGGCGCACGGTGCGCGGGTGGATCGCGTCGAAGGTGCTGCTGAAGTACTTGACGGAGGCGAACGGGCGGCGCGCGTCGTCGGCCAGTTCCTCCCAGGCGAGGAACGTGTTGGGCAACGCCTCGATCAGCCACGGGCGTTGAGCCGCGAAGAAGGTGGCGACGGCGTCCGGGGTGCCGTCGTTGACCAGCAGGGGCGGCATGCCCTCAAGGAGGCACAGGGACATCGCCGCGAAGGTCCGGGAGTGGCCGAACGGGGTGTGGATCGCGACGGTGCCGCGCTTGCGCATCAGGCCGAGCAGGAAGATCTGGGGGCGCAGCCGGGAGCGCATCGTGCGGGGCGTGTGGACGACGAGTTTCGGCAGGCCGGTGGTGCCGGAGGTGTGGGTGATCATCGCCGGTTCGTCGAGGCCGCGCAGCACCGGGCGGACCGGCACCGAGCCGTCCAGCGAGGCGAGCGGGACCGCGCCGTGCCCGGCGTCGCCCACGCCGAGCACGCCCCGGGTCAGGGTGTCCAGGTCGACGCCGTCCGCGGTGAGGGCGTCCAGCTTGGGGCCGTCGGTGATCAGGTGGGGGCGGTCGAGGCGGGCGAGGAGCGCGGAGAGGGCCTCGGAGTCCAGGTGGTGGGAGAGCATCACCGGGACCGCGCCGAGGCGTTCGACGGCCGTCGCGAGGAGCCAGAGGTCGAAGTTGGGTGCCTTGCAGATCACGACGTGTCCGCCGGCGCGGACTTTGGCGACGGCCAGACGGTTCGCCATGTCGGCGACGTGGCCCGCGAGTTGAGCCACCGTCAGATCGCGTCCGGCGTCGGGCAGGACGTCCAGGTCGTGGTCGAGGACCACCGGCATCGCGCCGCGCACGCGGGCCGCCGCCTGCGGGACGACGCCGAGGTAGAGGCCCTTGCGGTGGAGTGCGGCGTGGTCGGGCTTGGGGCTCAGGCGGTACAGGAGTGTGCTCATGGCAGGGGTCCTTCGGGAGTCGTCAGCGGTCGCGGTAGGCGACCAGGTCGGCGAGTTCTTCGAGCCGCAGGCGCCAGGTGTCGGGCAGTCCGGCGCCGGTGACGGCCGTGCGGGCGTCGGTCACGAGGGCGTCGATGCGTTTCTCGACGTCGGCGCGTACGCCGGAGGCGAGGAGGGCGGCGTGCAGGGGGGCCGGGTTCCAGTCGGTGTGCCGGCTCTCCTCGACGAGCCGCGCCACCTCCGGGTCCTTGGCGGCGCCCAGCGCGATCAGCAGGGTCATCTTGTGCTCGTCGAGGTCCAGGCCGGCCGGCTTGCCGGTGACCTCCTCGTCGCCGAACGCGTCCAGCAGGTCGTCCCTGAGCTGGAACGCCTCCCCGGCCGCGACCCCGTACGCCTCGAACACGCCGTACAGCGCGGGGCGTCCGGCGAGGGCCGCGCCCAGGGCCAGCGGGCGGTGGATGGTGTAGCGGCCCGATTTGCAGACGGCGACCCAGCGGGCCAGCGCCTCGTCGGGGACGGCCTCGGCGGCGAGGGCGACGTCCAGTTGCTGGCCGACGATCATCTCGGTGACCAGCTCGTGCCAGACCTGCGCCGCCGGGCCGGTCAGCGTGCCCGCGAGCCGGTTCGCGTAGCTCAGGGCGAGGTCCCCGGCGAGGATCGCGACGCCCTCGCCGTACCGGCGCGACTCCCCCGCCCAGCCGCTGCGCGCGTGCAGGGCCGTGTGCGCGGCGTGCGCGGTCGGAGTGCCGCGCCGGGTGGGCGAGTTGTCGATGATGTCGTCGTGGATCAGCGCGAAGGCGTGCAGCAGTTCCAGGGCGGCTGCCGCGTCCACGACGGTGTCCTCGTCGCCGTCCGCGCCGGCCGCGAGGAAGCCGGTGACGCAGAACAGGGGGCGCAGCCGCTTGCCGCCCGCCGCGATCAGCTCCGCGACGACGCCGACCGGCACGGCGGCCCGGGGGTCGACGGAACTCCAGTGCGCCGCCTCGGCGTTGAGGAGGTCCGTGATGCGGCCCTCGACGCGGTCGAGGAGCTTGGCGCAGGCCTCTTCGGCATCCCGCGCCGCGCCCGAGGCGTCCCGCGCCGCGGCCGAGGCGTGTCGCCCAGCGCCTGACGCGTCAGCCCCCACCGCCCCGCCCGACTCCCTCAGCTCCCCCAATTCCCCCAATTCCCCCAACTCCCCCAGTTCCACCGGCAGTCTGAAGGTCACGTTCTCCACAACCGTCTCCTCCACCTCGACGTCCTCGAATCCCAGCTCCGCGAGCCGCCCCAGCGCCTGTGCCACCAGCGCCTCCGGCACGCTCGCCCCTGCCGTGAGCCCGACCGTGCGGACGTCCCTCAGCCACCCGGCGTCCAGCAGCACCGGGTCCGTGAGGAGCCGCGCGGGTGTGCCGGCGGCCCGCGAAACCTCCACCAGCCGCAGCGAGTTGCTGGAGTTCGCCGACCCCACGACCAGCACCAGGTCACTGCGCCCGGCGATGGCCTTGACCGCGTTCTGCCGGTTCTGGCTGGCGTAACAGATGTCGGCCGCCCCGGGCCCGGTGATGCCGGGGAACCGTTCCTTGAGCACGGCGACGATCTCGGCCGTGTCGTCCACGGACAACGTGGTCTGCGTCAGGTAGGCGGCCCGCGCCCCCGGCGCCAGTTCGAGCCGCCGCGCCTGCGCCACGTCGGCGACGACGACCGTCCGCTCCGGCACCTCCCCGTACGTCCCCTCGATCTCCTCGTGGTCGGCGTGCCCGATGAGGATCAGCGTGTCCTTGGTGCGGGCGTAGCGGATCGCCTCCTGGTGGACCTTGGCGACCAGCGGGCACGTCGCGTCGACGACCGTCAGCTCACGCCCCCGCGCGTTCTCGCGGACCTGCGGGGAGACGCCGTGCGCGGAGAACACGCACACCGCGCCGGCCGGCACCTCCTCCTCCGAGTCGACGAACCGGGCGCCCTTGCCCTCCAGTTCACGCACGACGTGCTCGTTGTGGACGATCTGCTTGCGGACGTACACGGGCGCGCCGTGGATCTCCAGCGCGCGTTGCACGGTCTCGATGGCCCGGTGCACTCCGGCACAGGCCCCCCGTGGCGCGGCGAGCAGCACTCGCGGTGTGGCGGACTGCATGGTTTCCCCCTCGGGATGGTCGGAACCGGATTCTGGAACCCGTGCGCAACCGCATCTTCGTCACGGCCCCTTGCCGGGGAATACGCGGCGAGTTGGCCCCGGCTTGGCGGCAAGCGGGCGCCAATCGCGAACCCAGTGGCCACCAAGTCGGCGCTGGCATTCTCGCTTTCTCCGCACCGCCCGCATTCCGCAGGGAAATTCCACCAGAGAGCGACACTCCATGAGCGGTCTGATCGTCCCTCCCGGCCACGGCAGGAAACTCGTCACGAAAGCGCAGGACGTGACGTTCAAAGTCACCGCGGCGGACGGCTCCTCCTCGTCCGTGTTCGAGGTGGTCGTACCGCCGGGCTTCGACGTCGGCGCGCACGCGCACACCGCGTCCCAGGAGTTCTTCTACGTCCTGGAGGGTGAGCTGGAGCTGTTCGCGTTCGAGCCGGCCGAGCGCACCGAGGACACCTGGCACGGCTGGGAGTCCCCGAAGGGCGAGCGCCCGGTCCGGGCGGTCACCGGCAGCTGCATGTTCGTGCCGCCGGGCACCCCGCACGCCTTCCGCAACGCCTCGGACGCCCCGGCCCGGATGCTCTTCCAGAGCTCCCCCTCGCCCGACCACGAGCGGTACTTCGAGGAGATCGTCGAGATCTTCGCGGCCGGCCCCTCGGTGGACCCGGAGGCGGTCGAGCGGATGCGCCGGCGCTACGACGTCCAGCAGATCACCCCGCTCCGCTTCACCCCGCCCGCAGAAAGGACGGTGGCCCCGTGACCACCAACGACAGCGTCCCTCTCGTCCACGCGAGCCTCGGCGCCCGTGAACTCGCCGCCGTCGCCGAGGTGTTCGCCTCCGGCTGGCCGGCCGGGCAGGGCCCGCGGGGCAAGGCGTTCGAGGCGCAGCTGAAGCAGCGGTACGGCGTCGGCGACGCGGTCGCGCTGAGCAACTGCGGCGCGGCCCTGCACCTGGCGATGCTGGCGCTGGGCGTCGAACCGGGCGACGAGGTGATCGTCGCCGACTACACGTTCCCGGCCCCGGCGCACGCGGTGCGCTATGTCGGGGCGACGCCCGTCTTCGCGGACGTGCGGCCCGACACCGGCACGATCGACCCGGAGGCGGTGGCCGCGCTGATCGGGCCGCGCACGGTCGGGGTGATCGCCGTCGACACGGTCGGCCTGCCCGCCGACTACGACGAGCTGATGGCGCTCGCCGACCGGCACGGGCTGTTCGTCGTCGAGGACGCGGCCTGCGCGGTCGGCGCGAGCTACCGGGGGCGGCCCGCGGGCGCGCTCGCGCCGGTCGCCTGCCTCTCCTTCCACGGCCGCAAGGGCGCCAGCAGCGGGGAGGGCGGGGCACTGCTCGCCGCCGACCCGGTGATCGGCGCGGACGCGCGGCTGCGGTCGTCGTTCGGCATCGGCAGCATCTACGACCAGGCGCAGGTGGTCGGGCTGCCGGTCCCGACGTTCACCGACATCGGCTACAACTACAAGCTCTCGGACATCGCCGCCGCGATCCTCCAGGTCCAGCTGGACCGGGTCGACGAACTCCTCGCCCGCCGCGGCACGGTCGCCGCCCGGTACGCCGAACTCCTCGCCGACGAGGAGCTGCTGACGCTGCCGTACGTCCCCGGCGACCGCACCCACGCCTGGCAGTCGTACCTCGTCACGCTCTCCCCGCTCGTCGACCGCTCCGCCCTCGCCGCCTCGCTGCGCGCGCAGGGCATCGGCTGCGGGCACGGCACCTGGGCGAGCCATCTCCAGCCGGTCTACGACGCCGTGCAGAGCTGCCCCGTCTCGGCGGACCTCTTCCACCGCAACCTCGCGATCCCCATGCACGCCGAGCTCCGTGACGACCAGGTCGAGCGGGTCGTGGACGTGCTGCGGGCGGAGCTCAAGAACAACGTCCGCGCGTCCTGACGGGAGAGCCCGTGCTTGTCGTCTGTCTTGTCGGGGCGGGGCCGCGTGGGCTGTCCGTCCTGGAGCGGCTGTGCGCGAACGAGCGGAAGTCGCCCGCGCACGGGGCGGTGACCGTGCACGTCGTCGACCCGTACGCGCCGGGCGCCGGGAAGGTGTGGCGTACGGACCAGTCGCGGCGGCTGCTGATGAACACGGTCGCCTCGCAGGTCACGATGTTCACGGACCACACGGTGACGATGGACGGGCCGGTGGAGGAGGGGCCGAGCCTGTACGAGTGGGCCGCGGGGCGGCTCGGTCCCGACGAGTATCCGACGCGGGCTCTGTACGGGGCGTACCTGGAGGACGTGTTCCGTACGGTGCGGGACGCGGCGCCGGCGCACGTCACCGTCGTGGAGCACCGCACGTCCGCGGTCGCGCTCGACGACTCGGCGGACGGCACGCAGGCCCTGCTGCTGGCCGACGGCACGCGGCTGGGCGGGCTGGACGCGGTGGTCCTCGCGCAGGGGCACCTTCCCGTCCGCCCGGCGCCCGGTGAGCCCCGCGGCGCCGGGTACTTCGCCCCGGCGAACCCCGCCGACCTCGACCTGTCCGGGATCGCTCCGGGCGAGACCGTCTTCGTACGCGGGCTCGGGCTGAACTTCTTCGACGTGCTCGCGCTGCTCACCGAGGAGCGGGGCGGCAGGTTCGTGCGGGAGGCCGGGCGGCTGCGGTACGAGCCCTCGGGGCGGGAGCCGCGCATCGTCGCCGGGTCGCGGCGCGGGGTGCCGTACCACGCGCGCGGCGAGAACCAGAAGGGGGCGTACGGGCGTCACGAGCCCAGGGTCCTGACCCTGGCGGCGGTCGCCCGGCTGCACCGGCGGGCCGAGAACGGGGAGCGGCTGTCGTTCGCCGCCGATCTGTGGCCGCTGATCGCCAAGGAGGTCGAGAGCGTCTACTACGGCACCCTGCTGGCCTCGCCCGAACGCGAGCCCTTCGTACGGGAGTTCCTGGCCGCGCCCGACCGTGCCGCCGAGGCGCGGCTCCTGGACGCCGCCGGGGTCGCGCCCGGTGAGCGGTGGGACTGGGAGCGGGTGGCCCGGCCGTGGCTCGGGCAGGACGTGGGCTCCCCGGACGCGTACCGGGCGTGGCTCCTGGCGCATCTCGCGGACGACGTCCGCGCGGCCAGGGCGGGCAACGTGCGCGGGCCGCTCAAGGCCGCCCTCGACGTGCTGCGCGACCTCCGCAACGAGATCCGCGCCGCCGTCGACCACGGGCGCCTGGAGGGCGGTTCGTACCGGGACGACGTGCAGGGCTGGTACACGCCGCTGAACGCGTTCCTGTCGATCGGGCCGCCCGTCTCGCGGGTCGCGGAGCTGATCGCGCTGATCGAGGCGGGGGTGGTGGACATCCTCGGGCCGCGGGTGCGGGTGACGGCCGGTGACGGCTTCACCGCCGTCTCCGGCGTCGTCCCGGGCCCGCCGGTACGGGCGACGTCGCTGATCGAGGCGCGGTTGCCGGAGCCCGACCTCGCGCGTACGGCGGACCCGTTGCTGCGGGGGCTGCTGGACTCCGGGCGGGCGCGGCGGTTCACGATCGCCGGGAGCTGCGGGACGCGGGTCGCGACGCGGGGGCTGGCGGTCACGGAGCGCCCGTACCGGGTGATCGACGCGACGGGGCGGGCCCATCCGCGCCGGTTCGCGCTGGGGGTCCCCACGGAGGGCGTGCACTGGGTGACCGCCGCCGGGATACGGCCGGGCGTGGACTCGGTGATCCTGGGCGACGCGGACGCGGTGGCGCGGACGGTGCTGGCGCTCGAACCGGCTGTATCGACTCTGGGAGCGTCCGCGTGACCGACCACGACCTGGGCCTTCTCTCTCCCGTCCGCGCCGGCACCCCCGCCGAGGCGGCCACCTCCGACACCGCCTGGCTGCAAGCCATGCTGGACGCCGAAGCCGCCCTCGCCCGGGCCCAGGCCGCCGTCGGGGTGATCCCCCCGGAAGCCGCCGAGGTGATCACCGGGGCCGCCCGCGCCGAGCGGTTCGACGTGACGGCCCTCGCGCTCATCGCCCGGGAGACCGCGAACCCCGTCGTCGGGCTCGTCGGCGCCCTCACCCGCGCCGTCGCCGCGACCTCGCCCGAGGCCGCCGCGTACGTCCACCACGGCTCGACCAGCCAGGACGTCTTCGACACCGGCGCGATGCTGGTCGCCGTCCGGGTGCTCTCCCTCGTCCGCGCCGACCTGGAACGCACCGCCGCCGCCCTCGCCGGGCTCGCCGTGCGGCACCGGGACAGCGCCATGGCCGGAAGGACGCTCGCCCTGCACGCCGTGCCCACCACGTTCGGGCTGAAGGCGGCCGGCTGGCGCCGGCTCGTGCTGGACGCCCGCGACCGGGTCGCGGCGCTGCTGGACGGCGGGCTGCCGTTCTCGCTGGGCGGGGCCGCCGGGACGCTCGCCGGTTATCTGGAGGCGGGCCCGGTGGGACCGCTGCTCGACGCGTACGCCGTGGAGACGGGCCTCGCCCGGCCGCCCCTGCCCTGGCACGCGCTGCGCACCCCGGTCGCCGACCTCGCGGCCGTCCTCGCCCTCACCACCGGCGCGCTCGGGAAGATCGCCGTGGACGTGCAGTCGCTCGCCCGGACCGAGGTCGGTGAGGTCGCCGAGCCCTCGCCGGCCGGGCGGGGCGCGTCGTCCGCGATGCCGCACAAGAGCAACCCCGTGCTGGCGACCCTGTTGCGCAGCGCCGCGCTCCAGGTCCCGGTGCTGGCGGCGGGGCTGACGCAGTGTCTGGTGTGCGAGGACGAGCGGTCGGCCGGGGTGTGGCACGCCGAGTGGCAGTTGCTGCGGGAGTGCCTGCGGCTGGCCGGGGGCGCGGCGCACACGGCCGTGGAGCTGGCCGAGGGTCTTGTGGTCCGGCCGGAGCGGATGCGGGCGAACCTGGAGCTGACCGGCGGCCGGATCGCCTCGGAGCGGATCTGCGCCGCCCTGGCGAAAGAGCTCGGCAAGGCCCGCGCCCGCGAGGTGGTCACCGACGCCTCGGCGGAGGCGGACCGCAGCGGGCGCGCCCTCGGTGACGTCCTGGGCGACCTGCCCGAGGTGACCGCCCGTCTGACGGCGGACCGCGTCGCCCGGCTCCTGGACCCCGGCGCGTACACGGGCGCCGCCGCCCTGCTGGTCGACGACGACGTCAGCCGGCCCTGAACCCCCCGAACGATCAATTTCCGAGAATTCCCCTACTGCCGAGAGGCGAATGCCGGACATGCCCATTCTCTGCAAGCCCGCGGTGCGCGTACCGGAATACGTCATCACGATGGAACAGACCCTGGATTTCGCCCGCACAGCGCACGCGGGAAAACCCCAATTGCCGCTCGCGCTCCGGCTGATAGAGAACACCGGGGTGAAGAAACGACACCTGGTCCAGCCGATCGAGAAGACCTTGTCCCACCCCGGTTTCGAGGAACGGAACCGGATCTACGAGATGGAGTCGAAGAAGCGCTGCCCGGACGCGATCGAGGAGGCGCTGGCGAACGCGCTGCTGCGGGCCGAGGACATCGACGCGATCATCTACGTGTCGTGCACCGGCTTCATGATGCCCTCGCTGACGGCCTGGCTCATCAACACGATGGGCCTGCGCTACGACACCCGCCAGCTGCCCATCGCCCAGCTCGGCTGCGCGGCGGGCGGCGCGGCGATCAACCGGGCCCACGACTTCTGCGCGGCGCACCCGGACAGCAACGTCCTGATCGTGTCGTGCGAGCTGTGCTCGCTGTGCTACCAGCCGGACGCGGACGACATCGGCTCGCTGCTGTCGGACGGCCTGTTCGGCGACGCGGTCGCGGCGGCCGTCGTGCGCGGCCGGGGCGGCCCGGGCGTCACCGGCGTCCAACTGGCCCGCAACGCCTCGTACTTGATCCCGAACACCGAGGACTGGATCTCGTACGCGGTGAAGGACACCGGGTTCCACTTCCAGCTCGACCGCCGGGTGCCGGGCACGATGGAGCCGCTCGCGCCGGTCCTCAAGGACCTCGCGGCCGGTCACGGCTGGGACGCCGGGGACCTGGACTTCTACGTCATCCACGCGGGCGGCCCGCGCATCCTGGACGACCTCGCGAAGTACCTCGGGGTCGACGGCGCGGTCTTCCGGCACAGCTGGGGGACGCTCACCGAGTACGGGAACATCGCCAGCGCCGTCGTCCTCGACGCCCTGCGCCGGCGGTTCGAGGAAGGCCCGCTGCCCACCGGGGCGACCGGCCTGATCGCCGGGTTCGGGCCCGGCATCACCGCCGAGATGGCCCTCGGCACCTGGGTCGACGACCACCAGTCCACGGGGAGGACCGCATGAACGACCACGGCACCACGCCCACTTCGGACCGCGTGATGCGGCTGATCAACGGCTACTGGGCGACCGGGACGGTGGGGACGGCGGCGACGTACGACCTGTTCACGCACCTGGAGGACGGCGCAGGCACCCCCGAGGAACTGGCGGCGCGGGCCGGGATCGCGGTGCGCGGGGCGCGGGCCCTGCTGGACGGGCTGGTCGCGCTGGAGCTGGTCGAGGTGGCCGGCGGGCACTACCGCAACTCCCGTGAGGCGTCGGCGTTCCTGGTCGCGGGCCGGCCCGCGTCGCTGGCGGCGTTCGCGCGGCTGAAGATGGGCCACCTGGGGTCGCTGGCCGCGCTGCCGGACGTCGTGAAGGCGGGCGGTCCGGTGTCGGACGCGGTCGTGGAGGTCGCCGACAACCCGCACTGGGAGAACCTCGTCCAGGCGATCGCCGCGCAGTCCGTGCCCGTCGCGCACATCGCCGCCGAGGAGCTGGGGCTGGCCGACGCCGGGAAGATCTCCGTGCTGGACGTCGGCGGCGGCTCCGGGGTCTGCTCGGCGGTGTGGCTCGGCCTCAACCCGGACGCCCGCGCCACCCAGATCGACTGGGCGCCGATCAACGCGATCGCCCGGCGGCTGCTCGCCGAACAGGGTGTGGGCGACCGGGTCGAGCACGTGGACGGCGACTTCCACACCGTCGGCTTCGGAGACGGGGAGCACGACGTCGTCATGTACTCCAACATCGCCCACCAGGAAGGGCCGAAGGACAACGAGGCGGTGTTCGCCCGGATCCGCCGGGCCCTGAAGCCGGGTGGCACGCTCGTCGTCTCCGACTACATCACCGACGACGACCGCAGCGGCCCGCCGTTCGCGCTGACCTTCGCCGGGGAGATGCTCCTCAAGAGCCGGCACGGGTCGACCTGGCGGCGCGGCGACTACCGGGCGTGGCTGACGGCGGCCGGGTTCGAGGAGGTGCGGTTCGTGGAGACGCCGTCGCCGACGACCCTCGTCCTGGCGCGGTGACACGAGGCGCGGTGGCCCCCGGAAGGGTCACCGCGCCGAAGCGGTCACGAGCGCTCCAGCTCCGGGGCCTGCCGCAGGATCTCCAGCTCCAGATGCTGCAACGCCGGGCTCGGCGAGATCCCCAGCCCCTCCACCATCCTCTTCTGGTGGGCGCGCAGCACCGACAGCGCGTCGGCCTGCCGCCCCGACCGGTACAGCGCGAGGGTGAGCAGCTCGCAGCCGTACTCCCGCAGCGGGTGGGCCTGTGTGAAGGCGACCAGTTCGGGGACCGCCATCTCGTGGCTGCCGACGGCGATGAGGGTGGCGCACCTGCCCTCGACCACCGACAGCCGCAGTTCCTCCAGGCGGACCGCCTCGGGCGCGACGTGCGGTGCGCCCGCGACCTCCGCGTACGCCTCGCCGCGCCACAGGGCGAGGCCGGCCTCGAACGCGTACAGGGCGCGCTGCGGATCGCCCCGGTCGAGGGCCTGCCACCCGGCGGTGGCGTGCTCCCAGAACCGGTGCGCGTCGACCTCGACGGCCCGGCTGTCGAGGAGGTAGCCGCGTCCGCGCGTGCACAGGACGGTGGCCGGGGTGCGGGGGGCGCGGTGGGGTTCGAGGGCGCGCCGCAGGTTGGCGATGTACGCGTGCAGCGAGGTGATCGCGGACTGCGGTGGCCGGCCCTCCCACAGGGCGTCGACGAGCGTGTCGACGGAGACGGGCTGGCCGACCTGGCTGACCAGCAGGACGAGCGCGGCGCGCTGCTTGGGCGCCCCGAGGTCGACCCGGCGGCCGTCGACGGCGGCCTCGACGGGGCCGAGGACCCGGAACTCGACGCCGGAGGCGGGCGCGGGCCTGCGGGGCGCACGCTGCGGGTCCGGCTGCTCCCGGCGTCGGGGGCCGGTGTCGAGGTCGAGTGCCTGGCTGACGTACTGCTTGAGTGTCTCGTTGGCGCGTCTGAGTTCGCGGACCTCGTGTTCGAGCTCGGCGATGCGCCGCGCACCGGTGCCTTCCGTCGAGGTGTCGCGGCGGAGTTCTCTGTCCCTCGTCTCCGTGTGCATAGATCTCTTGCCCCCGTTGCCGTGTTTCCGTGCGTGCGGTCGCCCCTGCCACGGGACCCCGGACAGGGGCGCCGTGGCAGAGACGGTTCACCTGCCGCTGTAGGCGGGTACCTGGCCGCTCTCGCCCGTCGCCGTGCCGGCGTCGTCGCGGCGGTGGAACAGCTTGCTGGGCCACCACATCCAGCGGCCCACGTCGAGGGTGAGCGCGGTGACGAGCACCGAGCGCACCACGAGCGTGTCGAGGAGGACGCCGAAGGCGACGGCGAAGCCGAGTTCGACGGCGAAGACCAGCGGCAGGGAGGCCATCGCGGCGAAGGTGCCCGCGAGGACGACGCCCGCCGAGGTGATGACCCCGCCGGTGGAGGAGAGGCCGGTGAGCGCGGCGCGCCGGGTGCCGTGCAGGGCGGCGTCCTCGCGGACGCGGGTGACCAGGAAGATGTTGTAGTCGATGCCGAGGGCGACGAGGAACACGAACGCGAGCAGCGGGAACGAGGCGTCGGCCCCGGCGAGGCCGAAGACGTGCTCGAAGACGAGGCTGCTCACGCCGAGGGCGGCGCCGAAGGACAGCAGGACGGTCGCCATCAGCAGCAGCGGCGCGACGACCGCGCGCAGCAGCAGGCCGAGGATGAGCAGGACGACGACAAGGACGATCGGGATGATCACCTTCGAGTCGCGGGCCGCCGCGTTCTCCGTGTCGACCATGATCGCGGTGGAGCCGCCGACCTGCGCGTCAGCGCCCTCGATCTGGTGGACGGCGGTGCGGGCGCGGTCGACGGTGCTCATCGCCCCCTCGCTGCTGGGCTCGTCCTTGAGCTGGGCGAGCAGGACCGCTTCACCGTCCTTGACGACGGGGTCGCCGACGCCGGTGATGCCGGGTACGGCCGCGAGCGCCGTCCTCACCTGCGCGGCGGCGTCGGCCTTGGCGACGACGTAGACGGGGTCGCCGGAGCCGGCCGGGAAGTGCTCGGCGCGGATCTCCTCGCCGACGGCCATCTGCGGCTTGTTCGTGAACTGGTCCTTGTTGGACAGGCCGGAGGCGTTCAGTCCGAGGGCGCCCAGCGCCATCGCGCCGAGCACGAGGACCGTGCCGGCCCACACCAGGCGGGGCCGGCCGGAGATGACGTTCCCGACCCGGTCCCAGACGCTCTCCCTGGCCTGCGCCTCGGCGCCGTACACGGGTTTCTTCGGCCAGAAGATCCACCGCCCGCAGGCGACGAGGAGGGCCGGCATGAGGGTCGTCATGGCGAGCAGTCCGACGATGATGCCGATCGCGCAGGCGGGGCCCATGCCCTTGGTGGAGTTGAGGACGGCGAGGGTGAGGAGCATGAGGCTGACGGCGACGGTCGCGGCGCTGGCGACGATCGCGGGCCCGGAGCGGTAGAGGGCCTCGGCCATCGCCTCGTGCCGGTCCTCGTGGCGGGCGAGTTCCTCCCGGTAGCGGGAGATCAGCAGCAGCGCGTAGTCGGTGGCGGCGCCGAAGAGGAGGACGACGAGGATGAAGCTGGTCTGTTTGTTGACGACCAGTCCGGCGTTCTCTGCGAGGAGGTAGATGAACGCCTCCGCCGCCATCAGGGCGACCCCGACGGTGAGCAGCGGCAGCAGGGGCAGCAGGGGGCTGCGGTAGGTGAGAAGCAGGATCGCCACGACGACCAGGGCGGTGATGGTGGTGAGCGCGCCGCCTCCGCCGAACGCCTTGATGGAGTCGGCGCCGTACCCGGCGGGCCCGGCGACGTGGAAGCCGAGCCCCCGCGCGTCCTTCTCGCCGACCTCGGTCATCGCGTCGACGACCTTGCCGAGCCCTTCCCAGCCGGTCTTGTCCTTGCGGACCTGGACGACGGTCTGGAGGGCCTTGCCGTCCTCGGAGACCACCGGGCCCTGGGGTTCGCCGACGACGTTGGTGATGCTCTTGAACGCGGTGGCGTCCGCGCGCGCCTTGGCGAGGTCGGCGGGGGTGGTCCCGGCGGCCCGGTCGTAGACGACGATCGCGGGGACGGTGTCGGCGGGCATCAGCTTCTGGGCGCGCTCGACGACGGCGGTGGACTCGGCGTTGCCCGGCAGCCAGGCCGAGTTGTCGTTCTCCTCCGCGTCACCGAGCTTCCCGGCGAGCATCAGCGCCGGAACCAGGATCACGGCCCAGATCGCGATGACGACCCACTTGCCCACCCTTCCGCTGGGCAGGGCGGCCAGTTTTCGCAGCATGCGTGTGGTCTCCAGTGTTCTGTGGGGGACGGGTGTTCCTTCGGGTCTCACGTGTCCAGGAGGCGGGCCCGGACGTGTCCGAGGGCCAGCAGCACCGGGATATCAGTGAGCAGCGGAAAGTGGTAGGCGAAGGGACGGGGTCCGACCATGTCGGGCGGTCCGTCGTAGCCGCCGTCGGCCTTCTGCCGCTCCAGGAGCCAGATGAGAGCGGCGCCGAGGGCGCGGGAGTCGTCGGCGTGGCAGAGGGTGACGATGCCGTAGGCGGTGCTGATGTCGTCGCTGGGGTCGCCGGGGCGCATGCCCCAGCCGCCGTCGTCGTTCTGGGTGTCGAGGACGGTGCGCTCCACGCGGGCGGCCATGGCGCCGGAGCGCAGGTCGTCGGGGTGGGCGGTGCAGGCGGCGAGGCGGACCCGGAAGAGGCTGTGCAGCCGGGAGCGGCTCCAGCCGGGTTCGAAGCCGCCGTCCGCGTCCTGGTGCTCGGCGAGGAACGCGAGCGCTTTCGCGCGCTGGGGCGCGGTCTCGGGGTGCGGGCCGAGGGCGCCGACGGCGGCGGCCGTCATGCAGGGCTCGGACGAGGCGCCGGCGACGTACGTGGGGAAGCCTCCGTCGGTGCCCTGGACGGCGAGGAGGGCGGCGACGCCGGCGCGGACGGTCCCGGCGTGGGCGACGGGGTCGACGGCGTGCAGGAACTCCAGGGCGCAGGAGGTGTCGTCGACGTCGTTCTGCGCGACGGCCGGTGACATGGACCAGCCGCCGGTGAGGGGGGTGCCCCGGGAGAGGGAGGGCAGGGGGGCGCCGCCGCGTTCGGCGGCGAGCGTGGAGGCCATACGGCGCAGCAGGGCGAGGTCGGCGCCGGCCGCGTGCAGGGCGAGGCCGCCGGTGGAGGTGCACCAGTTGTGCATCTCCAGGACGAACGGGAAGCCGCCGTCGGGGCGTTGGTGGCGCAGGAGGGTGGCGAGACCGCGCCGTACGGTGTCGTCGTGGCGGCCGGTGCCGGCGAGGGCGTGCAGCACCAGCAGGTGCATGAGGGCGTAGCCCTCCCAGACGGTGGTGTCCGGGTCGGTGGCGAGGAGGGTGTCGAGGGCCGCTTCGGTGGCCTGGTTGCGGACGTCGAGGGCGGTGGCGAGGATCAGGGTGATCGCGGCCTGCTGGACGGCGGCCCAGGAGTGCAGCGGGTCGGTGGGGACGTGTCCGCCGCCGGGGAGTTCCGCGTCGGCGGGCAGCGGGCAGCCGAGGACCGACAGCACGGCGTACACCATGAGGCGGCGCCGGGTGGAGATGAAACCGGGCGCGGAGCCCAGGATGTTCGCGGCGAGGGTCCCGGCGAGGACGCTGTTGCCGCCCGCCGTGCGACCGGCGGCGCCTTCGACGGCGTGGGTGGCGAGGACGCGGTCGAGGGCGTCGGGGGACTCCAGGTGGCCGCGCAGGTAGCCGAGGAGGCGTTCGCGGGCCGGGGAGGCGGTGCCGGTGCGGGTCATGAGGGCGAGGGCGAGGGCGGATTCGAGGACCCGGCTCTCGCACTGTTCGCGTATCGCGCCGTCGTCGTCGGTTCTGGCGCTGATATGGGCGGTCAGGCGGGCGGTGGCGCGGCGGAGTTCGGCCGGGGTGATCCCCTGGGGCAGTCGCAGCGGGGCCGGGCGCGTGAGGTCCGCGATCTTCATGTCGTGCTCCTGTCTGGTGCGGCCTGGGTGGCGGAGAACGGGCCCGGCCCCTGCGAGGGGGGCCGGGCGGTGCGGGTCAGCCGACGCTCTGGGCGAACCGGAAGAAGCCGTGCGGGTCGTACTTCCGCTTGGTCCGGGCGAGGCGCGCGTAGTTCTCGGCGTAGTAGGAGCGCCGCCAGTCGGGCAGCCGGGGGTCGATGAAGTTCTGGTAGGTCTCGCCCTGCGAGTAGGGGTCGATGACGGCGAACCCGTCGTCGACGAACTCCCAGGCGGCGGCCTTGGCCTCCGCGCTCACCGAGGCCGCGTTGGAGGTGAGGTAGCTGACGGAGAAGAGGCTGTCGCGGTGGACGTAGGCGGTGGCGTCGCGGGCGACGGTGTTGGCCCGGCCGCCGAGCGCGGAGATCTGGAGCTGGCGCATCTGCCCGCCCGCGAACCGGTTGGCATTGAACGTCTCCAGGGCCTTGGCCCAGCCGTCGCGGGGCATGCCGCGCTCCTTGAAGAGGCGGCTGCGCCAGGCACCGAACGCGGGGCGCTGGATCTTCCCGTCGGGCGAGGTGTCGGCGCGGTGGCACTGCTGCACGGACAGTTCGGAGCACTGGTAGAGCTGCATGAGGATCGCCCGGTAGGGGGCGGTGAACTTCTGCTGGTAGACCGGCGGCCGGCCGACCAGGGAGATGAGGCGGGCGATCTCGGCGTCGAATCCGGTGCCGGTGTCGACCGAGCCGAGGAACACGGACGCGGTCGGCACCCCGCCGGGGCCCGCGTCGGTGAGGGTGACGTTGACGCCGCTGCCGATGGTCCAGGGCGCGTCGGGCAGCCACCGCGTCCAGCCGTCGAGCATGTCGAGGGCCTGGTCGAAGGTCCACACGAGGTTGATCGCGGCGACGTCTCTCAGCGGCGAGGGGGTGATGTCGTACGAGGTGACGATGCCGAAGTTGCCGCCGCCACCGCCGCGCAGCGCCCAGTACAGGTCGCTGTTGCAGTGCGGGGCCGCAGTGACGGTCCGTCCGTCGGCGAGGACGACCTGGGCCGCGGTCACCTTGTCGGAGGCGATGCCGATGCTGCGGGTGAACAGGCCCATGCCGCCGCCCTGGAGGAACCCGCCCGCGGCGACGGTCGGGCAGTAGCCGCCGGAGATGCCGAGCCCGGCCGGGGCGAGGGTGTCGGCGATGTCGACGAGCTGGGCGCCGGGCCCCATCCGCACCGAACTCTCGCCCAGGGTGATGGAGTTGAGCTGGGAGACGTCGATGATGAGGCCCTGCGTGGTGGAGTAGCCGGCCGCGCTGTGGCCGCCGCTGCGGGCGGCGACGGGGATGCCGTGGGCGGCGGCGAAGCGGACGCAGGCGGAGACGTCGGCGGCGGAGGCGCAGTAGGCGACGGCCTGGGGGGCCGCGCTGTCGAACTGGACCTGGTAGAGCTGCTTGGCCCGCTGGTAGTCGGCGTCGGCGGGGAGCACCAGGCGCCCCTGGAGCCGGTCGGCGAGCTTGCTCCAACGGCCGCCGACCGTGGCGGACTTGGGTCGCGCGGCGCCGGTCAGCGCGGTCGCGGTGAGCGCGGCGCCGCCGACGGCGAGGAAGGACCTTCTGTCGATCATGGTGTTTCTTCCGTGTTGGTGAGGCGGAGCGGTCGGGCGGCGGGTCACGGGGCGCGGTGGCCGAGGACGAGGGCGAACGCCTCGGCCAGGGCGCCGGCCGGGTCGGCCTCGGTGCCGGTCGCCCGCCAGGCGACGTGCTGGTCGGGGCGGACCAGCACGGCGCCCCCCGCACCGGTGCCGGGCAGGGACTGCCAGGCGGCCTCGTCGAGGCGGGTCACGGTCAGCGGGACGGACAGCTTGTCGGCGACCTGCTCGGCGGCCTCGGCCCAGGCGGTGCCGTCCGCTCCGGTGAGCAGCGCGAAGCCGGTGCCGACCAGGTCGTGGGTGGAGCGGCGCTCGCCGTCGCGCCCGGTCCAGGCGTGCGGCAGGAGGTGGCCGGGGCGGGTGGTGGGCCGGTACACGTCGCCGAGCGGTGAACGGGCGGGCGGTGCGCTGCCGTCGGGGACGACCGCGCCCTGCTCGTAGGCGAAGCCGGTCTCCACGTCGAGGGCCTGGCACTCGGCCCGGTGGGTCGCGAAGATCTCCGCCGCCCGGGCCCGCTGCGCCGCCCCGACGGGGGTCGGCGAGAAGTAGGAGAAGAACGCGACGGTACGGCGCTCCGGCGGCACGTGCGGGCCGAGGCCCACGGCGGCGTCGATGACGACCTGGTGGTGTCCGGCGGCGGACATCGCCCAGCCCAGGTTGAACTGGCCGACCGGGCGGCGTTCGGCCTCGTACGTGTCGAGCAGGCCGTCTCCCGCGCGGCCCGTCACCACGGAGGCGAGCTTCCAGGCGAGGTTGTGCGCGTCCTGGATGCCGCTGTTGAGCCCGAGCCCGACGGCCGGGGGCTGCCGGTGGGCGGCGTCGCCGACCAGGAACACCCTGCCCTGCCGGTAGCGCTCGGCGATGACCGCCTCCACGCTCCAGCTCGTCACGTCGTGCAGGGTCAGCTCCAGCTCGGGCAGGCCCAGCACCTCGCGGATCCGGCCGATGACGGCCGCCTCGTCGGTGCGGTCGATACCGGCCAGCGGCAGGTGCAGGCCCCACTCCTCGCAACTCTTGCCCCAGGTCGGGCCCATCTCGATGAGGGCGCTCGACAGGTCGGGGCGGTAGGGGTTGAGGAACCAGGTGATGACCGAGCCCTCGGTCCACCACTGCGACAGGTCGGCGGAGAAGTACGCGGTGGTCGCGTCGAACAGGGCGGGCAGGCCCTCCATCCGGATGCCGAGGGCGGGTCCGACGGTACGGCCCGCGTCGGCGGCGATCACGTACTGCGCGACGACCGTCGTCGTCTCGCCGGTCTCCGTGTCGCGGATCTCGGCGGTGACGTTCTCGGCGTTCTCGGTCAGCGCGACCACCTCGTGCCCGAACCTGACCCGCCCGGGGCCCTGTTGCTCGGCGTGGCGGCGCAGGATCGGCTCCAGGCGCAGTTGCGGCAGCTTGGCGGGCAGCACGGGGCCCGCCGCCTCGTACGCGTCACGCAGTTCGCCGCCGCCGAAGGCGTCCATCTCGTGGATGACGCGCCCGTCGAGCGGGCCGGGTCCGGTCAGCGTGGTCTGCCAGCGGACCTTGCCGAACTGCTCGGGCCCGGCGGCGAGTTCGGTCACGTCGTCCACCAGGCCGTACTGGCGGAAGATCTCCATCGTGCGCTGGTTGAGGTAGTGCGCCTTCGGCAAGCGCGAGGTGTCCGCGCGGCGCTCGACGAGGAGGTGGTCGATGCCGTGGGCGGAGAGGAACACGGAGGCGGAGAGACCGGAACCGCCGCCTCCGACGATCAGGACAGGTACTTCCACGGTGCTCATGAAACGTCCTTCTGAAGGGAGTTGGTAAGGGAGAAAGAGGGAGGTCAGACCGGGTCCGCGAGGGCGCCGTCGGGGAGCTGCATGATGTCCGGCACGCCCGCGCCCCACCGGTAGTAGGACTGGAGCTTGTAGTACTCGCCGTCGGGCTGGGAGGCGACGGCGTACACGAACCGGGTCTCCGGGTCGGCGCCCTGGACGTGCCGCACGAACGTCCGGATGCGGTCGTCGAGCCGGACCGGCAGGGAGGCCGGGTCGGTCGTCGCGACGGCGAAGCAGACGCGGGTGATCGCCGGGGAGTCCCAGTCGAGGGTCACGTACACGCCGAACGCCTGGCGGCCGAGGCGGAGCATCTGCTCGCTGGGTTCCGCCTGGTCGACCTCGCGGAGCATGGCCCGGACGGACTCCGGCGCGATGCCTCCGGCGGGGGGTTCGCCGAAGTAGATGTTGACGGTGCGGTGGCGGTAGTCGACGCCGAGCAGGCCGACCGTGTCGCCGAGGCCGTGCCGGTCGATGAAGCCGAGGCTCGCGGCGAGGCTGCGCGGCATCGAGGGGAGGTCGGCGAGCGTCCTGACGTCCTGGAGCCGGGTGCGGGGCAGGACGGCCCAGATCTTCTTGAAGCCGCCCACCACACCGAAGTCGATGCCGTAACCGTCGACGGGGCAGCGCTCGCTCAGGTCGGCGAGGAGCCGGGAGACAGGGTGCTCGTCCTTCTCCAGCAGCCCGTTGTCGACCGCGAGCCGGTAAGGGTCGAGGCCGTCGGGGATCGTGAACCGGCAGTCCAGTTCGCCCGCCCGGCCCTCGCCGGTCGACACGCGGAACGCGACCACGGCATCGGCGAGTTCACCTCCGTACAGGTCCAGAACGCGCAGCACGTCGTCGCGTTCGTAGTCCACCTCCAAGAGCCCGGCCGCTTCCTCGATGGCCGAGTGGAGGGCGTGCACCGCTTCGTTCATCGCGGTCACCTTCCTTGTCTGGTGCTTGCTTGTCTGGTGCTTGCCGGTCGGGTGCTTGTCGGTCGGGTGCCGGGCTCGGTGAGCTGGGCGAGGAGGCGGGCCACCGTGAGCCGGGGGCGCCGCGCCAGCCGGGCGCCCGCGCCGCTCAGCGCCGACGGCAGCCCCGCGCAGTGCCGCACGAGGTCGCGGACGGCGTCGGGTTCGGCGCCGATCCGCTCGGCGCCGGCCGCCTCCGCGAGCAGCCGGACGGCGTCCTCGTCGTCCAGCGGCCCGAGGGTGAGCGTGTGGGGCGCCGGTACGCCCGCCAGCGGGCCCCGCCCCGTGACGAGCAGGGCACTGTCCGGGCCGGCCGGGAGCAGGGCGGTGAGCTGCGCGTCGTCCACCGCGTCGTCGAGGACGACGAGGAGCCGGGCACCGGCGAGACGGGCACGGTAGCGACGGACCAGGTCGTCGAGCTGGAGTGGGCCGGTGCCCACCGGTTCCCCTTCAGGTAACTCCCCCAGTGCGTCGAGGAGTTCGGCGAGGACGGCCGTGGGTGCCCGCGCCGTGCCGTCCGGGTGGCGGAGGGTCGCGTGGACGACGCCGTCCGGGAACGCCTCCGCGCAGCCGTGGGCCACCTCGGTCGCGAGGGCCGTCTTGCCGGTGCCGGGCGGGCCCGTGATCAGGGCCGACCTGAGGCGGGCGCCCAGGAGCAGCGACCTGAGGCGGTCCGCCTCGGCGGTGCGGCCGGTGAACGCGGCGCACCGAGGGGGCAGCAGCACGGGCGGCGGCTCGGCGGTGTCGCCGCGCAGCATCCGCAGGTACGCGTCGCCGAGCCGGCGGCCGGGTACGACGCCGAGTTGCCCGGCGAGGACGCGGCGGCCCTCGTCGTACACCTGGACGGCCTCGGCCTGGCGGTCGGAGCGGTGCAGGGCGGTGACGAGGTGGGCGCGCAGGGTCTCGTCCAGCGGGAACCGGGCGACCAGGGCGAGGAGTTCGGGGACGAGGGCGCGGTGCCGGCCGAGCGAGAGGTCCGCCTCGATCCGGCGCTCCAGCGCCTGCGTCCGACGGAACTCCAGCCGGGGCCGCTCGTATTGCAGGAGGTGTTCGGTCACGTTCTCCAGGGCCTGGCCGCTCCAGCAGTCGAGCGCCCCGCCGAGCAGCCGTCCGGCCTCCTCGGGCCGGTTCTGCTCAAGGGCCTCGCGGCCGAGCCGGTCGAGCCGTTCGAAGGAGAACAGATCGACGTCGGCCTCCCGGACCTCGAGCACGTATCCGGGTCCTTTCCGGAAGATCCGCGCGCAATTCCCCAGGGTTTTCCTGAGCCGTGAGACATGGGTGTAGATCTGTGAATTCGAGGTCGGTGGCGGTGTATCCCCCCAGAGCGCGGCGCTGAGCCGACTGTCGGCGACGAGTGTGCCGCGTGCCATCAGCAGCACGGCGAGTACGGTGTGGATCTTGGCTCCGGAGAGCGGGACGTCCGAGCCCTCCCTGGTCACGGAGACCGGGCCGAGCAGCCGGAATGTGAGCACTCCAGCGGAGTTCAGCAAAGTTCAGCCTCCCCCGCGAAACGACTTGCTGAGCGCTCCTCACTCTATGAGCCGCCGCTTTTCCCTCGTTATCGAGTGGATTTCGAGGGGCGAAACGGCGTCGAAATCGCGCCAAAAGCGCGCCCCTCTAGGATGCTTCACGAGCACCACAGATCAACGAGCACCACAACAGGAATACTCAACGGGGAGAATCAGATATGCGTAAGCACCGAACACTCGCGGGTGCCCTCATCTTCCTTCCGCTGCTGCTCGTCGTGGGCATCACGGCGGACACCACCGGAGACCTGCCGTGGACCAGCGTCAGCGTGTCCGAGGACGACCTGCCCTGGACCTGACGGCCGGCGGGTCAGCGGTCGGCGAGCAGTCCGGCCAGGAGCGACCCCTCGACCGGGCGGGACGCGTCCTGTGCGCCGAGGACCTCGCGCAGCCGTCCCGCCCGCCGCTCCCAGGCGGGTGCGCCGAGGGTGCGGAACTCCCGCTGGGCCCAGTCCAGGGGCTCGCCCGCGCCGGGGCCGCCGCGTACGGCTTCGGCGCAGGCGAGGTGGACGACGATCCTGGCCTGGAGGAAGCGGTCGCCGACCTCCTGGGCGAGGCGCAGCGCGCGCAGCAGTCCGGCGCGGGCCTTGCAGGGTTCGTCCTGCCGCCACTGCGCCTCGCCGAGCGCGCACAGGCCGTGCGCCTCGCCGAGCCGGTCTCCCTGGCCGCGCGCGAGGCCGACCACGTCGTGGCAGATCCGCTCGGCCTGTGCGCAGCGCCCCGCGCCGAGCAGTCCTTCGGCGAGCCGGTAGAGGTTCTGGGTGCGGCTGCGCAGCGACCCGGCCTCGTAACTGACCTCGATGGCCTGGTTGCTGAGGCTCACGCCGCGTTCGGGGTTGCCCTGTTCGATCTCGATCTGGGCGAGCAGGCCCAGCGCGTGGGAGAGGCCGGAGTTGTCCTCGGCGCGCCGGAACAGGACGAGGGACTCCTCGCAGCAGCGGGCCGCCTCGGCGAGGTCGCCGAGGAAGCGGGCGCACACGGCGAGGTTGCGGCGCACGATGGCGCGGCCCTGGATGTCGTCGGTGTCCTCCAGGTGGTCGAGGGCGGTGCGCAGGAGGTCGCGGGCCTCCTGGTGGCGGCGCTGGTAGATGGCGAGGGTGCCCAGGGAGCGGAGCATGGTGCCCGCGCCCCGGGTGTCGCCGGTGCGGCGGGCGCCGTCGAGGGCGAGTTCGGCGGTGCGGCGCCAGTCGTCGAGGTAGTTGCGGGTCTCGTAGAAGGGGACCGCGCCCGCGACGAGGTGCCAGGCGCGCTCGGTGCGGCCTTCCCGTACGGCCTGGGCGACGAGCGCGCCGAGCGTCTCGCGTTCGTCCTCGAACCATTCGATGGGGTCGGCGACGAGTTCGCCGGCGGTGTCGCCGAGGACCGGTTCGGCGGGGGCGGGGCCCGCGCCCTTGCCGTAGAGCTGTTCCTGGGCGGTGTGCACGAGGGTGAGGACGGCGGTCAGGACGCGGTCCAGGGTCTGTTCGCGGTCCTGCGGGGTGTCCTCGGCGAGGCAGCGGTCCCGGGCGAAGCGGCGCGCCTCGCCGGGGAGGCGGAAGCGGGTCGTGCCGGCCCGGGTGGCGCGGACCTCCAGGAGCCCGGCGGCGACGAGCCGGTTCAGGAGTCTCCCGGAGGTGTCCGGGGTGACGCCGAGGACGGGGCAGCCGATCCACTCGGGGACGTCGGGGACGTCCAGCATGCTCACCTGCCGGTAGAGGCGCGCGGCTTGAGGGGACAGCGCCCGGTAGCCGAGGCGGGTCGCGTCGCTCTCGCCCGCGAGGGGTGCGGCGGTCTCCTCGGGGGGCGGGGCGGGTGTGCCGGGCTCCTCCCGGGGGCGGCTGGGCGCACGGTTCGCGAGCCCGTACCAGAGGGCGGGTTCCTCGTGCGTGGGGGCGGGTTCGGGGGTGTCGCGGAGGTCGGTCTCCCGGTGGGGGCGCGCGGGTTCGGGGGCGGTGAGGCCGTGCGGTAAGGGGATGCCGGCCGGTGTACCCGGTGGGCCGGGCTCGTCGTGCGGGCGCGCGGTGTCGGGGCGGCGCTGGGCCGGCACGGAGGGGGTGTGCGGCTGGGCGCGGGCGTCGCCCTCAAGGACCGTACGGTGCAGTTCCCGCAGTTCCGCGCCCGGTTCGACGCCGAGTTCCGCGACGAGGATGCGGCGGCCCTCGCGGTAGCAGTCGAGGGCCTCCGAGCGGCGGCCGGAGAGGTGGTAGGCGCGCATGAGGACGGCGCGGGCGTCCTCCCGCAGGGGGTGTTCGGCGACGAGCGGGCCGAGGGACTCCACCACCGACCGGTAGCGGCCCCGCCGGAGCTGGACGGCGGCGTACTCCTCCGTCAGGTTGGTGCGCAGTTCGGTGATCCGGTCGACGACGCCGCTCAGCACGCTGTCGTCCATGCCGTCCAGCACGGGCCCCGACCACAGCGCGAGGGCGTCCTCGAAGCGGGCGGCGGCCTCGTCCACTTTCCCGGCCTCGGCGGCGGCGCGGGCCGCCGCGGCCGACTCGTACAGGTCGGCCACGTCGACGTAGTGGCCCTCGCGGTGCAGGACGTAGCCGGGGAGCTGGGTCTCGATCAGGCCGTCGACGCCCGCCTCGTCGCGGAACGTCTTGCGCAGCGCGGAGACGCAGATGGCGATCTGGTTGCGGGCGGTGACGGGCGGTCGGCCGTGCCAGACGGCGTCGGCGAGCGCGTCCACGGAGACCGCGCGGCCGGGGGTGAGCAGGAGCACGGCGAGCACGGTGCGCTGTCGTGCGCTGCGCAGCAGCAGCGGCCGGCCGTCCACGCGCACCTTGAGCGGGCCCAGCACCTGAAACGACAGACAGACCGTCATGCCGCCTCCTTCCAGGACTGTGAATGTCCCGCCCCCCGCGAAGACACAGCATGGCCATTCTGTGGAGATGGCTTGATCTTGACAAGGCGGATACGCATCTTGACAGGGCCGTTCCGCTCTTCTCACACTCCGCGACGCTCCGTCACCGACGGTCCGGTGCCAAGTGATCGCCAATCGCCGGAAAAGAATCATGGGTTGTACTCGGTACGTGACGCCGGGCCCGGCTCTCGCACACAGCCCAGTTCTCAGGAATACGGCACCTGCCAAGAAGGAGCACCCCACATGAACCGCTTGTCGACGCGCCGATTCACCCTGACCGCTTCCGCCGTCACCGCCCTCGCGGCGTCCCTGGCGCTGGCCGGCTCGGCCGTCGCCGTCGCCCCGGCGTCCGCGACCGCCTCGTACAACTGCGACGCGGCGGGCAGCGGCACGATCAAGCTCACCGCGGCCGACTCCGGTGGCGTCAAGTCCGTGAAGCTCGACTCCACGGACATCGTCGCGCAGTTCCCGTACGCGGCGAACTCCGTGACGACGACGCTGAAGCTGAAGAAGGCGTCCGGCGCCGAGGTGCAGTTCTCCGGCGCCGTCCACCCGGCGGCGACCACGGGCGCCCCGCTGTCCTTCGGCCCCCTCCCGCTGTCCTCGGGCTCCCTGGCCGCCGGGGACGTCACCGACTCGGCGGTCCTCGCGGGTACGCCGAGCGCCTCCAACTGGTCGCTCAAGTTCGTCGTGACCAACGCGGGCGGCACGTTCACCTCGTACTGCACGGCGACGAGCACGCAGTCGAGCGCGTTCACCTGGTAGTCCACCGGGTGATCCGCTGATGTGCCGAGTCCCTCCGGGAGCGCGCCCCGGAGGGACTCGGCGCGTCCCGGAGGGGTCAGGCCCCGCGCCGGTGCGGCACCCGCGGCTCCCGCGTCCGGCCGCCGTCGAGGCAGCGCAGGCACTGCGCCTCGTCGTCCCGGGCCGTGAGCGTGTCCGGGTGATCGGGGCCCAGGAGGTGTTCGCGGGTCGTGGCGATCTCCCGGTAGTGGGCCAGCGCGTCCTGCCAGCGGCCCAGCCAGCCCAGCGCGACGGCGACCTCGCGGCGGCTGACCAAGGTGTCCTCGTGGTCCTCGCCCAGGACGCGGACGCGGATCGCGTGCACCTCGCGGGACTCGGCCAGCGCCTCCTCCCAGCGGCCGAGGCGGCCCAGGTTGACGCCGAGGCCGTGCCGGGCGCGGAGCGTCTCGGGGTGCGCGGGGCCGTGCACGCGGGTCCGGTCCCGCGTCAACTCCCGGTACAGCGCCAGGGCTTCCGCGCCGCGCCCGAGCCGGCCCAGGGCGATGCCGGTCTCGTGGCGGGCGGCGAGCGTGTCCGGGTGGTCGGGTCCGAGGACCCGCGCACGGGCCTGCGCGACCTCCCGGAACGCGCCCAGCGCCTCCGGCCAGCGCGCCAACTGGCCCAGCGCGTACGCCACTTCGTGCCGGGTCGCCAACGTGTCCGGGTGCTCCTCGCCCAACACCCGCGCCCTCGCCGCCGCGACCTCGCGCGCCATCCGGTACGACTCCGTCAGCCGGCCCAGCCTGGCCAGGTTGAAGGCGAGGTTGTGGCGGCAGCGCAGGGTGTCCGGGTGATCGGCGCCCATCGCACGCGTGCGGGCCGCGAGGACGGTCGTGTACATCTGGTGCGCCTCCAGATGCCGCCCCAACTGCCCCAGCACGTACGCCGTCTCCTGCCGCGCGGCGAGCGTGTCGGCATGGTCGTCCCCGAGGCTCCTCGCACGGGCCGCCGCCACCTGCTGGTACTCCCGCAACGCGTCCAGCGCCCGGCCGGTACGACTCAACACGAACGCCACCTCGTACCGGCTCGCGAGCGTATCGGGATGCTCCTCCCCCAACACCCGCGCCCGCTCGGCGGCAACAGCACGATGCACCTCCCCGGCCTCGACCCAACGCCCCAGCCCACCCAGCCTGAGCCCCGCGTCATGGCGCCGCGCGAGGACCGCCAACTCCTCGGGCGACGGAGGCTGCCGAGGGCCCGCACTCGGGACGACCCCCAGGGCGGGGCGGGACGTCCAGGTACCGGAGAGGGGCGTCGGCGGGGGCGGCGGGGTGCGGGGGCCGGTGGCTTTGGGGCCCTGGGTCATGCCCCGGGTCCAGAGCGGGAGACGGGGATCGACGGGGCGCGGGGCGATACCGAACGCCCTTGCTGGGGGCTGCTGTTGGGACGGACTCACGGCAGCACGATCGGCACGCTCGGCACGGGGCGGCTCGCTGGAGCGGGGCTGCTCGCCGGCACGGGGCCGCTCGTCGGCGTGGGGCAAGCCACTGGAGCGAGCAGGCTCACCAGCGCGCGGCAACTCACCAGCGCGGACCGCCTCACCGGCCCGACGCCCCGCCTCCGGCCGACGCGACTCGCCGACTCCCGCGCGCGGGTCGCCCCGAAACGCCTCCGCGCCTTCCGTGCGCGGATCGCGCCAGAGCGCCTCAGGTCGACGCGGCTCACCGGCTTCGGTGCGCGCGACGAGCCGGAACGCCTCCGCCCCTCCCCCACACGCCTCGCCCCCACCGCCCTCCGCGCGCGGGCCAGACCAGAGCCCCCCACCGTCCTCACCCGCCAACCGCACCCCACCGCCTCCGGCACACGGATCACGCCGGAGCACCTCAGCACCTTCACCGACCTCCGTGCCCGGGCCACGCCGGAACACCTCCACCCCTCCCCCACACGCCTCGCCCCCACCGCCCTCCGCGCGCGGGCCAGACCAGAGCCCCCCACCGTCCTCACCCGCCAACCGCACCCCACCGCCTTCGGCGCGATCACGCCGGAGCACCTCGGCATCCTCGCCGGCTTCCGTGCCCGGGCCGCGCCGGACCGCCTCCGCCTCTCCCCCGTTCTGCCGCACCCCGCCCCCGTCACCACGCCGCTCGCCCCGCCCCGGTTCGCCCTCACCGGCACCACCCTGACCCCACCGCGCCCCAACACCCCCGCCGGTGAACCCCGGTTGCGTCGTCACGACCGTAGGCACGTACCCCGGTGCCGCGCGCCCGGAGGCGATGCGGCGGACGATTTCGCTCGCGTCGCCCGGGCGGGCGGCCGGCTCCTTCGCGAGGAGGTCGAGGATGATGCAGTCGAGGTGGTCGGGGAGTTCGGGGCGGTGGGCGCTGGGGCGGCGGGGCGGGGTGTCGCGGTGGGCGATGAGGACGGCCCAGGGGTCATCCATGGCGAACGGCGGGGCGCCGGTGGCGAGTTCGTACAGGACGCAGCCCAGGGAGTACAGGTCGCTGCGGAGGTCGACCTCGCTGCCGCCGATCTGCTCGGGCGACATGTAGTGCGGCGTGCCCATGGCGACGCCGGTGCCGGTCAGGCGGGAGGTGGCGGCGATGTCGTGGCCGAGGCGGGCGATGCCGAAGTCGCAGATCTTGGCGGTGCCGTCGGAGAGGCGGACCACGTTCGCGGGTTTCAGGTCGCGGTGGACGATGCCCTGCCGGTGGGTGTAGGAGAGCGCGGCGGCAAGCTGGTCCGCGATGTCGACGACGTCCACGACGGGCAGCGGGCGATGGCCGGTCGCGGTGAGGATCTGGCACAGGTTGGGCCCGTCGAGGAACTCCATGACCAGGTAGAGCACCCCGTCCGACTCCCCGAAGTCATGGACGACGGTCACCCCCCGGTGCTGCAACCCGGCGGCGACCCGGGCCTCCCGGCGGAACCGCTCCCGCAGAATCCGGGTGAACCCCGCGTCATGCTGCGGACCGGGCGGTTTCAGACACTTGACGGCGACCTGCCGCCCGAGCGACTCGTCCATCGCCCGCCACACCTCGCCCATCCCGCCCCGCCCGATGAGCTCCAGCAGCCGATACCGCCCCTGGACCAGCCTCGCCTCAGCCATCAGCCCCGCCGCCCCCGTCGTTGCCCTTCCGGCGCCCTCCAGTATGACGATTTATCGCCCCACCGGGTACGGCGCGAACCCCACATCCTCGCGCCCCCCTCAGGCCGGCTCACCCCTGCCTCGGCTCCCCCAGCACCAACCCCGACTCCCGCCGCCACGCCTCACCCTCCGGCTCCCAGGCGACACGGTTGCCGAGTTCGACCCAGACACCGAACTCGCCGGGGGACACCTCGCTGTGCTGATCCATCTGGGCACCGTTCAGACAGAGCCGCAGCCCGCAGTTCTTCGTGTCGGACAGACCCCGCCAGTCGCAACCCCAGTCCGCGACCAGACTCAACGGCCCGAGCACCGCGACCATCCGGTCCAGTTCCTCTTCCGTACAGGCGTGATGGGACTCGGTCTCCGGCGTACCGAAGGGCCGAGTGGTGTCGAGGAAGACCGTCACGCCTTCGGGCAGCGGCCAGAGGTCGCCGAGACCCGGGTCGAGGTGCAGATCGGCCACGAGGCAGAACGCCGGCTGTTGCCTTGCGAACGTGATGGCATCGCGCCGCTCCAGTTCGTTCAGGAAAGGGAAGACGACGACGGGATCGCGGTCCGCGACCAGGCGGGCGGCGTCGAAGGTCCGCAGAGCGTACGCGTACTGCTCCGCCGTACTGATCGGTTCCAGTTCGGGCCACCAGAGGGCGGACCCGTCGCCGAGGTCGCGCATGATCGCCCGCGCCCGCGCCAACGCGCTCCCGGCGTCGGGAAAGGGTTCGAGTACGGGCCAGAGTGTGGAGGCCAAGAAGTGTTCCTTTCAAGACGGACCCCGCAGTCCTTGGACTCGGACAGGCCCTCGGGCGGCGGCCGGAGTTCGACGAGGCCGGGGCTCGGCCCGATGTCCGCGACGCAGAAAAGGGCTCGCGCACACGGTGGAGGGCCGAGGACGAGGACCATGCCGTCGGGGAGCCGCCCGGATCACCACCCCGGCTGCGGTTCGCCCAGCGAGAGTCCGCAGTCCCGGCGCCAGTGCTCGCCTTCGGCCGTCCGGGCGACGCGGTTGCCGAGGGAGATCCAGACGCCGAACTCGCCGGGCGACGGCACGGCGATCTGCTGCGTCCAGACACTGTTCAGGCAGAGCTGCACACCGCAGTCCTTGACCTCGGACAGGCCGCGCCAACCGCAGTCCCAGTCCACGTCCAGAGACAGCGGCCCGAGAACGGAGACCATGTCATCCAGTTCCTCCTCGGTGCTGTCGGGGTCGGGTTCGCTGCCGGGATCACCGAAGGGCGCGGTCGAGTCCAGCGTGAGAGTCAGCCTCTCGGGCAGCGGCCAGAGGTCGCCCAGGCCGGGGCGCAGCCTCACATGGCCGGCGAACCACGCGTCCGGCTTGTCGTTGTCGAACGTGACGACGGTCCGGCTCCGGACTTCATCCAGCCAGAGCCCGACGCCGGACTCCGCCCGGTTCCCGTGGATGCGGGCGGTCTCGAAGGCGGACAGGGCGTACGCGTACTGCTCGGCCGTGGCGACCGGTTTCATCCGGGGAGTGGGGAGGGAAGCCCAGTCCGCCGATTCGCGCATGATCGCGCGCGCCCGTTCCAGAGCGCTGCGGGCGTCAGGAAATGACTCACGCACCCGGTAGAGCGTCGAGGACAAGGAGTCGCCTTTCGCATGGGGGAACGGGCGGACGCGTCGTGGTGGGACGGGTCCGCCCGTGCCTCGGATTTCAGTAGGTGTACCCGTTCGACGAATGGTAGGTGTGGTTCTTGTCGACATAGCCGCCGTCGGAGTCGGTACCCAGGTCGAACGTGCCCACGCTGTCGCCGCTCTCGTTGTAGACCCGCAGCCGGTATCCGGTGATCGACTTCACCCCGCCCCTGCGGGCGTTCTGGTAGCTGCGGACCCACTGCTTGACCGCCGGAGGATCGGCCAGGTCGGGGACCTGGATGAAGATCTCGTTCACCTCTGTGCCGCCCTTCCAGTCCTGCCGCCAGCGCAACTGCTTGACGGCACTCTCCAGTTGGCCGGTGAACCTCCCCTCGTCGGCCTCTCCGATGGTCTTGACCTCGCCGTAGCCGACGATGTCACCCTGCTGGTCGAGGTATTCGAGGTCCGCGTTCTTGACCTTGTCCTTCCCCTTGGCTCCCGGCGCGCTCGTCAGCTCGTTCTCCTTGGGCATCACCCGGGCACGGGTCCCCTCCGGGGCGCCGTCCAGCGCGCGGTAGGCGTTGTCGAGAGTGAGCTGCGGCTCGCCGTGTTCGTCTTTGTGTTCCTGCCGCAGCGACTGCGCGTCCCTGTCCCGGTCCGGATCCCCCGAGGACGCGCCGTCCGATCCGCCCCCGTCGTCGCCGCCCCCGCCGCCGTCCCCGTTCTGCACGGCGTACGCGATGTTCGGCGCGGCGACCGCCGACGCCACCGTCGCGCTCCCGGACACGGCGAGCGCGGTCCCCGCCGCGATCAGCGCCTCGCCGGGGCCGAGCGCCCCGATGCCGGTGGCCATGAGCGCGCCGCCCAGCCCGTCCGACGCGGCGCCGATGAGCAGTTCCCCGACACCCAGCGCGGCCAGGGGACCGTTCGTCCGGTCGATGACCTGCTGCGCGGTGTCCGCGAGACTGGAGACCGCGTTGGAGATCGAGCTGAACCAGCTCTGCCCGGTGGGGTCGCTGCCCGTCACCGGGTTGTTCGCGGCGTAGTCGTACCCCGTGAGCTGCGAGGGGTCCGTGGTCTCCAACTGCGGGTCGCGGCTGATGAAACGCCCGGTCTGGGGGTCGTACTCGCGCAGGCCCAGGTTGACGAGGCCGGTGGCGGTGTCGGTGGTGCCGCCGACGTAGCCCTTGTCGCCGGTCCAGGTCGTGGGTGTCGTGCCTCGGGTGCCGCCGAAGGGGAGGTACTCGCGGCGGGTCACCGCCTGGGTCTGGTAGTCGACCGACAGGTAGTCGGTGCCCTGGCGGTCGGGGATGAGGTACTGGATGTTCCCGCTGCTGGAGCGCGCGGCGACGGTCGTGCCGGCGATGGAGTAGTAGCGGGTGCCGGTGACGGCCTTGGTGGAGAGGTTCTCGACGAGTTCCTCGTCGCCGAGGTAGAGCGTGGCCTGGGCCGGGTCGGTGCGCAGGACGAGGCCGCCGTCGAGGCCGTAGAGGTAGCTGGTCGTGCCGCCGGACGTCGTGTCGGTGTCGAGGCGGTTCTGGTGGTTCCAGGTGAGGGTCTGGTCGCCGAGGGCGCCGCCCTGGATGGATGTGGTGTTGCCGGAGGCGTCGTAGTGGTAGGACGCGGTGCCGGCGGTGGGGCCGGTGGTGCTGGTGAGGGTGTGGGGCTGGTCAGTCGCGGAGCCGGGTGCCGGGTAGTGGTAAGCCGTGGTGGTGTCGGTGGCGCCGTGGTCGGTCTGGGTGTCGCGCTGGCCGTCGGCGGTGTAGGTCCAGGTCTGCCAGTAGGGGTCGGGCCCGCCGACGGTCGAACTGCTCGCCGGGGAAGCGCAGTTGTCGGTGGCGGTCCAGGCGGCGGTGAGGCGGGCGGCCCAGTCGTAGCCGTAGCACTGGGTGCCGGACCGGCTGCCGGTGACGGAGGTGAGGAGCCCGGCGCCCTTGGAGACGTCGGTGTCGCCCCAGGTGTACGCGGTGTCGTCGACGACCGTGGAGCTGCTGGAGTCGGTGGTCTTCGCGTCGGTGGGCTGGCCGGTCTGGGCGTCGTACTGGAGAGTGAGGTCGACCCAGCTGGTCGTGGGGCCCATGGAGTACTGGAGGGGCTCGCCGTACTCGTCGTAGCCGATGGCGGAGACGTACGTCCACGCGGTCGTCCCGGTGCTCGCCAGGCTGGTGGGCCGGCCGAACTGGTCGTACCCGTAGTTGACGGTCTCGGCGGGGAGCCCGCCGCCCGCCGGGGACTGGCTGGTGGCCGGCGTTCCGGTGGTCTTGTACGTGTACGACTGGGTGTACCCGGCGCTGGGTGCCAGGGGCGCGAGGTTGCTCGGCAGGTTGGCCAGCGTGGTCTTCACGGCGGCGACCTTGCCGAGGCTGGTGTAGCCGAGGACGGCGTTGGTGACGGAGGGGCTGCCCGTACCGAGCTGGTACGACGTGGACGAGGTCAGGTACCCCTTCTTCAGCGTGTCGTACGTCCAGGAGGCCGTCTGGTTCGCGGCGGACGCGGTGGCGCCCCCGGTGGTGTCGTAGACGGCGGTGCGGCGGCCGTCCTTGTCGTACGCGTACGTCGCCTGGTCGCCGCGCGCGTCGGTGGTCGTCAGGAGCTGGCCGGCGTTGTCGTAGGTCGCCGAGGAGCCGCCCGCGTCGGGGTCGGTGGCGGTGACCTGGTCGCCGAGGAGGTTGTAGGTCCAGCTCCAGGAGTTGCCGGCGGGGTCGGTCTGGCCGGACTGGTGGCCGTCGGGGAAGTACGTGTAGTGCGTGTCGGAGTAGTCGGAGGCGCTGTCGTGGACGGGGTCGGCGGCGGCGCCCGCGTGGTACTGGTACAGGTCGGTCCTGCGTCCGCGCGCGTCGGTGAGCGTGGACTCGGCGACGCCGCCCTTGGGCGGGATGGTGGTGGTGAAGTTCCCGCCGAAGACGGTGGTGGTGTTCCAGGTGGCGGTGCCGAGGGCGTAGGCGGTGGAGACGGTCTTGCGGCCGGCGCCGTCGTAGGTGAAGCCGGTCTCCGAGGGGATGTCGCCGTCCTGGGCCTGCACGAGGGTCGCCGAGGGGGCGCCGCTCGCGTAGTAGGGGGCGGTGGTCTTGGCGACCCAGCCGTTCGTGTCGTAGACGGTGTCGGTGACGTCCCGGCCGCCGTCGACGGTCGCGATCTGCGTCTCGCGGGGGCGCAGGAGCGCGTCCATGAGGAGTTCGCTGCTGCGGTAGGTGCCGTCGTCGTCGAGGGTCTGGGTGGTGACGGTGCTCGGCTTCCCGGCGGCCAGTACGTACGTGTACTTGGCCGTCGCGGCGGTGATGCCGGGGCGGAAGACGGCGGTGCGGCGGCCCAGCGCGTCGTACTGCGCCCTGGTGACGTACCCGGCGGCCGTGGTCTGCGTCAGCATCAGGCCGCGCGAGGCGTCGTACGTCTGGCTGAGGGTCTGGCCCATCGGGTCGGTGGACACGATGGCGGTGGGCGCGGCGCCGGTGGTCGGGGTGTAGGCGGTCGTGGTGGTGCGCTGGTCGGCGTCGGTGCTGGTCAGGGGGCGGCCGTAGACGTCCGTGGTGAGCGCGGACATGGTCGAGTAGACCGGGGTGGAGCCGCTGTACGAGGTGGCCTGCTGGGTCGAGGTCGGGTCACCGGCGGTGGGGGCGGCGCCGAGGGTGCTGGAGCCGTCGTAGAAGACCCGCTTGTCGCTGACGGCGTCGGCCGGGAGCGTCGGGGTGGTCGCGCACTTGACGGAGACCGTCTTCGTCTCGTCGACCAGGTCGTAGATCCACGCGGAGGCGTTGTCGGCGTAGGTCGCGGTGGTGCACAGGTCGTCGCCCGTGGTGGAGACGTCGCCCTTGTCGTCGGCCTGGGTGACGCGGCCGTGCGCGTCGTGGGTGTAGTCGGTCTCGGTCTCGCGGGTGGAGCCGGAGGCGAGCGGGGTGTAGACCTGAACGGACTTCTGGCCGGTGAGGAACGCCTTCTGCGCGGGGAGCCCGCCGGACAGGGCGTGGGTGGCGGTGGCGGCGCTGCTCCAGGGCGCGGTGACCGTGTCGTTGACGACCTTTCCGCTGCCGCGGCCGTCGTAGAGGATCGCCTCGTACGTCAGGCCCGCGTACTGGGGTGAGTCGGTGACCGCCGGGTCGCCCCGGGAGTCGGTGACGGACGCCGAGCGGGTGCCGCCGGCGAGGGTGTCGCCGTCCATGCCGCGGAAGTAGGTGTAGTCGGTCTCGGTCACCGGGTCGGGCGCGGTGCCGGTGCTGACCTTCATGCCGCCGTAGCCGCGCCACTGGTCCCAGGTGCGCTGGGCGGCGGGGGTGAGCGGGTTGTCGTCGTGGTGCCAGGCGGGCGTGCCGACGGGGGTGTAGCGGGTGACGATCGTGTCGTTGACGCCGCCGCCGGTCGGGTCCTGCTGGGTGACCGTGGTGACGACGTACTTGTTGAACCAGTCCAGCATCGGCGCGGTCTGCCCGGTGGGCGTCCAGTACCCCGGGTAGCACAGGCTGGTGTTCTGGCTCGCGTCGCTCGGGGTGCCGCCGCCGCAGGCCGGGGCCGAGTAGCCGACGCTGATGATGCCGCCGGACTCGGTGGTGATGGTGTTGAGGCGGTAGCGGGTGATGGGCGGGTAGCCGTCGGTCAGGTCCACGCGGTTCGACAACGGCGTGCCGGAGAAGGTGACTTGAGGCATGGTGAGCGACGCGGTGGAGCCCCCGGCGGAGGTGTCCTGGCCGGTCCGGGTCACCGAGTCGAGCCACAGGGACGGTGTGGTCGCGTCCCCGGTCGCGGGGAACGAGTACGTGAACGCCCACGCGTCGACGTTCGTCTCGGTCGTGCCGACGAGCGCCTGCGTCTGGATACCCGTCAGCTCGTTCTCGCTCCAGAACGTCGGCGAGTTGGCGGAGCAGGCCGCGCCGCTCGCGCAGTCGAGGTCGAACGGCACGTCGGGCCACTTGGACGCGGTCGAGCTGGTCAGCGTGGAGGTCGCGCAGCCGGTCGGGGAGGTGTCGCAGCGGCCGTTGTAGGTGAAGGTGACCTGGGCGGCGGGGCTGGTGGAGTAGACCGAGCCGTCGCGCTGGCCGTACTGGATCTTCGCGAGGGCCGCGTCGCGGATGTACGGGGTGTCGGCGGTCTTGCCGAGGTCGCGGGCGTAGTGCGCGGTCGTCGGGGTGTAGAAGTAGGACATCACGTCGCCGTGGGTGTCCTTGACGTAGTCCAGCATCCAGCGGTAGCCCTGCTGGCACCAGGAGTTGGCCCAGGTCGCGTTGTAGCAGGGCTGGCCGGAGGCGGTGGCGTAGACGGGTTCCGTCAGCACCGAGTTCGTGGCCGCGCTGCCGGAGGACCAGCCGGGGAGCTGGTTCAGGCCGAAGGTGTACTGGGTGCCGTTGGAGGTGGTGACCCGGAAGTACTCGCCGCTCTGGGCGCCGTTGGTGGCGCCGGTCAGCCGCTCGACCCGCTCGTCGGAGTCGCCCTGCGCGCGGTAGGCGCCGGTCGTGTCGTCCTTGACGAGGGTCGTGGCCGTGCCGTTCAGGGACAGCGTGAGCTGGTTGTCGGAGGACCAGCAGTTGTCCCAAGTCCGCGTGGTTCCCGCCGGGTTGTCGTGGCAGGAGGCGTACGAGCGCTCGATGTAGTTGCTCGGCAGGGAGAAGCCGTCGCCGACGGCCGACGCCTGGTTGTTCGTCGACGAGGTGAGGCCGTCCACGCTCTGCGAGTCGTAGCCCAGGGCCAGATTGGGGGCCAGGCCACCGGGTACGGCGGGGCCGCTGATCGGGTACGACCAGGTGAACGCGTCCGTGCTGCCGCCGGCCTGCCAGGAGCCGGACGCCTTCAGCGAGGTGGCCGTGAAGTCGCCGCCGCCTCCGGTGGGCGCGGCGGTGGCGGCCATGACGACGTCGCTCTGCGCGAGGGCGAGGGGCGCCGAGATCGTCTGCGCCTTCGTGTCGTTGGTGGAGGCCACGGGGGTCTGGGTACGGCAGGCCGCGCGGGTCGGGGTGGTGAGGGCGCAGGCGGGGAGCTGGACGAGGCGCAGGCGCGCACCCCAGTCGGCGCCGTACGCGGCGGTGAAGTCGCGGTAGTCCAGGGCGAGTTGGGACTTCGACTCGGGGAGGCCGGTGAGCTGGAGGAGGACGCCGTCGACTCCGGCGGAGCGGGCGGTGCGCTGCGGGAGGAGGCGGGCGGTGGTGTGCGTGAAGGACGAAGTGGCGCCGGGGGCGGAGGAGTTGACCGAGGAAGCGGCTGCCTTCCCGGCCGAGGTCTTGGCGGACGCGGGCTTGCCGGGCGCGGGCTTCTCGGACGCGGGCTTCTCGGGCGCGGGCGTGAGCCAGATCGGCAGGCCGCCTGCCCTGAGCCGGGTGCCGGACGCCGGCTCGCTGAACCCCGCCGCCCCGCTGGGCCACGTCACCTTGGGCGACGGCGAGTTCGCGAGGTGCCGTGCGGGACCGTAGTGCGAGCGCACGGCCGTCACAGGAACCGGCTTCACCTGGGTGTACCCCGGCTGCGCGTGGCGGTGGGCCGGCTGTGCGGCGCCCGTGACACCCACGATGACGGAGATCACCGCGGTCAGAGCGGTCAACCCGCGTCTCAGGCGGCCGTCGGGTCTCGGGCCGCCCGGTGAACCTGTCGTCCTGGGCAAGGCTTGCTCCTTCACACGGCAATGTCGATCTTCACGACGCAACGGACCGTACGTGTCAGCGGATTTGCCGCGCATCGGGCAACCGGAAGCTCTTCCCCGATTCTTGACATGACCACATGCGTCTCTCACCTGCCCGGCTGATCTTTGCGGGGTTCCGAACGACTCCTCACATCCGCCCCGAAAGACCTTCCACAGACGGGAATCCGATGCACCCACCTCGTGCACGTGCGCGAATCCACAGACCCGGCGCGGCTCTCACGGTCGCCGCGGTCCTGGCGGTCGGCGCGGCCGGCCTCGCCACCACCCCTGCCGCGGCGACGACCCCGCGTCCGGCCGCGGGCCTCCAGGTCACCGGCAAGAGCGCCCCCGTCACCAAGTCCCCCGCGTCATCGGTGAGTTCACCGGTCCTCCCGGACGGCTACGGCCCCACCTCGGCGGACGCCACCGCCATGCGGGCCGCGGCCGAGCAGGCCCACGCCACCGGAAAGCCGGTCACCGTCTCGGCCCTCACCAGCCCCACCATCCAGGTGGAGGCGCGGCCCGGCGGCGGCTTCCGCACGGTCTCCAACCCGTTGCCGGTGCGAACCCGGCAGAAGAACCGCTGGGTCCCGGTGGACCTGACGCTCACGCACCACGCCGACGGCACCTGGTCCCCGAAGGCCACGGCGTACGGCACGGTCTCCTTCTCCGGCGGCGGCACGGCCCCTCTCGCGGTCACCCGCTCCGGCGCCACCGCGCTCACCCTGACCTGGCCGACCCCCCTGCCGGCGCCCCGCGTCGACGGCGAGACCGCGACCTACCCCGCCGTACTCCCCGGCGTCGACCTCCAGGTCACCGCCACCGCGTCCGGCGGCCCCAGCGAGACCCTCGTCGTCCACGACGCCACCGCCGCGCGCAACCCCGCGCTGGCCGCCCTGCGCCTGGGCGCTCAGGTGAACGGAGGACACCTGGCCCCGGCGGCCGACGGCGGGCTCACCGTCACGGACACCCACGGCACGGCGGTGGCCGACTCCCCCACCCCGCTCCAGTGGGACTCCAACCGCGCCCTGCACACGACGGCGAAGGTCGCCTCCGACGCCTCCGACGCCACGCACCCGGGCCTGGCCGCCCGCGTCGCCGGCGTCCGCACGCGCCTGGGCCGCGGCACCCTGACCCTCGTACCGGACAAGGCGATGCTGACCCGCGCCGGGACGGTCTTCCCGGTGTACGTCGACCCCTCGGTGAACTGGCACCCGGTCGACTACGCGAACCCGGCGTTCGACGAGGTGAAGCAGGGCTGCCCGGGCACGTCCTTCTACGACAAGACGGGTTCGCTGGCCGACAACGGCTATCTCGGCGTCGGCTACAACGGCTGGCCCGAGGGCTCCTGCAACACGGGTGACGAGCACGCCATCTACCAGTGGACGCTGTCCAAGACGATCTTCGGCGCGACGATCAGCAGCGCCGAGGTCGACGCGACGGACATCTACTCGGCGTCCTGCTCGACGACGGCGACCGTCAACCTGCACTGGTCCCGGGGCATCGGCTCGGGCACGGACTGGAGCAACCGGCCGCGGTACAACAGCTATGCGACGTCGGCGAGCTTCGGACCGGCCTACAACCCGTCGCTGTGCCCGAACAACGGCAGCTCCACCAACGGGTTCAACGTCCTGACGCCGATCAAGAAGGCGGCGAGCGGGCACTCGACGAGCTTCACCGCCACGCTGAGCGAGGACTCGATGGAGTCCAGCCGCGACGACCTGGGCTTCAAGCGGTTCTCGCACAACCCGACGCTCCAGATCTTCTACGACAACCCGCCGAGCGCCCCCACCGCGGCGACCATGGCGGCCGTGTCCGGCGCCGCCGACGCGGCCTGCGACACCTCGTCGCCGTACCCGTACATGGGCAAGACGATCGCCTCGACGCCGCCGGTGCTGCGCGCCAAGGTGAAGGACCCCAACGGGGACAAGCTCCAGGCGACGTTCCAGTACTGGGTGGACGGCACGACCACGAAGGCGACTCTCAAGAGCGGCGACAACCTGGCGAGCAACACGTACGCCACGGCCTCGCTCCCGGCGTCGTTCGTGTCGTCGCTGGCGGCCGGGAAGACCGTCGACTGGGACGTCATGGTCACCGACGGGATGGCGTCGACGACGTACAGCCAGTCCCCCACCTGCCACTTCACCGCCGAGCCGACCGCACCGGACGAACCGGCGCTCACCTCGGAGAGCAACCTCTACCCGAACACGGACGTCACCGACGCGGCCGTCGGCGCGGCGGCGGGCACCTCGGGGAAGTTCGACATCACCGGCTCCGGCACCACCGCGACGAAGTTCGTGTACCACCTCGACGTGCCGCCGCCGACGAGCGGCGCCCCGGCGGGCGAGACCGTCACCGCGAGCGGCAACAAGGCGACGGTGACGGTCGTCCCGCCCTCGCCCGGACCGCACACCCTGTACGTGTACGCCGTGGACGGCGCCGGTGACGTGTCGGGCACCTCCGCCTACCCGTTCCTGGCCGCCGGGCACCCGAACACGACCTGCGCGAGCCTCGCGGCCTGCTTCGACAACGTGGGCATCAGCGCCGACAGCAACATGACGGCGGCCAACTTCGACGGCAACGGGCACAGTTTCTCGGCGACCGACTGGGCGAACGCGGGCTGGACGAGCGGCGGGAAGGTGACCGTCGACGGCGCCACCATGACGCTGCCCGCCTTCGGCTCGGGCCAGAAGGACAACCTCCTCGCCGCCAACCAGACCGTGAGCTACTCAGGACAGGGCAACGCCCTGGTCTTCCTGACCGCCTCGACGTACACCAACCTCAGCTCGCCCGGCGCCATCGCGGGCGACACCACCTCGCCGTACGTGCCGTCCGGGACCCGGGTCAGCGCCGCCTACTGCTTCTCCGGCGACGACGCGGACTCCTTCTGCCCGGCGAGCGGCCAGATCACGTACACCGACGGCACCAGCGCGACGTACATGCTGACCGTGCCCGACTGGTCCAACACGGACAGCTCGATCGCGGCGGCGGTGTTCCCGCACGCCAACGGCTCGACCCAGAGCACGGCGGACCGGCAGCTGTACGCGTTCTCGGTGCCGGTCGACCCGGCGCGGACGATCGCCTCGGTGACCCTGCCCGACCTGACCGGCGCGGCAGGGCCGAGCGAGCCGACGCTGCACGTCTTCGCGCTGGGCACCCGCAACACGACCGGCGGGACGGCCGAGGCGAACGGCACCTACGCCGCCGCGCCCTCCGGCCAGTCCTGGACGGGCGCCTGGTCCGGCGCGACCGAGGGGAGTTTCGGGCTGCCGGGCGGCGGAACGTACTCGAACCAGACGATCCGGGTAGCCCTCAAGCCCTCGGTCTCCGGGTCCACGGTCCGCGTCAAGCTCGACAACGCGCTCGGCACGAACAAACTCTCCATCGGCCACGCGACGATCGCCCTCAGCTCCACGCCGAACGCGATCGGCGCGGTCCCGTCGGGCACGCCGACGACCCTGAAGTTCGGCGGCGCCCAGGCGGTGACCGTCCCCGTGGGCGGCATGGTCTACAGCGACCCGCTGCCGTTCGCCGTCACCGCGAACCAGTACCTGCTGGTCTCCTACCAACTCTCCAACGCCGTCCCGTACTTGGTGCAGCACACGTACGCGGGCGGCTCCTACGAGTACATCACCGCGAACGGCAGCGGCGACCTCACCACCGGCACCAGCGCCACGCCGTTCACCACCACCGCCGCCGCGTACGGCAACTTCACCGACCTGGTGACCGGTCTGGACGTGCAGTCCGCGAACGTACCCACCGAAGCGGTCCTCGGGGACCATCTGGTGGACCCGTTCCAGCCGAACACCACGCTGCCCAACTCCAACGGGTACCGGGTGGCCGACGGCCTGACCGCCGCCGAACCCACCACGGCCAGCCCCTACGGCGTGCTCGCCGAGGGCATCGAGGCCAACCAGCTGATGACCGACAACCCCGAGACGTACAGCGGCAATCCGGTCGGCGGACCCTCGGTGCTCTCCCGGCTCGACCGCGACATCCTCGACCAGCCAGGCCTCTCGACGGTCGTCGTGGACGCCGGGCTCGAAGACCTGCTGGCCGGGTCCACCAGCGACGACCTCGACGCCGACGGCTACACCGCGCTCGTCCAGCAGCTCCAGGGCCGGGGCGTCAACGTCGTCCTCACCTCGCTGACCCCCTGCGAGGGCTTCGCCGGGGACGGCGCCACCCCGAACGACCCGTGCACGTCCGCCACCGACGACAACCGCACGGACGTCAACGCGTTCCTCGGCGGCATGAACCTGGGCAACCCCTGGGCCACGCCCGCCGTGTACTTCGCGGACTTCGACGCGGCCGTGGCCGTGCCGGACGCGACGACCGGCGAGGAGGAACTCTCGACGGCGGCCGACAGCGGCGACCACGTCAACCTCTCCAACCCCGCCTTCGGGGCGCTCACCACGGCGCTCCTCTCCCCCGTCGACACCTGGGACCTCGACGACGGCGACGGAATGCCGGTCGCCACCGACACCGCCGCGACCGACACGCTCAACACCCTCAACGCGGCGGGCGCGAACCCGGACCTGGGCAACAACCCGCTCACCCTGACGGGCGGCGCGAGCTGGGCGACGGACTCGACGCGGGGCACGGTGCTGAGCCTCGACGGCAGCACCGGGTACGCGGTCAGCGCGAACCCCCAAGTCGTCGCCACCACCGGCAGTTTCACCCTCTCCGCGTGGGTGAAGCCCACCACCACCGGTACGTCCGACCAGACCGTCCTGTCCGAAGAGGGCACCCAGACCTCGCCCTTCGCCCTCCAGTACAACCACACCCACACCGGAAACCCCGGCTGGGCCCTGGCGTTCACCAGCGCCGACACCGCGAGCCCGACGACGACGTACACCTACGCGGCGAACGCCTCGGCGGGCGCCTGGACCCACCTGGTCGGCGTCTACAACTCCGCGACCAAAACAGCCCAGTTGTACGTCAACGGCACCCTCGCCGCCACGACGACCGGCGTCACCCCCTGGGCGGCGACCGGTGATCTCGTCCTCGGGCGAGGGCTGTCCGGGGGCACACCGGGGGCCTGGTTCGGCGGTTCCGTCAGCGACGTGCAGGCGTACGCGTACGCCTTGACGGCGAACCAGATCACCGCGCTGTACCAGAACATCCCCTGAGGCACCGACAGTTGAGGGTGGCCCGCCTTTGCGCGGGCCACCCTTTTTTCGTGGGGCTCAGCTCTGCGGGGAACGCGGGTCAGCGGCGCACCCTGGGCATTCCCAGGCCGATCCATGTGATGATCTCGCGCTGGATCTCGTTGTTGCCGCCGCCGAAGGTGAAGATGACGGCGGAGCGGTAGCCGCGTTCCAGTTCGCCGTGGAGTACGGCGCCCGCCGAGCCCTCCTGGAGGGCACCCGGGGCGCCGACGATCTCCAGGAGCCAGGCGTACGCGTCGCGGCGGGCCTCGGAGCCGTAGACCTTGACGGCGGAGGCGTCCTGGGGGGTGAGGGTGTTGTTCTGGACGGCTTGGACCATCTGCCAGTTGAGGAGTTTCAGGGCGTCGAGCTTGATGTGGGTCTGGGCGAGGCGGCGGCGTACCCAGGGGAGGTCGAGGACGCGGCGGCCGTCGGCGAGCTTCGTCTCCCCGGCCCAGCGCTGGACGTCCGCGAGGGCACGGACCGCCATCGTGCCGTGCGCGGCGAGGGTGACGCGCTCGTGGTTGAGCTGGTTCGTGATCAGGCGCCAGCCCTCGTTCTCGGCGCCGACCCGGTTGGTGACGGGGACGCGGACGTCCTCGTAGTAGCTCGCCGTGGTGTCGTGGGAGGCGAGCGTGCGGATGACCGTGCAGGAGTAGCCGGGGTCGGTGGTGGGGACCAGCAGCATCGTGATGCCCTTGTGGGGCGGGGCGTCCGGATCGGTGCGGGTGGCGAGCCAGATCCAGTCCGCCGTGTCGCCGTTGGTCGTCCAGATCTTCTGGCCGTTCACGACGTACTCGTCCCCGTCCCGTACGGCCCGCGTCTTCAGCGCCGCGAGGTCGGTGCCCGCGCCCGGTTCGCTGTAGCCGATCGCGAAGTCGATCTCGCCGGAGAGGATGCGGGGGAGGAAGTACGCCTTCTGTTCGTCGGTGCCGTACCGCATGATCGTCGGGCCCACGGTGTTCAGCGCCATCAGCGGGAGGGGTACGCCCGCCTGCGCGGCCTCGTCGAAGAACACGAACTGTTCCACGGGGGTCAGGCCCCGGCCCCCGTACTCCTTCGGCCACCCGACACCGAGCCAGCCGTCCTCGCCCAGGCGGCGGATCGTCTCCCGGTAGAACCGTTTCGCGCCGACCGGATCGGCGTGCCGCGCGTACGCGTTGTCCGGCACCAGCTCCGCGAAGTACTCCCGCAACTCCGCGCGCAACCGCTGTTCTTCGGGGGTCTGGTCGAGGTGCACGGGGCCTCCTCCGGGGGCGGGGTCTTGAGGGCGCACACGGTAGAACGTGTTGCAGAAATAGGGAATGGCGGGCCGCGTTCCCATCGGGGTGAGGGCTCTAGTGAGGGCCGAGGGTCCTCGGGGCGCGCTGTCGCTGGGGGGCGTGTTGTCAGTGAAGGTCGTGTTGTCAGTGGGCGGCAGCACAATGGGGTCATGACTCACCGCCTGCTCCTCATCGCCCCCGCCATCTCCGCGTCCCTGCGGGCGGGGCGGTTCGACGACGGGGGGTCGTTGGACGCGGCGGGGGTGCGGGCGGCGGAGGCCGCTGCGGGTGCGGTGCCTCCCGCCGAGCGGGTCCTGTGCTCGCCGAGTGCGCGGTGCCGGGAGACTGCCGCCGGGCTCGGGCTCACGGGGGTGGACGTCCCGGAGCTGGCCGGGATCGACGCCGGGCGGTGGCGGGGGGAGACGGCCGAGGAGGTGGGGGCCCGGGAGCCGCAGGCACTCGCCGCATGGCTGTCCGACCCCGGCGCGGCTCCGCAGGGCGGGGAGTCCGTGCGGGAGTTCTGCGCGCGGGTCGGGGGGTGGCTGGAGGCGGGTGCGGAGCTGTCCGGGCGGACGGTCGCCGTGGTCGAGCCGGAGGTGGTGCGGGCTGTGGTGGTACGGGTGCTGGGGGCGCCGGAGGAGGCGTTCTGGCGGGTGGACGTGGCGCCGCTGTCGGGGGTGGAGGTCAGCGGGAGGGGCGGGCGGTGGAATCTGCGGGTGGGGAGGGTTCTGGGTGGAGTGGAGCCGGGGTAAGGCTGACGGGTGGGGTGGCGAGGTCGGCGGGCCGGCTCAAGACGGCGGGCGATTTTCGTACCGCCTGCTTGCCACCCGCTCTCGACGGCCGACCCGCCTCACCCCCGCCTCACCACCCCGCCCCGCCCCCTCAGCTGATCTCGCGCTTGAGGATCTTCCCCGTCGACGTCATCGGCAGCGCCTCCGCGAACTCCACCACCCGCGGATACTTGTACGCCGCGAGCCGCTCCTTGGCCCAGTCGACGAGCTCCGCCTCCGTCACCTCGACCCCCGCCTTGCGGACGACGACCGCCTTGATCTCCTCGCCGTGGGAGGGGTGGGGGAAGCCGATGACGGCGACCAGGGACACCGCGGGGTGCTCCATGAGGAGTTCCTCGATCTCCCGGGGGTACACGTTGAACCCACCCCGGATGATCATGTCCTTGGCGCGGTCGACGATGTAGTAGTAGCCGTCGGCGTCCCGCCGCCCGAGGTCACCGGTGCGGAACCAGCCGTCTTCGAGGACCTCGGCGGTCGCGTCGGCCCGCTTGTAGTAGCCCTTCATGACGTTGTGCCCCTTGACGGCGATCTCCCCGATGGCGTCGGGGTCGTCGGCGAGGGGCGAGCCGTCCCCGCCGACGAGCCGCATCTCGACCCCCGGCACGGGCACCCCGATGGACCCGACGCGGGGCTCCTGCCCGAGCCGGGAGAAGGACGCGACGGGGGATGTCTCGGAGAGCCCGTACCCCTCGAGGATGGTCACCCCGAACCGTTCGCGGAACTCGCGGTGCACCTCGTGGGGCAGCGCGGACCCGCCGGAGACGGCGACCCGGAGGTTACGGGCGAGCGTCCCGACGTCCACGGAGTCGTCGAGCGCGCCGAGCAGCGCCCAGTACATGGTGGGGACGCCACCGAAGAACGTGACGTTCTCGGAGAGCATCAGCTTCAGCGCGGCGGCGGGCTCGAAGCGGGGCAGCATGACGATCGTCCCGCCGTACGCGAGCGCCCCGTTCTGGATGACGGTCTGCCCGAAGGAGTGGAACAGCGGCAGCACGCACAGGAACGTGTCGGGCCGCTCGACGGACGCGCCGAAGAGCGCCTCGTCGATGAGGACGTTGTCGCGCATGTTCCGGTGGCGCAGCTCGGCGCCCTTGGGGCGGCCGGTCGTGCCGGAGGTGTAGAGGATGACGGCCGTGTCGTCCTCGTCGGTGACGGCCGTCTCGAACACCGGCGGCTGCCCGGCCCACGGCAGCCCGCTCGCCGGGTCGACGACGAACAGGTCGACCCCGTCGGCCTCGGCGACGGCCTCGCGCGCGTACTGCCCGATGGGCAGCTCGGGCGTCCCGGAGAACGCGATCAGCGCCTTCGCGTCGGAGTCCCGCAGGTGGTAGGCGATCTCGCGGGGCTTGAGCAGCACGTTCAGGGGGACGACCGTCGCGCCCGCCTTGAGGATGCCGTAGTAGGCGAACGTGAAGTACGGCAGGTTCGGCATCGACAGCGCGACCTTGTCGCCGGGCCGGACACCCGCCGCCACCAGCAGGTTCGCGACCTGCGCGGCGGCGCCGTCGACCTGTGCGTACGTCAGCCGCAGCTCGCCGAAGACGATCGCGGTGCGCTCCGGGTGGCGGGCGGCCGAGTCCTCCAGGAACCCGGCCAGGTTGTACGCGGTCATGATCCGTCCGCCGTCCACTGGCACGGCATAACGGCCTCCCTCATCGCAGGATCAACGCGGACGGTCCCCATGAACCCTCCGACTTCGGACGCTAGTTGAGCGCACCATGCCGTCGCAAGGATCTTGCGTCAAGGATGTGTGCAGGTCACAGGCTTGCGGCATGGTCCGGGACATAGTTCTGGAGGTCGCGCGGCGGGCGTACGTACCCCGTGGACGGCGGGCGCTCCGGCAAGTCCAGGACCGGCAGCGGGACTTCGTGGTAGGGCACCGAGTCCAGCAGGTGGGCGATCATGTTGAGGCGGGCGCGCTTCTTGTCGTCGCTCTCGACGACCATCCAGGGTGCCTCGGGGATGTCGGTGTGGACGAGCATCTCGTCCTTGGCCCGCGAGTACGCCTCCCAGCGGGTGATCGACTCCAGGTCCATCGGCGAGAGCTTCCAGCGCCGGACCGGGTCGTCGAGGCGTTTGCGGAAGCGGTCCTGCTGCTCGCCGTCGCTCACCGAGAACCAGTACTTGCGCAGCATGATGCCGTCCTCGACGAGCATCCGCTCGAAGATCGGGCACTGCCGCAGGAACCGCTGGTACTCCTCCTTCGTGCAGAACCCCATCACGTGCTCGACCCCGGCGCGGTTGTACCAGGAGCGGTCGAGCAGGACGATCTCCCCGGCGGCCGGGAGGTGTTCCACGTACCGCTGGAAGTACCACTGCGTCCGCTCCCGCTCGGTCGGTTTCGGCAGGGCGACGACCCGGGCGACCCGGGGGTTGAGGTGCTCGGTGACCCGCTTGATCGTGCCGCCCTTCCCGGCCGCGTCCCGCCCCTCGAACACGACGACCAGCCGCGCGCCCTCCGCCCGCACCCACTCCTGGAGCTTCACCAACTCGGTCTGGAGGCGCAGCAGTTCACTCTCGTACACCTTCCGCTTGAGGTTTCCCGCCGCCGCCATACCGCCTCTTTCCGTCGCCGCACAGGTGAACGCCCGCAGTCTAAGGAGCGGCCGGTCGCGCGTCGTACGCTGGCGGCCATATGGACGCTCTCACCGCCGCCGCCCGCCTCGCCGGCGGCCCCGCGCACACGGTCCGCCCCCTGTCCGGCACGGTCGCCGAGGTCGCTCTCGGTGACGGCCGGACGGTGATCGCCAAGCACGCCGACGCGCCCGACGCGGCGCGCGCCGAGGCCGCCGGGCTGCGGTGGCTGGGGGCCGCGGGGGCGGTGCCGGTGCCCGCGGTGTACGGGTACGACGCCGGGTGGCTGGTGACGGAACGGGTCGCGGCGGGTGCGCCCACCGTCGGGGCCGCGCTGCGGCTGGGGCGGGGGCTCGCGGCGCTGCACGCGGCCGGGGCGCCCGCGTACGGGGCCGGTCCGCCCGGTGGTCCGCGTGAGGCGTACATCGGACTCGCGCCGATGCGGAACGTCCCCGGCGCCGAGTGGGCGGGCTGGTACGCCGAGCACCGGGTGCTGCCGTACGTCCGGGCGGCCGTGGACCGGGGCGCGCTGACCTCGCGTGACGCGGCCGTGGTGGAGGGGGCGTGCGCGCGGCTTCCTGCCGTCGCCGGGCCGCCCGAGCCCCCGGCCCGGCTCCACGGCGACCTGTGGAACGGCAATGTGCTGTGGGGCGCCGACGGGAGGGCGTGGCTCATCGACCCCGCCGCGCACGGAGGGCACCGGGAGACGGACCTGGCGATGCTGCGGCTCTTCGGGTGCCCGTACCTGGAGGAGATCGTCGCCGGGTACGAGGAGGTCGCGCCGCTGGCGGAGGGGTGGCGGGGGCGGGTGGGGGCGCATCAGCTGTTTCCGCTGATGGTGCATGTGGTGCTGTTCGGCGGGGGGTACGGGGAGCAGGTGGTGGGGGTGGCCCGGAGGGTGGGGTGAGGCCGTACGGCGGCCGGGGTGAAGGTTGGTTCGCCTCCCGCCCTCACCCCGGCCCTGCTACGGCGGGCCGGCGCCCGTCCGGCTCAGTGCGCGCCCAGCCCGCCGCCCCCGAAGGATCCGCTGGACCCCGGCGTCCACCTGCGCCGCTTCTTGGACGCGCTGGTCCTGGTCTGCATGTTGGTGAGTTCGTACGGAGTGAGGGCGTGACCGCCCTTGGGGACCTTCGGCACCTCGTCGGGTTCCCGGTTCTCCAGGATCTCGTGAACCGCGCCTTCCGGCGGGAGGTGCGGCTGTTCGTCGGGGCGCGGGCACGGCAGCTCGCGGTCCTTGGCACGGGCGCCCAGCCAGAACGCGCCCATCAGCATGGCCACCACGGCCACGCCGACCGCGAACAACGCCAGGCTGAGCAGGCCGCTCGGGGCGGCCAGCATGACGGATGCGGTACTCATATATGCCGAATACCCCCGGAAGGGGAGGAGAACCCTCCGGTGCGCCGCGGAGCCGTGAAGTACCGTCGCCGGGTGACCACACCACGTAAACCCCGAGGCCCCTACCGCAAGGGGCTGGAGCGGCGGGAGCAGATCCTGCGGGCCGCTCTGGAGGTGTTCGGCGACCACGGCGAGCGCGGCGCGTCGCTGAAGGAGATCGCGGACCGGGTGGGCATGTCCCAGGCGGGCGTCCTGCACCACTTCGGCTCGCGCGAGGAGCTTCTCGTCGCGGCGCTGGAGGAGCGGGACGCGCAGAGCGGCCGGGCGACCGCCGGTATCACCTCCCCCGGCGAGGTCCTCGCGTCGACGGCGGCGCGGAACGCGGACCATCGCGGCCTGGTCGACCTGTTCGTGACCCTCTCCGCCGCCGCCTCGGACCCCACGCACCCGGCGCACCCCTTCTTCACCCGCCGCTACGACGAGCTGACGCGCTCCCTGGCGACGGGGCTGCGCGAGGCCCAGGAACGCGGCGAGACGCGCACGGACGTACGCCCCGAGCAGCTGGCCCGGATGCTGATCGCGCTCTCGGACGGCCTCCAGGTGCAGTGGCTGCTGAACCCGGACGTCGAGATGGCGGAGACGATCGAGGCGTTCAACCGCATGTGCCGTGGAACCGGCGACGGCGCAAAGGCCCACGGCGGCCCGGCGAATACCTAGCGCTGTTCGCTTTCTGAACCTAGAGTCGGCCTCACCCGCGCCCGCACCCCCGTGAGGACCGCCCCATGGACGACACGACCCCCCTCGACCTCGCCACCAGGACCTCCCTCCTCTCCGGCCACGACCTGTGGACCACGGTCGACGTGCCCGACGCCGGCCTGCCCTCCCTCCTCCTGTGCGACGGCCCGCACGGCGTCCGCAAGCAGACCGGCGGGGCCACCGCCGTCTACGACAGCGAACCGGCGACCTGCTTCCCCCCGGCCGTGGCCCTCGCCTCCAGCTGGGACCCGGAGCTGCTGCGCGGGGTCGGTGAGGCCCTGGGCCGGGAGGCCCGCGCGCTCGGCGTGGAGGTCCTGCTCGGCCCCGGCGTGAACATCAAGCGCTCCCCGCTGTGCGGCCGCAACTTCGAGTACTTCTCGGAGGACCCGCTGCTCAGCGGCGTCCTCGGCGCCGCGCACGTGACCGGCGTGCAGAGCCGGGGCGTCGGCGCGTCGGTGAAGCACTTCGCGGCGAACAACCAGGAGACGGACCGCATGCGGGTGAGCGCGGACGTCGACGAGCGTCCGCTGCGGGAGATCTACCTCCCGGCGTTCGAGCGGATCGTGCGGGAGGCCCGCCCGGCGACGGTGATGGCCGCGTACAACAAGGTCAACGGCGTCCCCGCGACCGAGAACCACCACCTGCTGGCCGAGATCCTGCGCGGGGAGTGGGGGTACGACGGTGTCGTGGTCTCGGACTGGGGCGCGGTGTCCGACCGGGTCGCCGCGCTGGAAGCGGGCACGGACCTGGAGATGCCGGGCACGGGCGGCCGTTCGGACGCGGAGGTCGCGCAGGCGGTACGGGACGGCCGGCTGGCCGAGTCGGTCGTGGACACCGCCCTGGACCGCCTCCGCGCCCTGGTGCGCCGGGTCCGCGCCGAGTCCGCCCCGGTCCCGGTCGATTTCGACGCCCAGCACCGGTTCGCCCGCGAGACGGCCGCCGACTGCCTGGTCCTCCTCAAGAACGACGGGGATACGCTCCCCCTCCCGCCGGCCGGCCGTATCGCGGTCCTCGGCGACTTCGCGCGGCACCTCCGCTACCAGGGCGGCGGCAGCTCGCACGTCAACGCCACCCGGGTCGACAGCCCCCTGGACGAACTCCGTGCCGGACTCCCGGACGCCCGCGTCGACTTCACCGACTCCCCGGCCGAGGCCGCCGACGCCGACATCGCGGTGGTCTTCGCGGGCCTGCGCGAGGCGGACGAGTCCGAGGGCTTCGACCGCGAGCACCTCGAACTCCCCGCCGATCAGGTCGAGTTGATCCGCGCGGTCGCCGCCGCCGCGCGGCGCACGGTGGTCGTCCTGCTGAACGGCGGCGTGGTGAGCCTGGAGGGCTGGTACGACGGGGTCGAGGCCGTCGTCGAGGCGTGGCTGCCGGGCCAGGCGGGCGGGGGCGCGATCGCGGACGTCCTCACCGGCCGCGTGAACCCGTCGGGACGGCTCGCGGAGACGATCCCGCTGCGCCTCCAGGACACCCCGGCGTACCTCAACTTCCCCGGCGGGCAAGGGCATGTGCGCTACGGCGAGGGCGTGATGGTCGGGTACCGGTACTACGAGACCGCCGAGGTCGTCGTCCGGCACCCCTTCGGGCACGGCCTGAGCTACACGTCGTTCGAGCAGTCCGGCTTCCGGGTGACGCCGACGGGCGCGGACACGGCGACGGCGTCGGTGACGGTCACCAACACCGGCGCCCGGTACGGCAAGCACGTCGTCCAGATCTACGTCGCCCCGGCGCCCCGGCCGGTGCCGAGTCCCGTGCGCGAGCTGCGCGGGTTCGCGAAGGTCGCGCTGGCGCCCGGCGAGAGCACGAGGGTCGAAGTGGCCCTGGACCGGCGGGCGTTCGCGTTCTGGGACATCGAGCGCGGGGACTGGACGGTGACGGCGGGGCGCTACGAGGTGCAGCTCGGGGAGAACGCGCACACGGTGGTGGCCTCGGCCGCCCTGGAGTTGGCGGGGGACGGCTGGTCCCGTCCGCTGACGCTGGATTCGCCGGTGGACGAGTGGTTCGGCCACGCGGTCGCGGGTCCGGCGCTGCGGGAGGCGCTGGGCGGTGACGGGATGGTCGGGGACGACGTGCTGCGGATGATCGGGTCGATGCCGCTGAGGCAGTTCCAGGGGTTCTTGCCGAAGCCGATCCCGGAGGAGCTGCTGGCGGGGCTGATGGAGGCGTAGCGAACCTAGCGTTTGCTTGGTCGGCATGGCTACTGTGTCGGCATGGCCCTCCAGTTGGACATGTCGGGAAAGGTCGTCCTGGTCACCGGGGGAACGCGCGGGGTCGGGGCGGGGATCGCGGAGATGTTCCTGAAGGCGGGCGCGCACGTCGAGGTGTGCGCCCGCACCGAGCCGCCCGGACTCCCCGCGCGCTTCAGCCGGTTGGACGTCCGCGACCCGGACCAGGTCGAGCGGTGGATCGCGGACGTGGCCCGCCGCCACGGCCGGGTCGACGTCGCCGTCAACAACGCGGGCGGCGCGCCGTACGCCGATTTCGCGGACGCCTCCCCCGGTTTCCACCGCAAGGTCACGGAGCTCAACTTCCTCGCGCCGGTGTACGTATGCCGTTCGGTGTTCCCGGTGATGGCGGACGGGGGCCTCGTGCTGAACGTGACCTCGATCAGCGCGCGCCGGGTGAGTCCGGGGACGGCGGTGTACGGGGCGGCGAAGGCGGCGCTGGAGAGCCTGACGGCGTCGCTGGCGGTGGAGTGGGCGCCCAAGGTGCGGGTGAACGCGGTGAGTTGCGGGCTGGTCGAGACGCCGGGGTCGATGGACCACTACGGCGACGCGGAGCAGGTCGCGCGGGTCGCGGCGACGATTCCGCGGGGCGTGTTCGCGCGGCCACAGGACGTCGGGGGCGCGTGTGTGCTGCTGGCGTCGCCGCTGGCCGCGCATGTGACGGGGGCGGTGCTGAACGTGGACGGGGGCGGCGAGTGGCCGGGGTTCCTGCGGCACACGCCGAACGCGTGAGCCGGGGCTTGATCGCTATGCTGAGCGCCGCACGGAGCGCGGCTGGAAGGAACGAACGACATGGCGGTACGACGTCCCGTCCGCACGGCAGCCGACAACGGTTCCCCGAAGGCCGGTTCGGACCGCCGTGCCGAACTCCTGGGGATCGCCGCCGCGTTGTTCGCCTCGCGCGGGTACACGCAGACCACGGTCCGGGACATCGCCGACGAGGCGGGCATCCTCTCGGGCAGCCTGTACCACCACTTCGCGTCGAAGGAGGAGATGCTCGACGAGATCCTCCGCGACTTCCTCGGCCGCCTGCTGGAGCGGTTCGCGGCGATCGAGGAGACGGAGCGCGACCCGCGCCGGGTCCTGGACCAGCTCGTCCAGCACTCCTTCGCCGTCATACACGAGACGCCGGAAGCGGTCGCCCTCTACCAGAACGAGTCCGCCTCCCTGTCCGGCCAGCCCCGGTTCGCGTACGTCGAGCAGTGGGGCCGCAAGATCGAGAAGATCTGGCTGCGGGCCATCACCGCGGGGCAGGAGTCGGGGGCGTTCCGCGCGGACGTCGACGCGCGTCTCACCTACCGGTTCATCCGCGACACGGTGTGGTGCTCGGTCCGCTGGTACCGCCCGCGCGGCCGGCTGCGCCACGAGGCGGTCTCCGAGCAGTACTTGAGGATCCTGTACGGGGGTCTGGTCACGGAGTGACGGGCACCTCCCGGTCGCGCAGGCCCCGGGGGTCGATCTCCTCGCGGATCAGGCGCAGTTCGGCCGGGTCGGGGAGCCGGGTCTCGGTGACGCCGGTCGCGTCGAGGTCGAACCCGGTGCGGGCGCGGACGTCGTCGACGGTGACGCCGGGGTGCACGGAGCGGATGCGCAGCCGCCCGTCGCCGCCGTAGTCGAGGACGGCCAAGTCGGTGACGACGACGCCGAGATGATGGAACGTCAGTTTCTGGGCGCGGTCGTTGCCGACGCCGCACACGAGGTCGACCTGCTCCACGAACACCTTCGGCGAGTGCCGGGCGACCCAGTAGTCCGTACGGTGGTTGGCCGTGTTGCCGGGGGCGCCGCGCACGCCGATCAACTGCCGTGCGGGGCGGCGCCAGTCGCCGACGAGGGAGATGTTCTGGTTGCCGTAGCGGTCGATCTGGCTGGCGCCCATCATGCTCTGGCGCCGTCCGCTCTCCAGGAGTTCGAAGATCCGGCCGAAGGGCACCCAGCCCTCGACGACTCCCCCGTCGGCGGCCGTGCCCCCGAGCGGCGGCGGCTCGCTCATGCAGTACGCCTCGCCGTCGGACAGGACGAGTTCGGGGCTGGTGGTGAGCCGGGCCAGGCGGGCGCCGATCGCCGGGATCAGCCCGACGGCGTGCGCGAGGACCTCACCGGCGCCCTGCCAGGTGTCGGCGCAGGCGGCGGCGCACACTTCGGCGCGGGTGATCATCGCCCCTCCTCGGCGGGAAGATCCGTGTGGAAGTCGGCGACGGCCCGCTGGTAGGCGTTCTCGTCGCCGTCCAGGAACCGCTTGCGGAACAGCTCCCAAGAGCCGGGGTCCTTGGCACAGGCCGCGTAGTGGGCCTGGAACGCCTCGTCGCGCTGGTGGTCCGGCACGCAGGAGGTGAAGTGCGCGCCGTTCGGCGTCTCGATCACGCCGGTCACGAAGATGCGGCTGAGCAGCAGGGTCTGGGCGGGGCCTTCGGCGAGGAGGTCGGGGACGACGCGTTCGGCGCTGACGTAGCAGCGGTCGGCGGCGCGGGCGAACAGGTCGTCGAAGTACGGGTCGGGGCCCAGGTACTGCGCGTTCCCGGCCGGGTCGGCGCGGTTCATGTGGATCAGGGCGACATCCAGCGGGAGCGCCTTCATCGCGACGTACTCCTCGCCCGTGTAGGGGGAGTTGACGGTCCTGAGGTCCGGGTTCATGGTCAGGACGTCCGAGCCGAGCCCGGCCCGCGTCGGCAGGAACGACAGCCGGCTCGCCGCCGCGCGCAGTCCTGTGACGACCATCCCCTCGTCGTACTCGGCGGTCTCGATCTCGCCGCGTTCGCGGGCGGCGCGGAAGTGCGGGTCCAGGGCGATGGAGTCCAACGAGACGAATCCGTAGACCAGTCTGCGGACTCGCCCCGCCGCGCAGAGCAGTCCGGCGTCGGGGCCGCCGAAGGTGACGACGGTCAGGTCCCGGGCGTCGCCGCGCAGGATCTCCCGGACCAGCGCCATGGGTTTGCGGCGCGAGCCCCAGCCGCCGATGCCGATCGTCATGCCGGACTCGACGACTCCGGCGAAGTCCGCCAACCGCACTGTCTTGTCAGCCATGGTGACCCTCTCGGGGTTTCGGCGCCGACCCGTTCCCTACCAAACAAGTGCTTGGTGGGTTACGGTAAATCGCCGTTCCGGCTCCGGACAAGCAGGGGGGCTGATGGACCTGCCCGAGTACGTTCCCGGCCACGAGTTGCTCGCAGGGAGGACGGTGGTCGTCACGGCCGCCGCCGGGGCGGGGATCGGCTCGGCTGTCGTGCGGCGCAGCCTCGAAGAGGGCGCGCGTGCCGTGGTGTTCGGGGACGTCCACGAGCGGCGGCTCGCCGAGGCGCGCCAGGCGCTGGAGAAGGAGTTCGGCGCGGACCGGGTCGCAACGGCCGTATGCGATGTGACAGTTGAGGAACAGGTGGAGGAACTCCTCGATGTGGCCGACTCGTTCGGCGGCGTCGATGTGATGGTCAACAACGCGGGGCTCGGCGGAACGCGTTCGGTGCTGGAGATGAGCGACGCCGAGTGGGGGCGGGTGCTGGACATCACGCTCACCGGCACGTTCCGCTGCGTGCGGGCGGCGGGGCGGCGGATGGTGCGGGACGGGCGGCGCGGGGTGATCGTCAACAACGCGTCGGTGGTGGGGTGGCGGGCGCAGGAGGGGCAGGCGCACTACGCCGCCGCGAAGGCCGGGGTGATGGCGCTGACGCGGTGCGCGGCGCTGGACCTCGCCGGGCACGGCATCCGGGTCAACGCGGTGTCGCCGAGCCTCGCGCTGCATCCGTTCCTGGAGAAGGTCACCAGTGCGGACCTGCTGGCGGAGTTGACGGGCCGCGAGGCGTTCGGGCGGGCGGCCGAGCCGTGGGAGGTGGCCAACGTGGTGGTGTTCCTCGCGAGCGGCTACGCGTCGTACATGACCGGCGAAGTCGTCTCCGTCAGCAGTCAACACGCCTGAGAGGAGGGCCCGTTGTGGCACTGCACACGCCGCTGTGCGAGCTGGCCGGGGTGCGGCATCCGATCGTCCAGACCGGGATGGGGTACGTCAGCGGGCCCGAGCTGACCGCGGCCACGGCGGCTGCCGGAGGACTCGGCATCCTCGCCGGCGCGACGCTCACGCTGGCGCAGACCCGGGACGCGATCCGCGCGGTGCGCGAGCGGACCGACGCGCCGTTCGGGGTGAATCTGCGCGGGGACGCGCCGGACGTCCTGGAGCGCGGTGAGCTGCTCGTGCGGGAGGGGGTGCGGGTCGCGTCGTTCGCCCTCGCGCCGCAGGAGCGGGTCATCCGGCGGCTCAAGGAGGGCGGGCTGGTCGTCGTGCCGTCCGTGGGGGCCCGGCGGCATGCGGAGAAGGTGGCGGCGTGGGGGGTGGACGCCGTGGTCGTGCAGGGGGGTGAGGGGGGCGGGCACACCGGGGGCGTCCCCACGTCGATCCTGGTGCCGCAGGTCGTGGACGCCGTGGATGTTCCGGTGATCGCCGCGGGTGGGTTCCGGGACGGGCGGGGGCTCGTGGCCGCGCTCGCGATGGGGGCCGTGGGGGTCGCGATGGGGACGCGGTTCCTGCTGACCAGTGACAGTACGGTGCCGGACGCGGTGAAGGCGGAGTATCTGCGGCGGGGAGTGGACGGGACGGTCGTGACACGGGTCCTCGACGGGGTTCCGCAGCGGGTGCTGCGGACCGAGTTGGCCGAACGGCTGCTGCGGGAACGGGCAGTGGGGCGGGCCTGGCGGTCCGTGCGCAACGCATCGGCGTTCCACCGGAGTTCGGGCATCCCCTGGTCCGCCATGGTGCGGGAGGGGCTCGCCATGCGGCGTGGGCACGAGCTGGGGTGGTCGCAGGTGCTGATGGCCGCGAACACGCCGATGATGCTGCGGGCGTCGATGGTCGAAGGGCGCGTGGATCTGGGGACGTTGGCCTCGGGGCAGGTCGCCGGGGTGATCGAGGATCTGCCCAGTTGCGCGGAGTTGATCGAACGGATCGTGACGGAGGCGGAAGCCGTGCTCGCGCGGCTTACGGGGCTTACCGGGTCCGCCGGCTTCATCAGGTGAAGGGGCTTGCATGGGTACCGAGTTCATCGCGACGGCCGTCGACGAGCGGGGCGTCGCCGAGGTCGTCGTCGACCGGCCGCCGGTCAACGCGCTGCCCGTGGCCGGGTGGTACGCCCTCGCGGACGCGGTGACGGGGCTCGGCCGGGACCCCGCCGTACGGGTCGTCGTGCTGCGGGCCCGGGGGCGGGGCTTCAACGCCGGTGTGGACATCAAGGAGCTGCGGGGCGAGGGGGCGGTCGTCGAGGTGAACCGGAGCTGCTTCGCCGCGTTCGCCGCCGTGTACGAGTGTGCCGTGCCCGTCGTCGCGGCCGTGCACGGGTTCTGTCTGGGCGGGGGGATCGGGCTCGTCGGGAACGCGGACGTCGTGATCGCCTCGCGGGACGCGTACTTCGGGTTGCCCGAGGTGGACCGGGGGGCGCTCGGGGCGGGTACGCATCTCTCGCGGCTGGTGCCGGGGCATCGGGCGCGGGCGATGATGTACACGTGCGCGACGGCTACGGCCGCCGAACTCCACGCGTACGGCTCGGTGTTGGACGTCGTGCCCGAACCGTCCTTGCGTACGCGGGCGTTGGAGGTGGCCGGCGAGATCGCGGGGAAGCATCCGGCGGTGATCCGGGCGGCGAAGGAGGCGTTCAACGGGATCGACTTGTGGGATGTGAAACGGAGTTACCGGTACGAGCAGGGGTTCACGTTCGAGATGAACCTGTCGGGGGTGACCCGGCAGGAGAGGTTCGGCCTCGACACCGACATCGACACCGGCTCGCGCTCCGGCTCCGGGGAGTAGGCCATGGACCTGACCTGGAACCCCGAGGAGGACGCGTTCCGCCGGGAAGCCCGCGACTGGCTGGCCGCGCATGTGCCGTCGCCCCCCTTGCCGTCCGGCGACACCCGCGAGGGCTTCGCCGCCCATCTCGACTGGGAGCGTGAGCTGTTCGGGGCCCGCTGGTCGGTCGTGTCGTGGCCACGGGAGTACGGCGGCCGGGGAGCCTCGCTGTGGGAGTGGCTGATCTTCGAGGAGGAGTACTACCGGGCGGGCGCACCGGCCCGGGTCACCCAGAACGGGATCTTCCTGCTGGCCCCCACGATCTTCCGGTACGGCACCCCCGAGCAACAGGCCCGTCTCCTCCCGAGGTTGGCGGCGGCCGAGGACCTCTGGGCGCAGGGCTGGTCGGAACCCGGCGCGGGCAGCGACCTCGCGGCGATCCGCAGCCGTGCGGCGCGGGTCGACGGCGGCTGGCGGCTCACCGGCCACAAGACGTGGACCACGCGCGGCGCCTTCTGCACGCACCTCTTCGGCCTGTTCCGCACCGACCCCGAGGCCGACCGGCATCGCGGCCTGACCTACTTCCTGGTCCCGCTCGACGCCCCCGGCGTGACGGTCCGCGGCTTCCCGCGCCTGGACGGGGACGAGGGGTTCGCGGACGTCTACCTCGACGACGTCTTCGTACCGGACTCCGACGTCCTGGGCGAGGTCGGCCAGGGCTGGACGGTCGCCATGGCCACCACGGGCTCCGAACGCGGCCTGACGCTCCGCTCCCCCGGCCGCTTCCTGCACACCGCCGACCGCCTGGTGGACCTGGCCAGGTCCCTGGGGGCGGGGCCCCACCGGGACGACGTCGTGCAGGCGTGGATCGAGGCGCAGGCGTATCAGTGGTTCACCCTGGAGCAGGTCACGGCGATCGCCGAGGGCCGCGAGGTCGGCGCCGAGGCCAGCCTGAACAAGCTGTTCTGGTCCGAGCTGGACGTCCGCCTGCACGAGACGGCCGCCGAACTCCTCGGCCCGGACGCCGAGTTGGCCGGACCGTGGAGCAAGGGCTTCCTCTTCTCCCTCGCCGGGCCCATCTACGCCGGCACGAACGAGATCCAGCGCAACATCGTCGCCGAGCGGCTGCTCGGGCTCCCCAGGAGGTGAGCGGGTGCGTTTCTCCGTGGCCGAGGTGGACGCGGCGCTCGCCGAGGCGGCGGGCGGGGTGCCGGCGAAGCCGGACGTGTGGCGGATGCTGGCGGAGGTGGGGGTGCTCGGCGCGCTCGTGCCCGGTGAGGCGGGCCTCGACGAGAACTGTCTGCCGCCGCTGATGGAGAAGCTGGGGCACAGCGGGGCACCGGTCCCGGCCGCCGAGACGATCGCCGTCGGGGCGCCCCTGCTGGCCGGACTCCCGGTACTGGCCCAGGTCTTGGACGGCTCGGCCCTGCTCACCGCCTCCTTCGGCGAGGGCGCGCCGGTGCCGTTCGCGGCCCGCGCGGATCTCGTCGTTCTCGCGAGGGCCGGTCGCGTACGGCTGTTGCGGCGCGAGGAGTTGAGCGTCGAGCCTCTCGAATCGGTCGACGCGACACGCCAGTTGGCGCGTGTCACAGCTCCGGCCGGGGGCGGTCTGCTGCTCACCGACGATCCCGCCATGCTCGAAGTGGCCCGTCGGCGGGGGGTGTTGGCCACCTCCGGGCTGCTCGTGGGCCTCGGGACGCGGATGGTCGAGCTGACCGTCGCGTACGTCCGGGAGCGGGAGCAGTTCGGGGTGCCGGTCGGCTCGTTCCAGGCGGTGCAGCACACGCTGGCCGACGCGCTGGTGGCGCTGCGGTTCGCCCGTGCGTCCGTCCTCGCGGCGGGGTGGGCGCAGGCCGCCGGGGACGCCGACGCGGACGTACGGACGTCGGCGGCGAAGGTGCTCGCCTCGGAGGCGGCCCGGAAGACCGCTCGGGCGGCGATCCAGTGCCACGGCGCGATCGGCTACACCACGGAGTACGAGCTGCATCGCTATGCCGAGCGGGCGTGGGCCCTGGCGGCGGACTGGGGCGGTCCCGCACACCACCGGGCCTTGATCGCGGCCCGGTTGGGCCTCTCCGAACCCCGAGGAGGCGCGTCATGATCTGCCGGAACCGCGTAGCCGTCGTCACCGGCGCGGGCCAGGGCCTCGGCCGCGAACACGCCCTCGCTCTCGCCGCCGAGGGCGCGGCCGTCGTCGTCAACGACCTGGGCGAGGCCGCGAAGTCCGTCGCCGAGGAGATCACCGCGAACGGCGGCACGGCGGTGGCCGACCTGGGGGACGTCAGCGACTGGGCGTACGCCGAGTCCCTGATCCGCCGTGCCGTGGACGAGTTCGGCGCGTTGGACGCCCTGGTGAACAACGCGGGCGTCAACCGCGACCGCATGCTGGTGTCGATGACGGAGGCCGACTGGGACACCGTCCTGCGCGTGGACCTCAAGGGCCACGCGGCCCCTCTGCGGCACGCCGCCGCCTACTGGCGCGACCGCGCGAAGAGCGGCCGTCCGGTCGCCGCCCGCATCGTCAACACCTCTTCCGGCGCGGGCCTGTTGGGCAGCATCGGCCAGGGGAACTACGGCGCCGCCAAGGCGGGCATCGCCGCCCTCACGGTCGTCGCGGCGGCCGAACTCGCCCGCTACGGCGTGACGGTGAACGCGATCGCACCGTCCGCGCGCACCCCGATGACCGAAGCCGTCGAGGCGTTCGCCGACCGGATGCGGGCCCCGGAGACGGGCTTCGACACCATGCACCCCGGCAACGTCTCCCCTCTCGTGGTCTGGCTGGCCTCCACCGAATCCGGCGAGGTGACCGGCCGGGTCTTCGAGGTCGAGGGCGGGATCATCGGCGTGGCGGACGGCTGGCGGTACGGGCCCCGGGCGGAGCGGGACCGACGGTGGACGCCGGGTGAAGTGGGCCCGGCGGTGCGGGAGTTGCTGACCCGGGCACCCGATCCGGCTCCGGTGTACGGGGCCTGACGAACCTGGCCTTCGCGCCAGTCATCGGATGTGTAGCGAGACCCCTAGAAGGGATCACCCGTCCGGCCGCTCCCCAAACGTTCATGTCCGTTAGCCGAATTGAAGCCGACCCAAGTCTTGTCACTGCGGGCGACGGCATCGTAACGTCCTCGGCATTCCGAGATACATCGGAGGAATCACGGCTCAGGGGAGAACACGGCCAATGACGCCCGCTCGCATCCGCTCGACCGCAGCCGCCACCGCCGTCCTCGCGGCGCTCGCCCTCGCCACCGCCTGCAACCGCGAGAGCTCCGACTCGTCCTCGTCGGGCGGCAAGTCTCCCATCGGGATCGATCTGCCGCGCTCCGACACCGACTTCTGGAATTCGTACGCGCAGTACCTCAGGAAGGACATCAAGACCGACGGCGTGGACGCGCTGCCGCTGAGCAACTCGCAGAACGACGTGACCAAACTCGTCGCGAACGTGCAGGTGTTCCGCAACACGGGCGCCAAGGCGGTGGTGATGGCGCCGCAGGACACGGGCGCGATCGCGTCCACGCTGGACAGCCTGTCGGCGGCGAAGATCCCGGTGGTGAGCGTGGACACGCGGCCGGACAAGGGCGACGTCTACATGGTGGTGCGCGCGGACAACAAGGCGTACGGCACGAAGGCGTGCGAGTTCCTGGGCAAGCAGCTCGGCGGGCAGGGCAAGGTCGCCGAGTTCCAGGGGGCGTTGGACTCCATCAACGGGCGTGACCGCTCGGAGGCGTTCGCGGCGTGCATGAAGGCGAAGTTCCCGAAGATCCAGGTGTTCGAGCTGCCGACGGACTGGAAGGGCGACGTCGCCTCGGCGAAGCTCCAGTCGCTGCTGGCCCAGCACCCGGACCTGAACGGCATCTACATGCAGGCCGGTGGCGCGTTCCTCCAGCCGACGCTGGCGCTCCTGGAGCAGAAGAAGCTGCTGAAGCCGGCCGGGCAGCCGGGCCACATCAGCATCATCTCCAACGACGGCATCCCGCAGGAGCTCGACGCGATCCGCAAGGGCCAGATCGACGCGACGGTCTCCCAGCCCGCCGACCTGTACGCCAAGTACGCGCTGCACTACGCGAAGGCGGCGGCCGAGGGGAAGACGTTCGAGCCGGGCCCGACCGACCACGGCTCGACGATCATCAAGATTCCCAACGGACTCGAGGACCAGCTCCCGGCGCCGCTGGTGACCAAGGAGAACGTCGACGACGCCGCGCTGTGGGGCAACAACATCGGCTGACGCGGGGGAAGTTCATGACGGACATCAGCACGACCCCGGTGGCCGAGGCCATCGGCGTCTCCAAACGGTTCGGGGCGACGGTCGCCCTGCGCGACGCGCACATCTCCGTCGCCCCGGGCGAGTCGCACGCCCTGGTCGGCCGCAACGGCGCGGGCAAGTCGACCCTCGTCTCGCTCCTCACCGGCATCCAGCGCGCGGACGCGGGCGCCCTGCGCTTCTCCGGCGCCCCGGCCCCGGCGCCGGGCGACCTCGCCGCGTGGCGTTCCCGGGTCGCCTGCGTCTATCAACGCTCCACGATCCTCGACGAGTTGACCGTCGCCGAGAACCTCTTCCTGAACCGGCAGAGCGCGAGCGCCGTCCGCCCGATCCGCTGGCGGCACCTGCGGGAGCGGGCGCGGGAGTTGCTGACGGAGTACGGGGTCGACGTCGACCCCACCGTGCGGGCGAAGGAACTCACCGTCGAGCAGCGGCAGTTCGTGGAGATCGCGCGGGCCCTGTCGTTCGGCGCGCGGTTCATCATCCTGGACGAGCCGACGGCGAAGCTCGACGCGCGGGGCATCAGCCGGCTGTTCGCGAAACTCCGTGAACTGCGGGAGCAGGGTGTCGCGTTCCTGTTCATCTCGCACCACCTCCAGGAGGTGTACGACCTCTGCACGACGGTCACCGTGTACCGGGACGCGACGCACGTACTGACCGCGCCGGTCGCCGAGTTGGGGCACCGGGAGCTGGTGGAGGCGATGACCGGCGAGTCCGCTGAGCTGCCGGTCGCCGTCCCCCGGCAGCGGACCTCGGCCGATTCCACCACGTTGCTGTCCGTCTCCGGCCTCACCCTTCCGGGTGTCTGCGAGGGCCTCGACCTGACCGTGCGCTCCGGCGAGGTGGTCGGGCTCGCCGGGTCAGCGGCGAGCGGGAACGTGCAGGTGGGCGAGGCCATCGCGGGCCTGCACAAGGCGCGGGGCGGGCAGGTCGCCGTACGCGGGCGGGTCGTGCGGACCGGGAGTGTGCCGTCGGCGCTGGCCGCCGGGGTCGGGCTGGTGCCCGAGGACCGGCATGCGCAGGGGCTGGTCACCGGGCGCAGTGTCGCCGAGAACGCGACGCTGACCGTCACCGATCAGCTCGGGCCGTTCGGGACCGTACTGCCGTCCCGGACACGGGAGTTCGCGGGGCGGGTGATCCGGGAGCTGGACATCAAGACGCCCGGCGCCTCGACGCCGGTCACCGCGCTGTCCGGCGGCAATCAGCAGAAGGTCGTCGTGGCGCGGGCGCTGGCGACCGACCCGGATGTGCTGGTCGCGATCCGGCCCACGAACGGGGTCGACGTCAGGTCCAAGGAGTTTCTCCTGGGCACGGTCCGGGGGATCGCCGACGGCGGGAAGGCCGCGCTGATCGTCTCCGACGAGCTGGACGATCTGCGGGTGTGCGACCGGGTCGTCGTCATGTTCCACGGGCGGGTGGTCGCCGAGTTCACGCCGGGGTGGCGGGACGAGGAGATGGTCGCCGCCATCGAGGGCGTCGCCGACGCCTTGGGGAGGTAAACCATGTCCGTGACCACCGAAGTGACGCCGCCTCGGGCGAAGGCGGCCGGGCTGTCCCGGCTCGACCTGGGCCGCTTCCGTGACCTGTCCCTCGTACCGGTCATCCTCGTCCTGATGCTGATCGGGTTCATCGTCTCGCCCGCCTTCCTCACCTCCGACAACCTGATCGGGGTGCTCCAGCAGTCCACGGAACTCAGCCTGTTGGTGCTGGCGACGACGTTCATCCTGATCAGCGGGCGGATGGACCTGTCGCTGGAGTCCACGATCGGGGTGGCTCCGGTCATCGCGGTGTGGCTGGTCCTGCCGAGCAGCGGCGGGCGGTTCAACGGGGTCGATCTGCTGCCGGGCTGGACGGCGGTCCCGCTGTGTCTGCTCATCGGCGCGGTCATCGGGGCCGTGAACGGGTTCCTCATCCTGAAGCTGCGGCTCAACGGGTTCATCGTCACGCTCGGCGCGCTCACCATGCTGCGCGGGCTCCAGGTCGCCCTGTCCGAGGGGCAGTCGATCGTGGAACTCCCGCCGTCGTTCACCTACCTCGGCCGTACCTCGTGGCTCGGGCTGCCCGCCGCCGTCTGGGTGTGCGGCGTGCTGTTCGCCCTCGGGGGCGGCGCGTTGGCGTGGCTGCGGCACGGGCGGGCGTTGTACGCGATCGGCGGGAACCAGGAGGCGGCCCGTACGGCCGGTATCCGCGTCGACCGCATCATCTGGATCGTCCTCATCACCGGCAGCGTCCTCGCCGCGTTCGCCGGCATCCTCTACAGCGGTCACTACGGGTCCATCTCCGCGACGCAGGGCAGCGGCTGGATCTTCCAGGTGTTCGCCGCGACCGTCATCGGCGGAGTCAGCCTCAACGGCGGCAAGGGCTCCGTCTTCGGAGCCCTCACCGGGGTACTGACCCTCCAACTCGTCGTCAACGTCATGACATTGGCCGGGGTGCCACCGCTGTGGAACCAGTTCCTCAACGGGGTCATCATCATCGTGGCCCTCATCGTGTCGCGCTTCGCCTCGGGCGAGAAACAGGAGTGACCCGGGCGGGGCGATCTGTTTCGAACTCGTGGTGAACTTCGGCGACAACACCGAGGCGGCCCGGGCTGCCGCCCTCGTCGGCCCCAGCGCCTCGGCGCTTCGCGCGGGTGACCACCGGATCCCTCTCCCCGGCTCGGCCTCACCCCGGCGGAACTGACCGAACTGGGCCACCAGTTCTACGAGTTGCTGGCGACGTTCCACGGCTACGTCACCGCCCGGGTCAGCTGGGATCCGGAGCCGTTCCTGGACCCCGCCGAGCTCAGGCACTGGTCGGAGGAGCTGAACGACGGCAGCCTCCACGGCCTCGTACTGAGCGACGAGGTGCACGCGGACCTCGGCCTCGGCGCCGACTACGAGGTCTTCCGGCCCGGCTACCGCTGGATCCCCTGTCGCGGCGAGTAGCCGGGCGGCCTCGCGGCGGACCGGCGGGGCCCGCCTCGCGTCACCCGCGCTGGGCCGCCAGGCGGATCGGAGCGTTCGCCGCCCCATATCCGGCGTATCCGCCGTCGCGTTGGACGAACTCGAAGAAGACCTGGCCGACCGTCGCCGTGTAGCAGTGGCGGAACTCGCCGCCCTGTTCGTCGCGGTCGTAGAGGATGCCGAGGTCGCGGTAGGTCTCCAGCTCCGCGGCGGGGAGGTCACAGCGGGCGGCGAGGTCGTCGTAGTAGTTGCCGGGGACGTGGAGCAAGGGGGCGCCGCAGGAGCGGAGTTCGCGGGCTGTGGCGACCACGTCGGTCACCGCTACGGCTATGTGGCGGGCCCGGTCGTCGGCCTCCGGTGTGGGGGCGAGGTTGAGGACGAGGCGCGGGCCCGAGGGGGACGCCGAGAGGGCGCGGCTGCGCAGCAGGCCGTAGGGGTCGGCGAGTTCGACGGTCTCGTGGGGGCTGAGGCCCAGGATCGTGCGGTGGAAGAGGACCGCTTCGTCGAAGTGGTGCCAGGGCTGGGTGAGGGCGAGGTGGTCGAGCCGGCCGTCCGCCGTGCTCTCGCCGGTGAACGTGAAGTCGTCCGTCCAACTCGCCAGTCCTGTGCGGCGGGTGGCGCAGAAGAGGACTTCGGTTCCGTCGGGGGCGGCGATGGAGTCGAGGGGGACGTCCTGGGCGGCGCGGTGTTTGGGGAGGGTGGGGGCGAGGAGGGCTTCGGCGCGGCGGGCCGAGGCGGCGGGCTGGGTGGATTCCAGGCCGAGGGCCGCGAGGGTCGTCTGCGGGCGCCCGGTCGCGGTGGTGAGGACGACGCGGGCCTCGCCGCGTTCCCAGAGGGCGACCGGCTTCGTGCGGTGGCGGGCCGTGCGGGTGAAGCCGATGGCGGCGAGGAGCTCTTCGGCCGGTCGGGGATCGCTCGTCGCCAGTTCGGCGAAGGCGACTCCCGTCACACCCACGGAAGCCGGGAGCCGGGAGGCGCCCGCGCTCTCCTCCAGGGCGAGCAGGGAGCGCATGCCGTCGAGGGCGGTGCGGCCCGCGTCGGCCTGGCGGAAGACGTCGTTGAAGACCTCCAGGGAGAGGGGTCCGGCGTACCCCGTGGCGAGGACATGGCGGAGCAACCCCGTGACGTCCAGGCCGCCTTGGCCCGGGAAGCAGCGGTAGTGGCGGCTCCACTGGAGGACGTCCATCGCCATCACGGGCGCGTCGGCGAGCTGGAGGAAGAAGATCTTCTCGCCGGGGATGTCCTCGATGCCCTTCGGGTCGGAGCCCCGGGAGAGGATGTGGAAGCTGTCGAGACAGGTGCCGAGCGAGGGGTGACCGGCGTCGCGGACGATCCGCCAGGCGTGGTCGTACGTGCTGACGTGCCGCCCCCACGCGAGCGCCTCGTACGCGACGCGGATGCCGGACTCCCGGGCCGCGTCGGCGAGCCGGGCGAGCTGGGCCGCCGCCAACTCGTCGTCGTCCAGGGCGAGTACGGACACGTTGGAGCAGACGAGGACCGTGTCCACGCCGAGCCGCCCCAGGAGGTCGAACTTGTGGCGGGCGCGGCGCAGGTTGCGGGCGAAGAGGTCCTCGGGGACGGCCTCGATGTCGCGCATCGGCTGGTAGAGGTCGATCGTCAGGCCCAGGTCGGCCGCGCGGGCGGCGATCTCCTCCGGGGTGAGGGGGCTGGCGAGGAGGTCGTTCTCGAAGATCTCGACGCCGTCGAAGCCCGCCCGCGCGGCGGCGGCGAGTTTCTCGGTGAGGGTGCCGCTGAGGCAGACGGTGGCGATGGACTTACGCATGGCCGCTCCCGATCCTGATCCAGGTCTTGCCGGCCCGTGAGGAGGCGCCCGCGAACGCCTCCTGAGCCTCCGTCAGAGAAAACCCCGCCTCGATCACCCTGCCGGGGCGGGCGGCCGGCAGTTCGGCGACGGCCGCGGTGAAGTCGCCGGGGTGGTCGTAGATCATCGAGCCGCGCACCACCAGCTGGCGGCGCACCACGTCGTCCGTACTCAGCGGCAGCGGCTCGGAGTTGAGGCCGACCAGCACGACCGTCGCGCCCGGCGCGGCCCGCTCGACCGCCGGGCTCAGCGCGGGGGCGTACCCGGACGTCTCGAACACGTACGTGAACCCGCCCCGCCCGTCGTCCGCGACCGCGCCCAGCCGCACGGCCTTCTCCAGCCGCAGGGGGTGGGGTTCCGTGACGACGGGTACGGCGCCGAGGCGGGCCAGGGTCAGACAGACCAGCAACCCCTGCGCCCCCGCACCGACGACCAGGCACCGGTCCCTCGCCGTCACCCCACTGCGGCGAACGGCGGCGCGCGCGACGGCGTACGGCTCGGCGCAGGCGAGGTCGGCGAGGCTGATCGAACCGGCGGGGTCGGTGAGACCGGCGAGGTCGGCCGGGTCCGCCCTCCCGGCGCCCAACTCCCCAGCGGAGGCGGCGCCTTGAGCCGAGCCGACAGGATGGGCGAACGGCGCCGGGACCACCACCCGTTCGGCAAGGACACCGGGGCTGTTGAGACCGACGATCGCGCGACGCGGACACGCCGAGGTCAACCCCATGCGGCAGTCCACACACTCCAGGCAGGCGTAATTGGGTTCGATGACGACCCGCTGGCCCACCTGGCGGTCCACCACGTCCGTTCCTACGGCGACGATCCGCCCGAACCCCTCGTGCCCCATCACCCACGGACTCCCCGGAACCTCACGCCGGCCGTGGAACACGGCGAGGTCGGTCCCGCACACCCCCACCCCCTCCACGGCGACAACCACATCCCGTGGCCCGCCCTCCGGCGAGGGCCAGTCCTCCACCACGTCGACCCGCCCCGGCGCCACCAGAACCGCCGCTCTCACGAGACCTCCCAGCCGACCACTAGACGGTTCACTTGTTCCGCTCTACGGCCAACTCTACCGTCACCGCCACCGAGGGCACCCCCTCCTCCGCACCCCGCATCCGCCAGGCCACCACCGCCGACACCAGACACCCCACCGCGACATACCCGGCGACCAGCGACCACCCGCCCCCGGCCCAGACGACCAGCACCCCGGCGATCAGCGGCGTGAAACCGCCCCCGACGGCGCTCGCGAGCTGGTACCCGACCCCCGCCCCGCTGTACCGGTACTCGGCCCCGAACATGTCGGTGAACAGCGACTGCTGGACGGACACGGCCATGTCGTGCCCCACGTTCACGAGCAGCACCGCGCAGACGACGATGAGCACCATCGACCCCGACTCCATCGCCCAGAAGTACGGCACGGCGCCCGCCGCCCCGATCAGCCCGCCCGCGACGTAGATCCGCCGTCGCCCGTACCGGTCGGCGAGATAGGCGAAGGCCGGGATGGTCACCACGGCGAGCCCTCCGACCGCGAGGTTCACGTCGAGCAGGCTGTCCCGGTCGAGCCCCAACTCGTCGGTGCCGTAGGACAGTCCGAAGGTCGTCACCCCGTAGAAGGTGAACAGTTCCACGAACCGCAGCCCGATGATCGCGAAGAACCCGCCGGGGTTGGACCGCACGGCCGCGACCAGCGGGACCCGCGGCCGGGCCCCTTCCGGCATCCCGGCGACCTTCTCGGTGAACACCGGCGACTCCTCGACCTTCGCCCGGATCACCAGCCCGACCAGCACCAGGAACGCGCTGAACAGGAACGGTATCCGCCACCCCCAGGCCCGGAACGCGGCCTCCGACGTGCCCGACGACATCAGCTTGGTGACGAGCGTCGCGAGCAGCAGCCCGAAGGACGCGCCGACCTGGACGCCGCTGCTGTACAACGACCGCCATTTCCGGGGCGCGTTCTCCACGGCCATCAGCGCGGCCCCGCCCCACTCGCCGCCGACCGCGAAGCCCTGCGTGGCCCGCAGCAGGACCAGCAGGACGGGCGCCCAGATCCCGGCCTGCGCGTACGTCGGCAGGACGCCGATCAGCGTGCTGGCCACGCCCATGATCAGCATGGTCAGCACCAGCATGCGTTTGCGGCCCAGCCGGTCGCCGAAGTGGCCGAAGACGATGCCGCCGAGGGGCCGGAAGAGGAAGCCGACGCCGAAGGTGGCCCAGGCGGCGAGGGTGCCGACGGCCGGGGAGGCGTCGGGGAAGAAGAGGTCGCCGAAGAGGAGTCCGGCGACGATGCCGTACAGGAAGAAGTCGTACCAGTCGACCACGGCGCCCATGAAGCTCGCGAAGGCCGCGCGCCGGGCGAGGGCGCGGTGGGGAGCGCCGGGCGCGGTGTCCTGCGGGGTGCTGCTCATCACTCACACACTCCGTCGGGTGAGGGGGAAGGGAAGAGGGGAGAGGGGGCGGGAAGAGGGGGGAGCCGAGCGAGCGGGCCCGGCCCCCGTCGCATCCCTTGGTCCGCAGAATGGACCAATTGATCCGACGAGCGGAACGATAGGTCGGCTGGTTTGCGCCGATCAAGAGTTGCGGCAAGATTTCCCGCACACCGCCGGACGGCGGGTCCGCTGGGTGGACTACCGTCGGGGCAGGCGCAGGAACGACACCGGACCGACGGGGAGACCGCGGGATGAGCACCGACGAGGCACCACCCTCACAGGCACACCTCTCAGCGGCGCGGCCGGCGGAGGAACACCCCTCGGAGGGCCACGCCCCCGGCGTGCGCAGCGTCCGCCGGGCCGTCGAGATCCTCAACCTCCTCAGCGAGGACCGACCCGTCGTCACCCTCCGCGAGGTCACCGAGGCCACCGGCCTCGCCAAGACCACCGCCCTGCGCCTGGTCCAGACCCTGGAGGAGACCGGCCTCCTCGGCTCCCACCCCGCCGGGTACACGGCGGGCCCGGCCCTGTGGCGCTGGGCCTACCTCGCGCGCAGTCAGTGGGAGGTCCCCCAGGAGACGCGCAAGGTCATGCGCGACCTCGCGGACCGGCTCGGCGAGACCGTCAACCTGTTCGTCGCCCGAGGTGTGCACCGCATCTGCGTCGCCCACGAGGAGAGCCCCCACCCGCTGCGCCACGTCGTGGACGTCGGCGACGAGCAGCCCCTGTGGGCCGGCGCCTCCTCCAAGATCCTGCTGCGCGACGCCCCCGCCCCCTTCCTGCGCCGGGTCGCGACCACCTCGCCCCAGGGCGAACCCCTCGCGGACCGGCTCAGGACCTGGGCGGCGGAAGCGGCCGAGCGCGGATACGCCGTCAGCTCCAGCGAGTTCGACGAGGGCCTCACCGCCGTGGCCGTACCCATCCTCGGCCGCACGGGCAAGGTGGCCGCGTCCCTCTCCCTCAGCGGCCCCACGCACCGCTTCCCGTACGAGTCGATCGAGCGCTTCGCCGCCGAACTCGCCCAGGGCGCCCGCCTCATCTCGGACCAGGGCTTCAGCCACCCGCTGGGCAACACGGGCTGAGCGGCACCCCGAAAAGCCGGACGGCACCCCACAAAGCGAGCCGCGCTCCGAAAAAGTTCGACGGTACGCGAGGTATTGACGCTGCCCCTGAGGCACCTATCATCCGAACCGTCCGACACTCTGTCCGACGTTCGTATATGCGAACAGCGCCGCAGACGGCAAGCCGCACGACACCTCGCGCACCCCACCTGAACAGCCCGAAAGCCCGCCCGAAGGTGGGAGCGCTCCCACCCCACTGGAGGAGCCGATGGATGGCACAGGAGATCCGACGCCCGGCATGTCATGGCCGGGACAGCAGATCACCCGGCGCGGAGCGCTGGCGGCCGGAGCCGGTCTGATCGTGGGAGCCGCCCTCCCCGGCACCGCCGGCGCCACGACCGCAGCCGCGACCTACACCAACCCCGTCCTGTGGCAGGACTTCGCCGACATCGACGTCATCCGCGTCGGCGACGCCTTCTACTACTCCGCCTCGACGATGCACTACTCCCCCGGCGCCCCCATCCTCCGCTCCTACGACCTGGTCAACTGGGAGTTCGCCGGCCACTCGGTCCCGAGGCTGGACTTCGGCGCCAAGTACGACCTGAACGGCGGCCGGGGCTACGTACGCGGCGTGTGGGCGTCGTCCCTGGCGTACCGGCCGAGCAACCGCACGTTCTACTGGCTGGGCCAGATCGACTTCGCGCGGACGTACCTCTACTCGGCGCCCTCGGTGGAGGGCCCGTGGAACCGGCTGGCGTCGCTCGGGAACGTGTACTACGACGCCGGACTGCTGGTCGACACGGACGACACGATGTACGTCGCGTACGGCAACACCACGATCAGCGTTGCCCAGTTGGCGCCGGACGGCCGCAGCCAGGTGCGCGCGCAGCAGGTGTTCAGCACCCCGGCGAGCATCGGGACGCTGGAGGGCTCGCGGTTCTACAAGGTGGGCGGCAGCTACTACATCTTCCTGACCCGCCCGGCGAACGGCCAGTACGTCCTGAAGTCCTCCGGCGGCCCCTTCGGCCCGTACACGCTACGGCAGTTGCTGCTGAACCTGCCGGGTCCGGTGCCAGGCGGCGGGGTGCCGCATCAGGGCGGGCTCGTGCAGACGCAGACCGGCGCCTGGTACTACCTCGCCTTCGTGGACGCCTATCCGGGCGGCCGGATCCCGGTCCTCGCGCCGGTCACCTGGACGTCGGACGGCTGGCCGGTGCTCCAACTCGTGAACGGCGCCTGGGGATCGACGTATCCGAGCCCCGTCCTGCCCACTCCCCCGCGTCAGGTCGCGCCGATGATCGGCGTCGACACCTTCGACGGCACGACGCTCAAGCCGAAGTGGGAGTGGAACCACAACCCGGACGACACCAAGTGGTCGGTGAACAACGGCCTCACGCTGTCCACGGCGACGGTCACGAACGACCTGTACTGGGCCCGCAACACCCTCACCCACCGTATCCAGGGCCCGAGTTCGACGGCGACCGTCACCCTGGACATCGCCGCGATGCGCGACGGCGACCGCGCGGGGCTCGCGCTGCTGCGGGACTCCTCCGCGTGGATCGGCGTCAAGCGGGAGGGCGCGGCGACGCGGCTCGTGATGGTGAACGGGCTGACGATGGACGGAAGTTGGAACACGACGGGGACGGGTACGGAGGCGGCGAGCGTACCCGTGACGGCGAACAGGCTCTGGCTGCGCGCGAACGCGGACATCCGGCCCGGCGCCGCCCGCTCCGGCACCTTCTCCTACAGCCTCGACGGCGTCTCGTTCACCCGGCTCGGCCCGGCCTTCTCGATGGGCAACGCCTGGCAGTTCTTCATGGGTTACCGCTTCGCCCTCTTCAACCACGCCACCCGGGCGCTCGGCGGTTCGGTCCGCGTCCCGCGGTTCGAGGTGTCGGTGCCCTGACGGCACGTCACGCCGCCTGCGGCTCCCGGCTCCGGCCGGGGGCCGTACGGCGTTCCCGCCACAGGCGCCGCAGGGCGAGCGCGAAGCCGAGGCCGGACAGCAGGGCGAGGGCGGCGAGTTCGAGCGTGAAGGACGCGACCCACTCGGGGTTCATCCGGCGGGTCAGGCCGCTGCCGTACTGGCAGGTGAACTGGGGTGGGAAGAGGGTGTACTCCAGCGTCCTGGGCTGGTTGCTCCCCCAGTCCGCGCCCCGGGAACAGGCCGACGCGGGTCCTGCCAGCAGCCGCCATCCGAACAGCGCGTAGGCGCCGGCGAACACCGAACCGAGGACGAGGAACGCCGTTCCCGTGCGGAGGAGTTTCGCGGTCCTGGTCATCGGCCCGACGAACCGGCCGCCCAGCGGGGGTTCCAGGCACTCCGCGACGAGGGCGACCAGCAGGCAGGTCACCAGGATCGCGAGACCGGCCCACATGAGGACGTTCAGCAGTCCGTGGCCGCCGATGGACGACACGTCCCCGTGCTCGAACTCGCAGACGGTGGCGGGCGGAAACGCCTGGTCGCGGGTCCGCAACAGCTTTCCCGGGCCGGTGGTCAGCCCGTGCATGCAGCGCTCGTCGAACTCCATCATGCCGACCGAGGCGACCATGCAGCCGACCAGCAGCGCCGTGAGCGAGAGCCCGACGCCTGCCCAGAGCCCGTTCGTTCGATAACTCCCGTACATCCGGGCACTGTAGCCGTCAGGGCTCCCGCTTGATCGTCTTCATCGTGAAGTGGGAGACGATGTTCCTGATCCCGGGGATGGTCATGAGCCGGGTACTCATGAACGTCTCGTACGCGGCGAGGTCGGCGACGGCGACCCGCACGAAGTAGTCGGGGGCGCCGAAGAGCCGCCGCAGCTCCAGGACCTCGTCCGCCCCGGCGAGGGTCTCCTCGAAGCGTTCGACGGTCGCCGCGTCCTGCGACTCCAGGCTCAGATCGAGCAGCACCTCGAAGGCGCGGCCCCGGGCGGCGGGGTCGACGACGGCCCGGTACCCCTGGATCACCCCCTCGGCCTCCAGCCGCTGGACCCGGCGCAGGCACGGCCCGGTGGTGAGGCCGACGCGGGCGGCGAGGTGCACGTTGCTGAGCCGCCCGTCCCGCTCCAGCTCGGAGATGATTGCCAGATCGATCGCATCCATGGAAGAAGATTGCTCCACGAGCCGTTCTCAGGGCAATTTTCGCAACCACTTGTCGCGCGTTTCGCGGGACCATGAAGGGGTGCAACAGCCCGTCGACGCGATCACCACACCGCGAGAACCCCGCCGCAAGACCACCCGCGCCCAGATCACCGCCGGTGTCCGCGACTCCTTCTCCGCCGGCCTCGGCATCTTCCCCCTGGGCATAGCCCTCGGCCTCCTGATCCTCCAGGCCGGCCTCCCCTGGTGGCTCACCCCCGCCCTCTCCCTGGCCGCCTTCGCCGGTTCCCTGGAACTCCTCCTGGTCGGCATGATCGCGAGCACCACCCCGCTCGCGGCGATCGCTGTGACCGTCCTGGTCGTCAACTTCCGCCACGTGTTCTACGCGTTCTCGTTCCCCCTCCACCTGGTGAAACACCCCCTGGCCAGGACGTACGCGGTGTACGCGATGATCGACGAGGCGTACGCGGTCAACGCGTCGCTCCCCGAGCACGAGCGCTCGGCGCCCCGGCTGCTGGCGATGCAGGCGGCGTGCGAGGCGTACTGGGTGGGCGGCGGCCTGCTCGGCGTGGCGCTCGGCAGCGCGCTGCCCGCTCCGGTGAAGGGCCTGGAGTTCGCGCTGTGCGCGCTGTTCACGGTGCTGACGCTGGACGCGTTCCGCTCCCGCGCTCAGGTGCCGTCCGCCCTGCTGGCCGGGGCGAGCGTCACGGTCGCGCTGCTCCTCACGCCGGGCGTCGCGATGTTCACGGCGCTGCTCCTGTTCGTGGGCCTGCTGCTGGCCCGCCACGCCCTCACGGAACGGACCGCCGCCGATGCCTAGTACGCCGTACCTGCTGGCCGTCCTCGCGATCGTCTTCGGCATCACCTTCGCCCTGCGCGCCCTGCCGTTCGCGCTGCTGGGCCGCCTGCGGGACTCCCCGCTGGTCGCGCGGCTCGCGGTGTGGATGCCGGTCGGGATCCTGCTGGTCCTCGCGGTGACCGCGCTGCACGGCACGGTGACGAAGGACCCGCACGGCGCCGGGTACGCGCTGCTCGCGGTCGCCGTCACGGTCGTCGTCCATCTGCTGTTCGGCCGCCGGACGATCCTCAGTGTGGGCCTCGGGACGGCCGTGTACGTAGCCTTGCTCAATCTGATGTAACGACCACGTTGTCACCGCCCCCGGTGTCAGCACCCCCGAGGAAAGGTTTCCCTTGACCCCCGGCAGCTATTACGAGCGCATCGACGAACACCGCTTCAAGCCGACGCACCACGCGCAGGGCGCCTGGGCTCCGGACGAGCAGCACTTCAGTCCGCTGGGCGGTCTGATCGTCCACGCCATGGACCAGCACCTCGCGAACCGCCCCGATCTGCTCCTGTCCCGCGTCAGCTACGACATCCTGGGCCGGCTCGCCCTGGACGAGTGCGAGGTCGAGGTGGAGACGGTCCGGCCGGGCCGCACGATCGAGCTGATCGAGGCCGTCGTCCGCATCGCGGGCCGAGCTGTGGTGCGGGCGCGCGGCTGGCTGCTGACGGCCGTCGACACGGTCTCCGTCGCGGGCGGTACGGGTGAACTCCTGCCGCCGCCCGAGTCGTCGCCGTCCTGGCCGATGGCCGAGACCTGGCCGGGCGGGTACATCGCGTCGCTCGACGTACGGATGCCCGCGCCGCCGGTCCCGGGCCGGGGGACGGCGTGGATCTCCTCCCCGTACGCCCTCGTCGCCGGCGAGCCGGTCAGCCCGCTGACCTCGTTCCTCACCCTCGTCGACACCGCCAACGGCGTCGCCGTACGGCGTCCTCCGACGGAGTGGATGTTCCCCAACGTGGACCTCACGGTCCACCTCCACCGACAGCCCGAGGGGCCGTGGACGGGGCTCGACACGACCGTCACCTTCGGGCCGACGGGGCAGGGGCTGACCAGCACGGTCCTGTACGACGTCCACGGCCCGGTCGGACAGGCCCAGCAGATCCTGACGGTGCGACCGGCGACGGCCGGGTGAAGTACCGGCGGTACGGGGTCCGTTGCGTGGACCCCGTACTCGCGGACTCCGCCCGGGGAGACGCCGCTTACGCGTCGGTCTCGGGCCGTTCGGCGTCCGCCCAGTGCGTGTGGAACGCACCCGGCTTGTCCACCCGCCCGTACGTGTGGGCCCCGAAGTAGTCCCGCTGCCCCTGGAGCAGCGCGGCGGGGAGGCGTTCGGCGCGCAGGGTGTCGTAG